>CAZHMN010000010.1:0-10362 GCA_964533705.1 uncultured bacterium
CAGACCGGGTCGAATCCAGCGACCGCCGCTGCGTTTCAGATATTCTTCGAAGGGTACCAGGTCACGAGCGGGGAAAGGAACGGCGTCGAGGTCGCTGATGTGACTGATCTGGGGCAGAACGCGGTCTTCCCTATCCCGCCGGTAAGCGATGCCTTCTGAAAGCGCTTGACTTTTTCGGTCGTCATTTAAGCCCTGTACATAAGCGATCAGGCTCTGCTCGGCTTCGCCCAAAAGCACTGCATCAAAGCCTCGGTCCAGCAACATTTCAGGATCCACGGTGGCGTGCATTCCACCGGCGATTAAGTGGGTGTCGGGCAGGGCTTCACGAAGGGTGATACCGAGTTCAACTGCGGCTTTAAGTCGGGAAGTGAAGGGTACGGATATACCGATAATATCTGGATCGTTATTTCTGACGAATTCGAGGATTTCCGGCTGGCTCAAACCGACGCTGTAGAGTTGTTCTCCTTTTGCCCGGCGAGCGTCCCCCAGACAGGCGTCCAGAATGACCGGCTGATGCCCGGCTTGTTTCAGGGAAGCAGCCAGATAACCCAGGCCCAATGGAAAAGGGATCGGTTCAGAAGGATTGTCTGACTTCAAGGGGGGATTGATTAGCAGGACTTTCAAAAACGCTGACCGCTGATTGGATTAAAGTTCTAAGGTTAACGTATCCCGAAAGTACCCCAGCGAGCCGAAATTTTCCTTGAACTTAATCAGACCCCAGTTCGGCTCCATGTTCAGGGTTGAGGTGCCGAAATCGAGATAGCGAAATCCCTTCCGATATGCCCATTGCATGGTATGATAGACCAGCAGGGGGACGGGACGGTATTCCTGGTAATCCCAGTCATGGCAGACGTAAAAGATTAGGAGAACGCGGGCGTTGCAGACGAAATTCAAAATACCGGCCACGGGGAGGGACTGGTACGTCACCATTGAGAGAGATAGATTTTCGGGAACCAGATCGCGCAGTCTTTTTAGCTCATCGAGACTGTGGGTTGGCGTGACCCCCAGGCGACGTCGGTTGTCCAGGAGCAACGGATAGAATATTTCCAGGTTGGCATCGGAGAGTTCGATGTCCTCTTCGACGTGAAGATCGGATTTCAGGGCTTTGCGCACCGCTGTTCGGGTTTTGCCGCACAGGGTGCGAAAAACGTCCCCATCGGGATAATAAAGCGGTATCGCCTGGGTGATCTCTCTCTTGGCATAGCGGAAGCCGTTTTTCAACAGGTGAAAAGTAATGATGTCACCGGGCCAGGTGGAATAGATCACCGGGGGTTGCGTGAGCGTTAAAAGCTTGAATCCCTGGCTGCGTGCGTAGCGGATCAGAGTCTGAACGAGGTGATCGGCATTATTGAAGGATAAACCGGGCGGATAGGTCAAACCGCCATATGATGCCCCCGGATATGAAAGCAGAGCTCTCTGGCCGTCAACCTCGCGAATCGCCCCGGTCATCACCACGCGGGGCTCCTCTCCCACCCAAAAAATGAGATGATGGTTTTCGAACCGATCTTTGGGGTGATAGGCCAGAAACGATTGAGTTTGAAACAGGGTGGCGTTATCCGCCGCCGTCAGAGCCTTTTCCCAGGCTTTTCCATCACGGTTGGGATCAAAGACGGTTACGCGGTAGGGATTCCGTCCTCGACTCCCCGGAAGCGTTATCGCTATATCGGGAGACACGATTCTCCTTTATTCTTCAGTGAGTGAGCGGTGGCAACGTAGTTTAAGGCTTTTTCTCACTCATAGCCAGCAGAGCCGAAACGGCCAGGTGGTAACCCAGCGGCCCCAGACCGGCGATTCGGCCCCGGCAGGCGGGAGTTACGTATGAATGACGCCTGAAGGATTCCCTGGCCTCGGGCAGCGAAAGATGAACCTCAATGACCGGCAGTTCGACCGCCCTGATGGCATCGTGAAGCGCCACTGACGTGTGCGTATAAGCCCCGGGATTAAAAACCACACCGGCAACCTCACCTTTCGCTTGCTGCAGCCGATCAATCAGCGCCCCTTCCGAATTCGACTGGAACGTCTGGAAAGTAACCTCAGGAAAGGCTTTCTGCAGACTTTTGTGGATTTCCTCCAGCGTTTCACTGCCGTAGATCTCGGGTTCGCGCCTCCCCAACAGATTTAAATTGGGGCCGTTCATTATTAACAGAGTCGGCATGGTTTCACTCCGGTAATAGTTTTTTCGAGGCTCAGTTCGGATTATATTTCCTGATAACAGACAGGCGATTTTCTACTGCGCGTCCACAAACGGCTAAATGATCATTCTAATTCTGGCATTTTTCTCAGCACGGAAGTCTGCTGGGATGGGTTCAATTTTCCTATTTTCAGCATCGGCGATGAGAATAACGGTCGCCCTATGCGGATCCGCCAAGTTCGGTTTTGCGACCACGCCACGAAACCCAACGTAGTGGTTATTACTGCACTCTTCAATTGACACAGTGACCCCTGCAGGAAAGCGGACGACGATTCGGGATAGCGCAGAAATGATCGATTTATTCAGCATCGAGGACAACTCTTCATTCATGTAGGTAAGCGCATCCTCCGGGGATAGGGCTGTTTCGCTCCAGGTGCCGTTCGTGAGGTTGATATAAGCATCTGCAACGCTGATAATTTCCGCGAAGCGGAAGATCTCATCGGGGCTCCGTTTAACTTTCTTTGTGGGTAGCTTATGGTTTCCTCTTAATCCCTGAGGAAAGCCCCCGCCATCCTGCCGTTCGTGATGTTGCAGCAGGCATTGCATTACTACGTGTAGGGCAGCTTTATGATTTTCCAGAAGTTTGGCGCCGAATTCCGGATGTTTAAGATAGTGCTCAACCTCATCCGACTTATAATCATCACGCCTCTTCCACGCTATATCGGGCATCAGCGCTAAACCCAGGTCGTGCAGAATCGCTCCTAATCCCAGTTGATCCAATTCGTTGCGACTGAAGGAGTACCAGATACCCATCAGAATCGAGAGGATGGCAGTGTCAACACCGTGGATGATGCGGACTCGCTTCGAAAACGCCTCGGGGATAGCATCCCAATAAGTCCCATCCTTCAGCAGCATCTCGTCAACGATTTCGCCGACCACTTTTCTTATGCCATCAATGGGTACAACGTAATTGCTGGTTTGCAGATCTTTGATGAGATCCTCGTGGCTTTCACAGCTCCGCTTTTTCGATTCGTGAATAACCCCTTCGAAAAGATCGATCAGTAACTTCCTGGCTTTCCGCAGGAGGGGTTCATCTATAATATCCCCGATGATAATATCTTCGGTTCCCTCCTGTTCAATGCAGACGTGCGAGTATTCCAGTTGCCGGATGCGTTTGATCAGTTTTTCCGTGAGTTCATTACCACTGGCAAGCAATAACTCGTTTTTATCAGAGTAAAGGGATTTTGCCAGTACCATTCCCGGTACCAGATCATTTGATTTGCAGTATCTCATCCTCAGCTCAAGAATGCACCTTGTTTCTTTCTTTCTATTCACTCATCTTTCGGATCATCCTTGATAGCACCTCTTCGAGGTCCTCTGGCGAGAGCCTTGCGCCCGAACCGGCCTGATCCGAGATAACGGGTTCACCCACATCACTGACGAGCACGAAATGAGGAACCCCTCCACTGACCTTCTTGTCCCGTTCAATGAAGTATAGAATATCCTTTTCGCTGCAATTCACCACCGGAAGCGCCTTCATATACGGCTCCAGGAATTGCAGGATTTCACTGCCTCTCGCAGCGTCCAATAGCCCCGACGATACCGACAAATTCACCGCCGCCCACATGCCCCAAAGGACGGCTTCGCCGTGTTTCAGTTGATCGTAATTCCCGAGGACTTCTAATGCATGTCCAATGGTGTGACCGAAATTCAAGATACGCCTGTGGTCGCTCTCTTTTTCGTCCTGCACCACCACAGCGGCTTTGAAGCGCACGCAGGCTTCGATAATGTCTATCAAAACCTCGGTATCCTTGCGGAAGAACCGGTCTTGAACGCCACCCTTCAGCATCTCAAAGAGGCTGGGATCACCGATCAATGCCGTTTTGGCGACCTCGGTGAATCCCGAGCGAAATTCGCGCTCCGGGAGTGTATTCAAGAAATCGACGTCAATCAAAACGAAGAGCGGCTGATGGAAAGCTCCGACCAGATTTTTACCCTCGGGCAGGTCCACTCCGGTTTTGCCGCCGACCGAGGCATCCACCATAGCCAGCAGCGTGGTCGGCACCTGGATAAAGGCGATGCCGCGCTTAAAGCAGGCAGCGGTAAACCCGACGATATCGCCGACCACACCGCCTCCGCAGGCGACCAGAGTATCCCCCCGCTCAAGACCCCGCTGCGCGCAGATACGGCTGAGTTTCTCCACGGTGAATAAGGTTTTCTCGCCCTCTCCAGGCGGCAAAACAACCAACTCAGCTAATGATTCTCCGGACAACTCGTCCAGTTCCGGCCTCCAGGCCGCGGCGACATTCTCGTCGGTCACCCAGAGAGCGCGGCCTTTTCCATAGCGCGTAAACAGCTCGGAAAAACGGCTGCGCGAGCCCGAACCGATGAAAACCTGGTAGGGATGTTCAGGAACCGCCACGTCCACCGTTCGAGTCGGGGTTGTTTTTCTATCGGTTTTTTTCATCGGAGAATAAATCAAAATTGCAGCAGTACTTTCAACGCATCTCCTTGAGCGGCATATTGAAAAGCAGCTATTGCCTCATCGAAGGGGTAAATTCGCGAGATCAGTTGATTTGTTGGAATGAGGTTTTGACTTAAAAGTCGAAGAGCCGGTGCGAAAGGGCCGCACCGCGATCCGATAACGGTTATCTCATTGACGACGAGAGGCGCAACGTCAAATGTCAGCGTCTCGGCATAGGTGCTCTTAAAAATCAAGGTGCCGCGCGCCTTCAGTGCGGACACCGCAATGGCGAAACCTTGCGTGGAACCGGATGCCTCGACCGCCAGGTCGCAGGGAACCGGCTGGTAATCCCGGTAATTGGCGGCCTCAATCCCCCAGCTCTTCAGAAGCTCAATTTTATGCGGGTGGCTGCCGAGGCAGAGTAGTCGGCAACCGTGAAGCTGCAAAATCCTGGCGATCAGCAAGCCCAGCTTGCCGTCGCCGATAACCAGAACCCCATCATCCGGTTTGATACGGACCTGTTCCAGGATTTCCAGCGCGGCAGCGAGGGGTTCGGTAAATACAGCGGTTTGGTCGTCCACCGTATCAGGGACGACGTGGAGGTTATTCACTGGCAACGTCAGGTACTCGGCAAAAGCTCCATCCCGCCCTTTGATGCCCAGAACGGTTCGCTGAGGACAATGACGCTCCAATCCCGAATGGCAGTAATCGCAAGTCCCGCAACCGCAGTTGATTTCACCGACGACGCGCTTGCCGATGAGTTCCTTCGCCTGCGATCCCGCCGCCGAATCAACCTCGACGACCTCTCCCACGAATTCATGCCCCGGTACACCGGAAAAACTCATATAACCCTTAACGAGTTCCTGATCCGTCCGGCAAATCCCCGCCATTCGCACCCGGATCAAAGCCTCACCCGTTGGAATTTCAGGAGTCGGAATATCTTTGAATTCCAGGGAAAATTCGGCGGCTTCGCGATCGGCATGTTTTCCTTTAGGACGGCGGCTTAATCCCAAAGCCTTCAACAGTTTCAGCCTCCTCCCAGAAGTAGGGATTGACCATCCATCTCGGCGGGCTTTTCCATACCGAAGATATTAAGAATTGTGGGGGCAATATCGCAGAGACGGCCTTCAGAGCGCAGTTTGACGTTGCAGTGCCGGTCGAGGACGAAGCAGGGAACCGGGTTGGTGGTGTGAGCGGTATGCGGCCCACCGTCTTTGGGATCAATCATCATTTCGCAGTTGCCGTGATCAGCTGTCAACACCATGGTGTACTGGTGTGCGAACGCGGCCCGCATCACCTGCCAGACGCCGTCGTCCACCGCTTCCACCGCCTTAATGGCGGCTTCCAGAACGCCGGTATGTCCGACCATATCGGGATTGGCAAAGTTTAGAACGATCAGGTGGTATTTTTCACTGGCAATGGCTTCGACGGCGCGTCTGGAAACTTCCGGTTGGCTCATCTCCGGCTGCAGATCGTAAGTCGCAACTCGGGGGGATGGAACCAGGATGCGATCTTCGCCCGGGAATACCCGCTCTTCGCCGCCGTTGAAGAAAAAGGTGACGTGAGCGTACTTCTCCGTCTCGGCGATGCGCAGTTGCTTCATGCCGGCTTCAGAGACGATTTCACCCAGGATTTTATGCAAGCTCTGCGGTGGGAAGAGAACGGGAAAGTTAAAATCCTGGTGGTAGCGGGTCATGGTAACGTAATGCAGCCGCAGCGGTTTGACGGAGAAATTCGAGAAACCCGGTTCCGTCAGGGCGCGCGTGATCTCCCTGGCGCGATCCGCCCGAAAATTGAAGAAGAGAACCGCGTCACCATCCCGCATTTGGGCCACAGGTTGCCCATTATTAAAGATGACGGAAGGTTCCACAAACTCATCGGTAACGTTGCGGTCATAGCTGGATTGTATAGCTTCCACGGGATCGGAAAAGCGGTGTCCTTCAGCCTGAACCAGGGCAGCGTAAGCTCTCTGCACCCGTTCCCAGTGGTTATCCCGATCCATACCGTAATAACGCCCTATTACCGTGGCGATTTTGCCCGCTCCAACGCTGGAGCAAAACTCCTTGAGCTTGCGAATATGATCTACGCCGCTGTGGGGTGGTGTATCGCGGCCATCCATAAGGGCGTGAATGGCCACGCGGGAAAGGCCATGCTCCGCTGCGCCTCGAATCAGCGCTTCAAGGTGTTCGAACGAGGAATGCACGCCTCCATCGCTGACCAGGCCTATAAGATGCAGCGTAGCGCCGTTATCCTCAACGTATTTGTAGGTCTCCTGAAGAACCGGATTTTGCTGGAATTCACCCTTCTTAACGGCCAGGTCAATACGCGTAATGTCCTGATAAACCACCCGGCCGGCTCCGAGGTTCTGGTGCCCCACCTCGGAGTTGCCCATCTGGCCTTCCGGGAGACCCACCGCCAGGCCCGAGGCTTGCACCCTACACAAAGAATTCGATGCGAAAATCTGGGCCAGGTGGGGCTTCTTGGCTAAATGGAAGGCGTTAGAATCATCATTGGGAATCTGCGAAAGACCCAAACCATCCATGATAACCAGAATCACGCGCTTACGCTGAAGCATAGAATTATTCCTTTCCGGCGTGTACGATTAAAACCCTTTAGTTCCCCGCGCTCTTCCGCCTGACTGATTTCAAAATGAGATGTAATCCAACGACGATCAAAATCAGGGGCCAGAGCTTGCCGATCCAGTAAATGAATTCCCACCAGCATAAAGACCAAGGAACGAACAGAAAGATCAAGCCAATCGCGATCAAGATCACGCCGGGAAAAAGAACGCCCTTTCTGTCAGGTTCGAAGATATAGAGGATGAGAAAGGCAACGCCTATGGAGAGAATGATCAGCGGCCAGACGTTCCACCATGATGTGATTAAAATATAATTCTCCCTCAGGTAAAACAGAAGACCCAGGAGAAAGAGGAAAGTGCCTGGAAAAACCGCGCCGTGATCCCGGTGGAAGACGCCTATGAGGAAAAGTCCAATACCCAGAATCATCAGCAGGGTGGTCCAATTCAAGGTAATCGGATACCAATGGGTCAGCAGGAGGAAACCTCCGACCAGGAGGAGAATCCAGCCCAGAATTGGCGCTTTATTTCGACGAATCATGATCGCCCCAAGTAATGGGTTCTTCAGGGATGACGAAAACCAGTATGACGTATATCAATAAGGCCATACCTAAAGAAGCCACGGCGAACAGAATCCAGAGGATACGGATGATGACCGGATCAATATTGAGGTACAAGCCGAATCCACCGCAAATGCCGGAGATAATCCGCTGATCCCGGGAGCGGTAGAGCCGCGCCGGAGTTTCGCGGTCGGTGGATTCATCAGCAGCAGGTTTAATGGTGATGTCTTTCACGTCCGTGCCAGGCCGCGACAGCAACCAGCCCAGCAGGAGCCCCAACCCCAGTACAATCAGGATGCCGGGGAAGAAGAACCAGTGCATCTGCCAGGGGAAGGCGAAAATATAAACACCAGACCAGGAGGCCAGCAGAATCACCCCTACGATCACAAGGATAACACCTAAAACGGTCCCCGCCGAACTGTTGCGCGGTGGGGCCACCGTACCGTGACCGGGCTGCACCGGAACAATGATCCAGGCGATGATGTAGGCCAGTATGCCAGCCCCACCGATCAGAGTGACCAGTATCCACAGCAGGCGAACCAGGGTTACGTCCACATTAAAATACTCGGCCAAACCTCCGCATACACCACCCAGAATTTTTTGTTGCTGGGAGCGATAAAGCCTGCGTACCGGAGGCGACGACGCATCCGTTGAAGATTGTGAATTTGACATGATCTTAGCCCTTACGCTCTTTTGACTGATAGGATTCTAAATTCGAGTATACCGACCGGCACCTGAATCGAAATTTCTTCCCCGGCCTTCCGGCCGATCAACGCCTTTCCAACCGGAGATTCAATGGAAATGCGCTGCTGGTCGACGTCCACCTCTTCCGCCGAAACAAGAGTATAGGTTATTTTCTTATCCTTCTTCAAATCCAGGAGCTCCACCGTGGACAACAGGGTGATTTCCCCTGGATCAATGCCTTTAGCGTCGAAAATCTGGGCGCGGGCCAGGATGTCCTGCAAACGGGCGATGCGCCGCTGCAGATGATCCATTTCCTCGCGGATCGCATCGTATTCCGCGTTTTCACCCAGATCGCCATAGTCACGCGCCTGGGACATCTTTTTCGATAAACGAGGCTGTTCTATCTCAAGTAGTTGCTTCAACTCGTTTTTGACTTTCTCAATCCCTTCACGGGACATGTAGATATATTTAGTCATGCTGACGATCCGGAATAATTGGATCCCATATGGGTTTTTTGATTATGTTTCGTTTGCGGAAATAGTCAGGATTGCCATACTGCTCTATCTCCTGGCATTCTTTCAGATAGTTTTTCAGTCCCTTTACCAGTCCCTTGGCCAGACGATCCAGGAAACGGTCATCACGCAGCAGCATCTCCTCCTCCGGGTGAATGATAAAGGCGGTTTCAATCAATACGGCGGGGAGTTGCGTTGGCCGCGCAAGAGCCAGGTTCTTGTAGAAAAAGCCCTGATCCCGCAATCCCGAAGCCTTGAGTAATTCCTTATGCAAAGCCCAGGCCAGATCCCGGCTCTGGGGATGATAGTAGTAAACCGAACTGCCGCGCTCCACGAAAGGATTACGGCCGTCGGGCAAGGCGTTATTGTGCAGCGAGAGGAGAATCTCGGCGTTCTGCGACACAGCGTAATCAATTCGGTCGTAGATCGCTACCGTCGAATCGCTCCACCTCGTCAATACGACCCGGGCGCCTTCCTTCTCGAGGAGCCGCTTCATTTTAGAGGCCAAGGCCAAATTGGCATCCTTCTCCAGCAACCTCGTGGGGCCGATGGCGCCCTCCTCCGATCCGCCATGCCCTGGGTCTAAAGCGATGACTCTCCCCTTCAGCGATCTCCGCTCAATTTCAGGCGGGCGGCGCACTTTCAAGAGCAGAGTGTCGCCCTCGTAGGTGGCGTCATATCCCCAGAAACGGGACAAATTCGTATAGATCTCCAGCCGCAGAAGATCATCGCCGACCTGGCTCCAGGCGATATGCCGAATGGAAGAGTCCTGATTTTCATAATTGATCTGATCAACTCGGGCGACGGCACCGTACAAGTCGATCACAAGCGATCCCGTCGCGGGACGCACTTCCAGACGATAGATAAGCGGTTCATCCAGCGGGATGCGGATCTGCACCCATTCAACTCCATCACGGACGAAAATGGCGTCAACGACGGATCGGGGAGGATCCGCACGGCTGGTATCCAGGGTTACGAAGCGATCTTCCACCCAGGCGTGAAGTCCCTGACAAAGAGATAACCGATAATAGGAGCCATCAAAAGAATCCGCCAGGGCCGCACACCCCGACGGCGGGAAAAGCCAATAGCCGAGGTCCGGCCCGGTACGCAGCACCGCATTAGCATTATTTATTTTTAGACAAACCGGTAACGGAGGGATCACCACCTCGGGTTCGGCTTCTTCCCGAAGTAAAACATAATCCTCGTAAAACAGGAATGGTATGACGGTGTTGATCGAATCACCGCCCCGGCCGACGGCCAGAAAATTATACTGCCCGTTCAGAGTATCAAGGGGGAAAAAAGCCAGAAAAGCGCCATTCTCCCAAACTTCTGCGGGCACTCCGTTGACAAACACCTCTGCCGTTGCAGGCCGCACCGAACCCAGGGCGAAAGTCGAGTCGACTCGGGGAACGACGAAGACGGAATCGCCCTCTTCA
>CAZHMN010000010.1:10462-13382 GCA_964533705.1 uncultured bacterium
TTTACCGGACTGCCCCAGTTCGTCCCAAATTCGCCGGCAGAGACCCTCAAGTTTATCCACCGTGCCGTAGAGTAATCCTGCTTGAATGGAGGTTTCGGTCGTATTTCCGATCACTTTATCGGGAAATTCCAAATTAACTTTCGGCAGCCTTGCCGCTCTCTGGTGGAGAATTTTCTGCGCCAGTTCGATGCCCGGCGTTATAATGCCGCCCAGGTATTCGCCGCGATCGTTTATGACGTCGAAGGTCGTCGCCGTGCCGAAATCAACCACAATCAGGGGGCCGCCATGTTTTTCGAATCCGGCTGCCGCATTGCTGAGGCGATCCGCTCCGACCGCAGTTGGATTCCGGTAATGAATCTTGATGGACGGCGCGGTATCCGCCCGGACTTCGTAGGGAATAATGCCGAAACGGTGCTGCACCATGTCGGCGAAGATCGAGGTCATATCAGGCACCACCGAACAGATTGCCACCCCGGAGATCCCGTTGATGTCAACATTTTCCGCCTGGCAGAGCGACTTAAAAATGATCCAGGCTTCATCCGGCGTGCGCGAGACGGACGTTGCCAGCCGCCAGTTATAGGTTAAGCGCGAACCTTCGAAAATCCCCAGAACCACGTTGGTGTTGCCCACGTCAACGGCCAGCAGCAATTCCGGGGAGGGTGTTTTTTCTGCGTTCATGAAGTTGTTATTCTTTGAATTCCTTCCGTTGAAGAGTAATAATTTTCCTCTCCGTCCGCCCTGCGGAGGCAGATTTCCCCATGCGCCCCCAGACCGATAAAAGTTCCCTCGTAAGCTTTATCACCGCTGAAAATTCGAAGCCGCTCCCCGAGACCCCAGGCGGAGCGGAGCCATTCCTCCTTTATCTTCGCAGAATCAACCGGTTTCAGAAGGGGAAGGATTTCTTCTGCGCTGAGGATCAATTTTTCCAATAGGGCATCGGGTGAGAATTCCTGATCCGTCGCATCCAGAAGCGATATCGCCCGGCCGCGAATATGCGGTGGGAACTCTTCTGTCCTCTGCAGCAAGTTAATTCCTAATCCCAGAACGACAGCCTGGCGATTTTTCGTATCCGTAACTTGCTCAGCTATTATGCCACCCAGTTTGAGTTCATCCATCATCAGATCATTAGGCCACTTCAACATTATTTCTTTTTGAATCTGTCGTTTGCTCAAAAGTTCGCCGACAGCTTTTTTCGCCACGATCCCCGCCCAGAGCGGCACCCAGGTCCACAGAGATTCAGGCCCTCCGGGGATAATCAGCATGGACGTCCATAAACCCTTGCCTGCCGGTGAGTCCCAGGCGCGCCCTCGACGGCCTTTTCCCAGAGTCTGTTCCAGTGCGACGGCAATCGCTCCTTCCGCTTCACCTTGCAGGAACTGCTCCTTCAGGAAATCCTGGGTGGAAGGGACGGTGTCAAGGCGGTAGATTTTCTTTCCGAAGGTTATTCCAGCCATATATGTTAATTCTCCCCCTTATATTCACCCCAGCAGTCTCTCAACGCATCGCTGATTTCACCGAGGGTGGCATACCGTTCCACCGCTTCCAGAATCAAGGGCATCAAATTCTCGCTGCCCTTCGCCGCGGCTGTTATTCTCCCCAAAATTTCGTTCACCGCGGCCGAATCCCGCTTCGCCCTGACTTCTTCAAGCCGTCGTTTCTGCGCGACGGCAACGGAAGGATCGACGCGCAGGATTTCGTTCTCGCGCTCGGCCTCGATTTGAAAGGCGTTGACGCCCACGATGACCTGTTCCTTAGATTCAATTGCCTTCTGGGCACGATAGGCGCTGTCCGCGATCTCCCGCTGGAAAAAGCCCTGCTCAATGGCCCGAACGGAACCCCCCATCTCCTCGATCCTGGTCATTAAGGCATCCACTTCTCTCTCGATGCTATCGGTCAAGTATTCGACGAAGTAGGAACCGGCCAGCGGGTCAACCGTATCGGTTACACCGGATTCGTGGGCAATGACCTGCTGGGTACGCAGGGCTACGCGGGCGGAATCTTCGGTCGGCAGCCCCAGCGCCTCATCGCTGGAGTTGGTATGCAGGGATTGAGTCCCGCCCAGAACGGCGGCCAATGCCTGCAAGGTGACTCGGATGACGTTGTTGTCCGGCTGCTGAGCCGTCAGGGTCGAACCGGCCGTCTGAGTATGAAAGCGCAGCATCATGGAACGGGGATCTCGAGCGCCGAAGCGGTGCTTCATGATTTTCGCCCAGATGCGCCGCGCAGCCCGGAACTTGGCGACTTCTTCCAGGAGATTGTTATGAGCATTGAAGAAGAAGGCTAATCGCGGTGCAAAGGCATCTACTTCCAACCCCGCCTGCAGGGCCGCCTCGACGTAAGCGATACCGTTCGACAGAGTGAAGGCAACCTCCTGCACGGCCGTCGAACCGGCTTCGCGGATGTGATAACCCGATATGGAGATGGTATTCCAGGCGGGAAGATTCTCTTTGCACCAGGAGAAGGTGTCGGTGATCAACCGCATGGAAGGCCGCGGCGGGTAAATGTAAGTCCCACGGGCGATATATTCTTTAAGGATGTCATTCTGGATGGTGCCGGAAAGCCGTGACAGGTCAGCGCCCTGCTTTTTGGCGATAGCCACGTAAAGCGCCAGCAAGATGGCGGCTGTGGCATTGATGGTCATCGAAGTGGAAACCTTGGCCAGTTCGATACCCTCAAACAACACCTCCATGTCCGCCAGTGAACAGATAGCCACGCCTACCTTGCCGACTTCACCTCGGGCCAGGGGGTGGTCGCTGTCGTAGCCGATCTGGGTGGGCAAGTCAAAGGCGACCGATAGGCCGGTCTGCCCCTGCTCGAGTAGGTAATGATACCGGCGATTGGATTCCTCGGCGGAACCGAACCCGGCGTATTGCCGCATAGTCCAGAAACGCCCCCGGTACATGGTAGGGTAAACTCCGCG
>CAZHMN010000010.1:13482-20890 GCA_964533705.1 uncultured bacterium
ATCACTGCCAATATTTCGCCTTTTTCCACGGCCTGGCGGTCGCTGACGCGGACCTCTTTCACTTCGCCGGAAACGCCGGCACGGATTTCGTTTTCCATTTTCATCGCCTCAACGATCACGATGCCCTCTCCTTTCTCGACCTTCTGGCCGGGTTGAACCAGAAGTTTAACGACCAGTCCGGGCATGGGAGCTAAAACCTGCCCGGCTTCATTCGAGCTCGTATCCGCTCCGGCAAATTGACGCAGGCGATGCGATCTTTCGTCTTCTACGCAGACTTCGTAATCGAAACCGTGCAGGTGAACGCGCCAGGGGCAGGGCGCGCCTGCGGTGCGTTTCTCTCCCTCCTCAATCCAGACTTGATGTGAGCGGCCCTCGAGGATCAATGAAAAATGCTCCGGCTTGGTCCCCCGCCGAACGTCAAAATGAAAAACCTCACCGTTTACGGAAAGGCGATCTTCACCAATTAAACTGATTTCAAACGATTCGTCCTCGATTGCAGCGAAGTACTTCATAGAATTAGAACCAACTTATTCACAAGAGTCTCACTGTAAACTGGCTTTCCGCCCCGCGGTCAGCCAGGGTGAAAGAGAACCAATCCTACCATCGGGTGACAGTGCCGGGATTTTCTGCTTAAAATGGTTCGCCATGACCGCCGCCACAGCAGCAATCCGCTTGAGTTCTTCCGGCCCCTCGGCCATATCCTCAATGCGGACGTGGTCGGAGATGAAATGGGTATCAATGCTCCCTTTAGCAAACTCGGGGTGATTCATCACCAGCAGACAGAAGGGAATGTTCGAGCGTACGCCGGTGATGTGGTATTCCGACAGGGCACGCTTCATCCGGAATATGGCTTCGGTTCGATCCCTACCCCAGGACACCAGCTTAGAAACAAGCGGGTCGTAATAAACGCTGATTTCCCCTCCTTCGAAGATGCCGGAATCATTGCGGATACCGGGGCCGGCCGGAGGATGCAGGTATTTTATCCGTCCGGTTGAAGGGTAGAAATTATTCAGAGGATCCTCTGCGTAAATCCGGCATTCGATGGCATGGCCGGAGATTTTGACCTCTTCCTGGCTGAAAGACAACTTCTCACCCGCCGCGATGCGAATCTGTTCCTTAACCAGATCGAAGCCGGTGGTCATCTCGGTGACGGGATGTTCCACCTGCAAACGGGTGTTCATCTCCAGGAAGTAGAATTTTTTGTGCCGGTCGAAGAGAAATTCGACCGTACCGGCATTAGTATATCCACACGCCTTCGTGGCGGCGATGGCCGCCTGCCCGATCTGATTGCGCAGATCCGGCGTAATAACGGGGGAAGGCGCCTCTTCAATGACCTTCTGATGACGGCGTTGGATGGAACACTCGCGTTCATTGAGGTGGATGACGTTACCGTGATGATCAGCCAGCACCTGCACCTCGATATGACGGGGATTCTCCAGGTATTTTTCAATGTATATCTGCGGATCGGCAAAGGCGGAAGCGGCCTCCCTGCTGGCGGCCTCCATAGATTTTAATAGATCCTGCGGTTTTTCCACGATGCGCATACCCTTGCCGCCACCGCCCGATGCCGCCTTGATCAGCACCGGATAGCCGATCTTTCGGGCAATTTCTTCGGCCTCTTTCCCCACACTCACGGCCGATTCAGTGCCGGGGATGACGGGAACGTCCGCCTCCATCATAATCTGGCGGGCGCGGGTCTTAAGGCCCATGTCCCGAATGGCCTGGGGCGGCGGCCCGATAAAAACCAGCCCCACGTCAGTGACCCGCTGGGCGAAATCCGCGTTTTCCGCCAAAAAACCGTAGCCGGGATGGATGGCTTCGGCACCCGATTTTTTCGCCGCCTCCAGGACGCGATCGATGTCAAGATAACTCTCAGTCGCAGGCGGCGGGCCAATGCGGTATGCAAAATCCGCCAGACGGGTGTGAAGCGCCAGGCGGTCTACGTCCGAATAAACCGCTACCGTTTCAATCCCCATCTCGGCAGCGGCTCGAATAATCCGAACGGCAATTTCACCCCGGTTGGCCACCAGAATTCGCTTAAATTCGCTCATTTTTCAGGTCGGTTATATTTCGTTTGGGATGACCATGAAAAAACAGCCGTCCCGGCAGACCGGGACGGATCGGGCAGTCTTTCGCCAAATATAATAAATTTTCAAGATAAATGCAACTATTTTCCAGGCAAAACTAAAATAGTTCATTAGTTAGCTGAGATCAACTCATCTAATTGTAATTCGACCCTGATGCTTTCCATCTGAGCATCCCGCATGGGTGCATTGAGTCGTTTTTCATGAAGGATTATGTAGAAAATATCCGCCGTTATCTCCACGTCTCGACGACAATATTTCTCCAATTCATCCCAACGGCTTTCATTATAGAACCTCAGAGCATCCAGACCGGTTCCAGACTTGCCCTGGTTTAAGTTGGCTTCCGCCAGCGCATCCAGGCTACAGCGCAATCCGCTCGCCTGATGAACCAGAACGAGAAGGTCCACGACGGGAATTCGGCTGAAGTCCCGCCCGGTATACCCCGATAAGACTCCGAAATCGAATCGAACGCAGTTAAAACCGACGACGAGATCGGCGCTAAAAAGCTCTTCAATCAACTCCTCGACGTTTTCTTCCCGGTAAGTCCGAAATTCTCCATTTGATAAATCCTGGACGACTCCCAGACTCAATCCCATCAGATGAACATTCCCCCAGCCGCCCACCTCATCAGCGCTCCGCTGCGTTTCAAGGTCGAAGACCAGAATCCTCTTTCCTTCCAATTCAGAGGGTAGTGAACGTTGAATTTCAACCCTTTTTTCCCGGCGCGTCTTCCGAAGGGGAGCCCGGGGCTTTTCTACGTTATCCCCTTGCGGTTCTGTCGCTATAACCTCTCTTATTTGGCTCAACTTCTTCAGAATGAACAGGGCTCCTCCCTTATCCAAGGGCCGATTACCGGCACCGCAGCGAGGGGAATGAACGCAGGAAGGGCAGCCGTCTTCGCAGGGACACTCGTTGATCAGCGAGAGCGTGCGGCCGATTAAGCTGGGCAGCCGCTCATAGGCGCGCCGGGTTATGCCCAGGCCGCCTGGATAAGAGTCATAAACGAAGATCGCCGCGCCCCCAACCTGGGAGTGATGCGTGAAAGAGATACCACCGACGTCGCTGCGGTCGCACATAACTTCCAGGGGGAAAATGGATATCAAGGCGTGCTCCGAGGCGTGCAGACTGCCCATGTAGTGAAATTTTTCCGTTTCCACCAGATCTTGCAGCCCATCATCCATCTCAATCCAGAAGCCGCGAGTCACCAAAATCTGCGGCGGCCCGTCCAGGTTATGAGTCGAGATCAATTGTCCGCTGAAAAGCCGTCGTTTCTGGAAGCCGGTCACCCTCTCGGTAACCTTCAGCTCACCTTCGACGGCTTTACCACAGCCCAGGTCGAATTCACGCAAGCGATGGAGGATTTCAGTTTCCTTCTCGCCCAGCGCTTGAGTGTAAAAATCCACGGGAGCGGGCTGCACGTAAACCGCCTTTGCTGCATCGTCAATGCTCTTCACCTGATACTGACGACCATGATGCAGATAGATCGCCTGAGGATGGCACTCACTCCATAACCGGCTCTCGCCGATATCGCCTACCTGTCTGCCGTTTCGTTCGTCGTGAATTGAATAGGTGGATCCGACCGATCGAATGTTGATCAGGCGGTGAGGGCGAGGAACGTTGGGAAACCAGCGCCTCCCCCCCGCTCCGGGTATCAGTTTTTTCTCAGCGATGAGAGAGCCAATCTGCTTTTTGCAGTCTTGATTCAGATAGGGCTCTTTTTCCGCCAGAGGGATCTCAGCGGCGGCGCAGACCAGGTGGGCTTTGGAAATATCCGGATTCGTCCCATCCACGATGGCCGCTTCGCTGGGGCGCAGGAAGAGTTCTTCCGGGTGGCGCATAAAATACTGATCCAGGGCATCTTCTCCGGCGAGCAGAATGATCAGGGAATCCCGTTCCCGGCGGCCGGCGCGGCCGGCGCGCTGCATCAGCGCTGATATAGTTCCGGGATAACCCAGCAGCATGCCGACGTCTATGCCGCCAATATCCATGCCCAGTTCAAGGGCGCTGGTGCTGATGACGCCCGATAGATCGTCGGCGAGCAGACTGGCTTCGATCTGGCGTCTCTCTTCAGGCAGAAATCCAGCCCGGTAGCTGCTCAGGCGATCCGCCAGTTCGGGATGAGATTCCATGATGAAGCGGTGCAGGAGTTCCGTGGCGCGGCGGGATTTGGTGAAGACGATGGTTTTATAAGCCTTCTTTATGATTTCCGGAACCAGCCGCGACGCCAGTGTGTAGGGACTTTCCGTGGGATTAATCAGCAGAAAATGGCGGCCGGAAGCGGGTGCGCCGTTGCGTTCCACAAGCTGAAATTCTTCTCCGATCAGATCTCTGGCCAGCTCCAGCGGATTGCCGATGGTGGCCGAACCGGCGATCCAGCGGGGGTTTGCCTCGTAAAACCGGCAGATTCTCCCCAAACGCCGCAAGACCTGCAGCACGTGAGATCCGAAAATCCCCCGGTAGATGTGCAGTTCGTCAATGACGATGAAGCGTAAATGCCGAAAAAAATCTGACCAGCCGCGATGCGTGGGCAGAATGCCGTAATGCAGCATGTCCGGGTTGGTCAGCAGCAGATTAGGGGGATGGGCGCGCAGCTTGTCTCGTTCGCCGCGGGGCGTATCACCGTCAAGAACCGCTGCACTGCATTGTTGGTCTAAGCCGGACAAATTTATAAGCTCCTGAAGCCGCTGCAGTTGATCCTGCGCCAGAGCTTTCAGAGGGAAGAGCAGCAGGATGCGGGCTTCGGGATTGCGCTGCAGTTCCTCCAAAATCGCCAGTTGATAGACCAGGCTCTTTCCCGAGGCGGTGGGCGTGACGATCAGCGGGTTATTGCCGGCATGAAATTCCTGCAGAGCTTCGGTCTGGTGACAATAGAGCCGTTCGATCCCAACCTGCCGAAGAGCTTCGCGGATTGATGGATGAAATCGCTGAGCATCGTCATCAAAACGAGCCTGGCGGGGCGGCTGGTACCGCTGGTAAAAAGGCGCTCCGCGAAGCATTTCGGGAGAGGTGAGGTGTGAAATCAAGCGTTTCATGGAGATGGTGTAATGTAATGAAAAAATCGGGTGAAATCAAGAACATCGCGCAACCGCCTTTATCCAGAAAGTAGCCCTCGATAAAACAGTACTCTGCACCCTGAAATATCTAAAACTTCACCTTAGACGCAATTTATTTTTACAACTCAATATTTTTTGCTTGGAATACCCAGAGAAATTTATTAAATTAAAATAAATAATCCAGAATATCTCCGACCGAAACAGCAAACCGGGACTGATTAACCAACAGGAGGACAGCTTATGAAAAAGATAACTTCATTTATGGCTTTAATCGCTTCAGCGTTTTTCGCCATGCAAGCTCCGGCAATTCCGCTCCAGCAGGCTTACGATGAAGCCGGGCCCGGAGCGGGGTATGAGAAAATGGTCTATCTCGATCCCGCTGAAGTTTACACCGGCGGCATCCTGTTAGAAGACGGGCCTGTCTGCATCCTTTCCTGCGGAGCTCTGGTGGACTTGCAGGGGGATCGCATCTACGTGGAACCCGGCACGGTGCTGGATATATGCGGCGTGGTTCTGACTAATTCCGACAGTGCCGCGCTGAAATATTACGGCGCGGGAGAAGGCTGGATAGACCACTGTACATTCGTCGGTAACTACGACGGCCTCTACTTCTGGGAAAACTCAGACATGCTGATAACGTCCAACATCTTCTCTTATTCATCCCATTGGGGCGTTTACACCCACACGGGCGCCGACCGGTGGATGGCCTTTAACGACGCCTGGGCGAATACGGCCGGAAATTACAAGGAATTCTGCCCTGGTTGAGGCGGCGGGTCGGTGCAGAGTTTTAACCCCTCGCCTGGAACAGGCGACCTTTATGCCAACCCCGATTTCAGCGATCCCCTCAACAATGACTTCTCCCTGAATTCCACCTCTCAATTGATTGGGGCCGGACAGGGAGGCTATGACATGGGCGCAGTCCCTTACACCGTCCGCCCCCTGATGCCAGCGGATCTGGAAATTACCACGATACCCGACGAATTGGACGTGACTCTCTCCTGGGTCAATCCCACAGAGAATACGGATGGCTCCACGCTCGCGACCTTAAACGGCGTGATGATTCTACGCAACGGCGAAGTCATCGCAGATCTGACCGGCATGGTTCCCGGTGCGGCCGTTGAGTACAATGACACGGTGCCGGAACAGGAATACTATCGTTATAAAGTGCTGGCCTACACCGACGTAAACGGCTTGTACGCCTTCACCCGAAATCAGTGGATCGGCCCACCGCCCTGGGCAGTACCGACAGGGCCTGATGCCTACGGATATGTCGCTCTGGAAAACTTCGATCCCGAAGGCCCGGTTTTCGATTGGATCGAAATTGATCCCGGAATGGGCGGTTCGGGCACGCTGCTGAATTTCACTCAGGATGACGAAACCTTCCAGGTTGATCTGCCCTTTGCCTTCAAGTATTATGGACTTGAATATGACCGCATTTCTGTCTGTTCGAACGGTTGGATCGCCCTGGGTGAAACGAGCGAAACCGACTACTCCAATTCCGCCATTCCCAACGCTGACGGCCCGCCCGCCATGCTGGCCCCCTTCTGGGAGGATCTCTCACCCCAGCAATCGGGAAGCGTAAGCTATGACTACGACGTAGTCAACCACTGGTTCATCGTGGAATTCTACCAGGTCAGGCAATACCTGCCCGTGACCGCTTTCGAAACCTTCCAGGTGATCTTCTATGATCCGATGCATTACCCCACGGTAACGGGCGATGGTAGGATCCTCTTCCAATGGCTGGACGTGACTGACCCCTCAGAGGCAACCTTCGGTATCGAGAACCAGGCCGAAGCAGTGGGTTTGCAATTGGGGTTTGATAACAGTTACGACCCCACCACCGCCGGTGTGCAGGATAATTACGCCGTCCTGTTCCTGCCGCCTGAGGAAAGCTTCCCGGTCGAAGTGACGCTGACGCCGGAGAGCACGCCGATTATCATCCCGGCTTCCGGAGGGTCGTTCAACTACACCATAGCCCTGAGCGCTCCGACCGCCGCACAAACCTTCGACGTCTGGATAGATGCTGTTCTCCCCAACGGATCGCCATATGGGCCGATACTTTCCCGGACGATCACGCTGCAAGGCGGACAGAGCTTGTCCCGCGATATGACGCAGAACGTCCCGGGCGGTGCTCCGCAGGGTGATTACGCCTACCGCGCTTTCACGGGAGATGAAGACCTGGGCATTATCTGGTCATCAGATTCCTTCGACTTCACCAAAGAGGGAGTTGTAGAAGGTACTGTCGGCAACTGGGCGTGCACGGAAAGTGAG
>CAZHMN010000010.1:20990-33214 GCA_964533705.1 uncultured bacterium
CAAAGAGGGAGTTGTAGAAGGTACTGTCGGCAACTGGGCGTGCACGGAAAGTGAGATAAGTGATATAGCAACTCACACAGGCGCTGACATTAATGGTTACGTCCTTTACCCCTGCGTTCCCAATCCCTTCAATCCCACCACCACTATCAGCTACCAGCTATCAGCAGCCGGTTTCGTAAACCTGTCAGTCTACGATATCTCGGGACGCGAAGTGGCCAATTTGGTCAGTGGCTGGCGGGATGCGGGAGTGCACGAAGTAACGTTTGACGGCTCAGATCTTTCCTCAGGTGTCTACGTCTATCGTCTAACGACAGCGGGGCATGTGGCCAACGGGAAAATGATCTTGATGAAATAAGCTTCCAGAACATATAAAGCGAAATGACAAGGGCGGTCGCTTGACCGCCCTTACTCTTCCCTCACAGTGCGAAAGGGGGGACTCGAACCCCCACGGCTCAAAGCCACTGGATCCTAAATCCAGCGCGTCTGCCAGTTCCGCCACTTTCGCAAATTGGCATCAAATTGGAAAATCCAACCCGCATGAAATATAAGGATTTCGATCGGTCTTGTCAAGGGGAATCAACCTGATAAAAACAAGAGGGGCGACGGTTAGGTCGCCCCGAACCTTTTTTGAAGCGTCCAAATTTATTTCATCAGTACCATCTTACCGGTAGCGTTGAAAGAGCCGGCCGTCAGGTTGTAGAAGTAAACCCCGGAGGCCAGATTCGACCCGTCAAAGACTGCTTCGTGTTCACCCATTTCACGCCAACCGTTTACCAACCGGGCAACGACGCGACCGCTGACGTCGTGAACTGTGAGAGTGACTTTTTCCGCTTCGGGCAAGGTGTAGGAGACGGTGGTCGTAGGATTGAAGGGATTGGGGTAAACTCCACAGACAACATAATCTGTGGGAATCCAAGTATTGAGTCCCAAATCCAGGGATTCTCCCGTTGTCAACCAGTCATTAATCGCCTCGCCACCTCCATCCACTACTGACTTCTCAAAGGTGAAGGAGTCGCTATCCCATACTACATTGGGTGATAATCCAACATAGGCATTGTAGGAGTATGCCCCCGATGGTGCGCCTCCCGGAACGCTCTGGGTTCGATCACGACCCACTGTTCCGGGTGCCAGCGTAACGTTTACAGGTCCGATGATAGGTCCAAAAATAGCTCCCGAAGGAAGCGTAGCATCCGTCCATATGTCGAACGTTGCTGGGCCTGTCTCATTGTTGGTGACAGCGATGTTATAGTCGAAAGATCCTCCCGAAGCCGGAATGATAATGGGGGTTCCATAGGGGGTTAGAGTAACTTCTACATCTAAAGGCGTCCCCGTGGTCGTTTCAATCGTCAGTTCGGGAGGCGCTCCAGTCGGCGTTCCATAGGCTCCAAAGAAGTAAACGTAGCTGTAATAGGTCACATCATTTTTGAAGCCGATGCAGATCTGATTGTCAATCAAATCCTCCGTCCAATTATGGGCGGATACGTCGAGGACGAAGTCAAAGTAGCTGACGTAAGATGGAAAGGGGATATCATCTACCAGCAAAGCATCCAGCGACATACCGTTGGGGACAGCAGTATACCGCGTCCAGCCGTCATCTTCGCTGTAATAAACGTCTACAACCGGATTATAAGCCGGAGATCCATAGGCGTTTTCAAGGTAGCAGCGCAATGTCATTGAGGTAATTATGGCATCATCGGGAATCGAGGTCACATCAAATAACAGGAAACCGTTGACATTGCCAAGACTCGTGTTGTAATATGCCCTATGGCGGTTGTCCTGCCAGGTTTGTGTCTGGGAAATGCTAACGCTTTCGAAAGGCGTAATCACGTAGGTATCGTCGGTCTGTCTCATAGTTAGACCAGCTTTTTGATTCTGTGCACCCGCATCCAAAACCACACCCTCCATTGTTCCATCAACTGCATAAGCGACACCCAGCGGCACTACAAATAAAATCCCCGCAATAATAAGCAGTAATCTCTTTCGCATGGTGAACCTCCTATTATAATTGGAGTTTTTTGCTCCCCAGATCAATGTTATCCGCTCATATCATCTCTATAGAAGTGAATTGAATTCTGGTGATTTTTAATAAAACAATATAACTATTTTTGATAACATTGTCAAGACCAATCCCAAAAAAATCAAAATTTCGCGCTTGACATTAAAAAAAGGCGGATAACCCGCCCTCTACAATTGCGCACTCACTTTAATATACCATGCAAAAAAAATCAGATATGAATTCCCACTGCCACCCGAAAATCGGGTACGTCTCCGATCCCTAATTTCAGTTCTAGAAATCCCATCATGTGTCTCGAAAAGGGAAATTCAATGCCTCCGACAGGTGATAGACCGATTTCCAAATCGTCGTTTTTCCCATGAGACTTATCTGCCCGCCAGTAAACCACCGAGAGCTCTCCCCCCGCATAAGGCCTGAAATTGGATCCGGGGACGTCGAACAGGTAGAACGTTTCGCCATTGATCATCAGCAAGAAAACATTATCGCCGAAGCCCAGCTCGAAATTTGGCTGAAAACGTAGACTCGGGACGAATTCACCTAAATTGAAATGCGCCCCGATATCAAGCTGATCCGGATCAACGGACAACCCGGTTCGCACCCCCCACCCTTGAAAGCCGACGTCGGCTCGGGTGGCTACTGGAAAAGAAACGACCAACGCAATAAGTATCAACCATCTTTTCATCGATGACTCCCCTTTCTAACTATTATACGTTATTTTTCACCCAACCGTTGCGCGCACCAAATTTGCGCCGAAACCAACCGCCGATATCATCCACGACCAGCTCGTAAACCGAAGGGACCACCAGGAGAGTAAGGAAGGTTGAAACAGCTAAACCCCAGACGATGGTATTGGCCAGAGGCCCCCATACTTCGGATCTGCCCCCCAAACCGATGGCCATGGGTAGAAGACCGAAGATCGTGGTCAGAGAAGTCATGATGATAGGTCTCATTCGCAGCATGCCGGCCTGGATGATGGATTCGTGTTTACCAATCCCGTTCGACCGAGCACTATTGATGAAAGAAACCAGAACAATCGAGTTATTCACCACGATTCCGGCCAGAGCCACAAATCCGTAAAGAGTGGTGATCGAAAACGGATTACCCGAGAGGAGCAGGCCGATCATCGCTCCGATAAAAGCGAAGGGTATGGCGATCATAATGAGAATTGGCTGAATGAAACTGCGGAACTGGGTGCCCAGTATGATGTAGATCAAACCCAGTCCGATCATAAAGAGCTCCAACAGTCCCGAGAAAGCTTCACGAAACTCGGCGAATTCCCCTCCGAAGTACATTCTCACACCCGGGTAGTAATCCTCCACGTCTTTGAAGCGCTTCATCAACCTCTGATTCACGTCAACGCTGGAAACTTTCTTTTTGTCCACATTGGCGGATACGGTGATCGCACGATCCTGATCAAAATGACGGATGTCCGCCACTCCGTGTTCCACCGTGATCGAGGCCAGGTTCTCGAACGGTACCCAACTACCGTCGGGGAGCAGGAATTTCAGGCGGGTCACGTCGCTGATTTCTCGGAGACGCTCCTCTGGGAATTTCACACGAATGTCAATCTCATCGTCACCATCGCGAAGCACCGAGGCTTTGATGCCATCGAAGGCAGCGGCAATGGAAGCACCCACCTGGGTAACGCTGAGTCCGAAAAGCGCGGCTTTTTCAGGATCAACCTTTACCTTTACCTGACGTTTTCCGGGATTGTAATTATCGCTGATGTCATAAACTCCGTCAATAGAAGCCAGCTCGGTCTTCAACTCCTCAGCGACCGCTTCTGTCTGCTCATAATACTTACCCTGCACCCGAACCTCGACCGCCTTCCCTAACGGTGGCCCGGTGTTCACTTTGGCGAATTCAATGGATTCGATGCCGGGAATATCCTCAGTCCTTTCCCGGAGCATATTCATCAAATCATCAATCGGCATGGTACGATCCTGTCTTTCCTTTAAGTCAACGACCACCTGGCCGACAGAGGATTTAAACAGCCATTCATCTTCAGCAAGAAACATCCCGGGCGTAGCGACGATCGCGTGGAGCTCAGAAGCAGGTAAATTCATAGCCTCCCGTTCGATGCGCGATATGACCTGATCGGTGACGTCCAAAGATGTCCCTTCGGGCATCTTGATGCGAACAGAAAACCGGCTGATCTCCTCATCACGATATAACTCAACGCCTATCAGTGGGATCAACCCGGCGGAAATTAAAATAATGAAGGGCATTATAACGGCAATCAGTTTCCTACGACGCATAGCTCGTTCCAGGAGCCGCTGATAAGTACTCGGAATTCTCTTAAAAATGGCTGCCCATTTCCCGGACGAGCGATGATTTGATTTCGACCATTCGGCCACATGGGACGGCAATATAAAGAAGCATTCAAAGAGACTCGCCAGCAAAGCCAGGGAAACGACGATGGGAACAATACGCATGAATCTCCCCATGATGCCGGGCAAGAGCATTAACGGGAGGAAAGCGGCGATTGTGGTGAAGACGGAAGCGATGACCGGCGCCGCAACCTCATGGGCACCCTTTAGGACAGCTTCCCGGGGCTTTAATCCCTGCTGTAGATATCGAAAACAGTTCTCCATGACGACGATGGCATCGTCAACCAGCATGCCCAGAACTAAAACCAGTCCGAACAGAGCACTCCCGTTTAACGTGTTACCGCTATATTTCAAGAAGATCATGGTGATCGCCAGCGTAACGGGGATGCCTATCGCAGTAATCAAGGCGTTGCGCCAACCCAGCGTTATCCAGAGGATGACAATAACCAGAATCAAACCGATCAGCGCGTTGTTCTGCAGCTTTTGAAGAACGTCATTGATCGAGATGGAATTATCATTGGTATAGGTTACCACCATTCCGGGAGGTAGTTTTGGCCTGTACTCATCGGTTATCCGCTTGATCTGCTTAATCACCTCCAGGCTGTTCGCTCCGGCTTTCTTGGAAATGGACAGGGTTACGGCCGGTAGTCCATTTATCCGCGAACGGGTTCGTTCTTCTTCCCAGCGGTCGGAAATCGTCGCCACATCCCTCAAGTAGACCTGATGACCGTCCACCCCGGATTTTAAGATAACGCCGGATCGAATCTCATCAACGTCCTCGAATTCTCCGACGGTGCGAACCAACAGTTTCTCCGGGCCGGTCTGCAAATCACCTCCGGCCAGATTCCTGTTCCTCATGATAATTTGACCGGCAACCTGATCCAGCGACAAGCCCTGGGCGTAGAGTTTCTCCGGTGAGACTTCCACCCAGATTTCCCGTTCGCGCGTCCCGGCGACGGCCACCTCGGAAACACCTTTGACATCCTTGAATAGGTCCGACAGATCCTCGGATATGTCCTTCATGACCCTTTCGGGATATTGGCCGGATAGCACGACCGAAATGATGGGAATAAAGTCATCTGTATCGAGCTCTTCGACCTCTGTATCTTCAACGTCATCCGGAAGTTCGGCTTTGTCAATTTCGATCTTCAGATCCGCCAACCGCTTGGAGAATTTGTCCTCTGACATTAGATCGAATTTAACCCAGATAAATGACGCGCCTTCGGAGGAAACCGACGTAATCTGATTGATGCCGTCCAAACCGGCGATCTCTTCTTCGATGGGAATAGTGACGAGCTGTTCGACGTCTTCGGCCGGTACGTTAGGATAGGGAGTGATGATAAAAGCCCAGTTGAATGAAATCTTGGGCATCAACTCGCGGGGCAGGTCGATAAATGCCAGCACACCGATCACCGTCAGGGTGATCATCAGCAGGTTGGCCAGAACCGGATTGCGTACTGAAAGACGGATCGGGGACATAATATGAGACCTTAGAGTATCTTCACCAGGCTGCTATCTCGCAACACGTTTTGTCCGTCGATAACCAGATTTTCACCCGCGGACAAACCGAAATCAACAATGACGTATTGATCGTTTCCTTGCCCCAGTTCCACCTTGCGCTCAAATGCCATTTCGCCGTCCACGACGAAGAGGGTGGGGTTATCCGCCTCGATAACTAAAGCACTGCGAGGGATGACCAGAACATTTTGCTTTTCCGTATGAATGATACTCAGATTGACAATCATACCGGGTTTTAGAAGCCCCGACGTATTTTCGACCTCTGCGATAACCGGAAAGGTTCTGCTCAAATCCAGACCGGCAATCCCAACGTTGCGCACTTTACCGCCGAACTCCCGACCTGGAAAAGCTTCGCACCAAACGCGAACTTCGAGGCCCGGTTTCATGTTGACGATGTCCCGCTCGCTAAGCCCCACTTCAACCTCAATGCGATCGAGAGAAACGACCATTCCCAACAGCAGGCCTGGCGATACCTGTTGACCGATCTGGGCGTTTAACTGCGCCACCGATCCGTTTATGGGACTGCGCAGGCTGCTCAATCGCAGGTTGCGTTCGGCGAGTCTTAAGGAGGCCTCCGCCATCTGTAGATTGGCTTTTGCGGTCATTTCCGCCAGATGCGCATTTTCGAGTTCGAACTCGGAAATATCTCCTGAAGAATGCAGTTCTTCCGAACGCATATAATCGCGCTGCGCCTGATCATAGGCAACCTGCGCGGATGAAAACGAAGCCTCAGCCTGGGCCAACGCCAATTCGTAAGGTTCCGGATCCAATTGCAGAATCGCCTCACCGGCGGCGACGGCATCGCCGACCTCAAGGAATTTCTCAACAACCGTCCCGCTGATCTCCGGTGAGATGGGAATCTGATCATGAGATCTCAATACGCCGGTCGCTCTGGCCGTAAGCTCCAGGGAACTCAACTCCATCGTCTGAACTCGGACAGGAACTAATCGCTTTTCATTTTCATCTGCGTTCTGAGTCGGATCGTTTCCGCTTTCATCTCGAGATCCACAGGCGGCCAGCATCAGTGCCAATACCATAAATAATGCAAATGAAACGGCCTTCACTCTGAATTCTTTCATCATTCCAAACCCATCACTATCTGATTGCAAATTCAGGTTAAATCACTAACCGACAGTCAAGGAGACTAATGATCAAATGATAACGTTCCGGTAATCCTATTCAGGTTCGTCCGGGCGATTAAAGCATCGCAATAGGCGTTGATAACCCCCAACTCCGCCGTTAATTCAGCCGTGCGGGCATCCAGCAGTTCCAGTGTTGTGATCATCCCCAGGTCGTAGCGATTCTCCTGAGATGAGAGAACCTTCTGCGCCTGTTCTCGCATTTTCATGGCAGCTTCCAGCCGCAGACCAGCGGCTGTAAGATCATTGTGAGTGGCTGTCAACTGCATGTAGAGGGCTGTTTCATAATCTCGGGCGCCTTCTTCAGCCCTTTTTACCTTAACCCGAGCTTCCTGCCAGCGGGCGAGGTTACCGAAACTGGCGAATAGGGGTATTCGCAATGAAAAACCCGCTGTCCAGGACTTAAAACCGTCCAAAGCCAGATCGTCATCCGCCTGCCAGCTATAAGTATAGTTGAAATTCAACTTGGGCTGGAAGTTGGCCGCAGTTAACCAGACGTTTTGCCGCTCCAGCTTTACGTTGTAGCGGGAAACTTGAAGATCGGGCGAGCTCTCCTGCATTTTTTCCCATAATCGATCGGGGGATTCGATACCCGTACCCGGCGAAAGGGTGATTCGGGCTAAAAAGGCCGGTAGATCGGCGGGATAATAGGATTCATTCGGCGGATCGCCCATCACCCGGGCGAGAGACAACTGCGCCAACTTCAGGTTATTTTCTGCCTCCACCAGCGCGGCCAGATCATTGCTCTCCCGCACTTCCCAGCGCAGCACGTCAACCTCGGCGATAAGTCCCAGTTCCAGGCGGCGGCGAAATCTCTCCAGGTAACCGCGGGTGACCTCCAGTTCATTGCTCTGCACTTCAAAAGCCTGCTGCGCCCGACACAGGTTATAATAAGCCGTCTCCGCTTGCAGGACGATATCCCTGGCGCTGATCTCACGATAAAGATGAATCAACTTTTTACGCGTCCGGGCGATGCGTATGGCTGTGATCTCGATACCGCCGTTATAAATGGGCTGATCCACCGAAATGGAGGAAACGTACATATCCTTATAGGCAAACGGTGGGAAGTCTTCGGGATCTATGTACTGGCCGTATTCCTGGAGGATGACGTCCCGCATAATGTTCTGGCGGTAAACGTAATCATCGTCGAAACGTGTAACCGAGCTATTAAACGAGACATGCGGAAGCGCATCGGATACGGCTCCGAGCATCCCCCAGCGCGCCGCACTCTCATCGAGTTTTGCCTGCGCCAGGGTTGGATTGTTCTGCAAGGCTCGGCGGCGAGCCTCTTCCAGTGTGAGCGGAATCGGTTCGCCGGCATGCACTCTCATAAAGACAAACAGAGATAGCAGAACGAAAAGATTTCGCATCCACTTCCCGTTCATATTAAAACCTTCTTGAATTAGGTTCCTCGTTCCTCCGGAGAACGATACAGGTCCTCCTCGCCCAGGCGCCTTCGAGCCATTTTGAGCCATTCCACTTCCGCAGCCATGTGAAGGATGGCGTGATCAATAATGACTTCGCTGACGCGGGGTATCTTCTGGTGCGCAGGCAGCTCTTTAACCTGTTTGAATGTTTCCACCAGTTCTTCGTACTGCGCCTGGCGCTGGGTCAATATCTCGGCAACTTCTTCTCTGGGCAGGTTCCCGGCGTAATAGAAGCCGATGCAGAATTCCGGGTAGATGCGCTGAAACCCATTGAGGAGCTTTTTTAGAAGCGACAAAAACTCTTCTTCACCTCTTTCGGTGATCCGGTAAATGATGCGATCCGGCCTGGTGCCGCGCCGTTCAGCACCCACCTTTTCCACTGCGCCGCGCTGCACCAATTTCTTCAGTGCGTGGTAAATCGAACCGAACTTGACGTCCGCCCAGGGCCCCATGCGCCGCTGAATGTCTTTCTTCAGCTCATAGCCGTGATATTCCCGTTCCCGCAGGAATCCGAGTATGACGAGTTCTACTGACATATCCAAATTTTTATATTTAATTTAAAATATACAACATTGAATATCAAATTGCAAGACAATCTCGTTTTAATTTGTCATCTGCCATCAAGGTGGGAGAGAATAACGTCTCTCGGTTTCTTTGCTATCTACCTGACGGGGGAATCCTGCGAAATGTCTGAGGTGTCTTTAGGATGGATGCAGAATAATTATTCATCATGCTTGAAGCAGTGCTGAAAGGCGAAATCATAGACATGAAATAAAACCATCATCCTCATCGTTGTCGGGCGGTTTTTCCCGTTCAATTTGATCTGATTTAATTGTCCTTTTATGAACGGGAAGCACTCCCTCCCCTCCCGTTTGCCGTTGGGTTACTCTTAACTCCGCAATCTCACAGCCAAGGTCCTTTGCCCAGATGACCCGCTTGGCGGTTTTACCTCCTGGACGCGCTTGAATTACAAAAACTTTGCGATTCAGAGTGCAGAACAAGCGATAAAATGCTTCAATACAGGCGAACAAAGCCCCCCGGCTGCGCAAGGGGGGTTCCGGCGCCAGTGCCATCATCCGTCCGGATGAAATCTCATGCGCCAGCGTTACAGCCTTGCGGGATATGCCCGAGACGAGTCCCAATATCAGCCCGCAGTCCAATTTCAACAAGCTCTCCACCAATTCCCAATCGAGGCGCGAAAAAGGGCAAAAGCACCAGGTTCTAATGGGGATTTTTTCCCGAGCCAGCTTTTGCAGAAATATCTTGAGAACTTCATCAGAGGTATCCCGCGATTTCATCAGAACACCTATTTCACGTGCATTCAGGAGACTTAGATCACCCCACAACGTCAAGGTGGGAGGCAGGCCTGGAATTTCCGGAACGGGGAAATCCTCCGAATTGGGATGAAGTAGACGAAGCGAGCTCCTCTGAAGGTAATTGAACCTCTCTTCCGCCACGCATAAGTCAGATTCTTGGAGCCGAACCTTAAGAACGTCTGAAATACCCATAATCTCACGGAATCCAGGGTATTTACCGGAGAAGACCTCAGGAAGATTGATGCTGGATTCCCTTAACCGATTATAGATTTTCCAGGCCTTCTTAGGGCCGATCCCCTTGGTGTATACCAGCCGTAGCCAGGCTAACTCATCACCGTATTGATTATCAGAAGTGTCCATATTTTTTCTTTCTACAGATAGGGTGCTTCTCGACAAATTTTATTATATACCAGTTCTTGAAAAGAATTTCCGATGTTCCGACTGGCAAGCCTTAAGGCTCTCACGAGCTGTCATTCCCGCCATCTGCTGGAAGCAGATGTGTTGGGAATCAGACAGCTTGTCAGACTCCGGACAAGCCGGAGTGACAAGCATAAGCATCGGAAGTTTCTTTTGAAAATCGGTATAAAAGATAATTCACGATCAGCCTTGATATTAACGTACTGTCGGATGCGCTACGTAGTGGCTCCTTTGGGAGAGATCCAACAAAACTTAAATACCAGCTTGGCAGTTGTGTTAAGAGCGAGTACCCTGGAGCAATTTCTCTATGACGGTGCGATCAGCGTGGGGAAAGGCGAACTCAGAGAGTTTAGCGGGATTAACCCATTTCCAGCGGGTGCAGCCCAAAGCCTGAGGTGGCCCGGAAAGATATTCACATTGAAATACGTGCAGAGTAATACTGAAGTGAGTATAGGCATGTTCTACCTGGCAGACTTCCTCACCAACTTCAACCCGTATGTTAAGCTCTTCTGTCAGTTCTCTCGAAAGACATTCCGTGAGGCTTTCGCCATCTTCCTGCTTGCCTCCGGGGAATTCCCAGAGGCCTCCCAAGAATCCTTCTTCTTTTCGTTGGGCGATGAGCAGGCTATCTTTATCCCAAATCAAACCGGCCGTAACATGGTAATGTGGGATCGGTTTACGGGGGGTTCGTAGCGGAATCCGGTCGGTCGCACCCAACCTGTGGGCTTGGCATCCGAGACACGCCGGGCAAGCATCACAGCGCGGATTTTGAGGCGTGCAAACCATCGCACCCAGTTCCATCATCGCGGAATTCCAGGCGCCGGCGTCACTACCATAAAGAAACCGGTCTGCCGCTATCTTGAGTGTTCTTTTTCCTTCCCTGGAACGCGCTTCTTCAGTGAAACCGATCCAGCGCGCCAGCACCCGGCGGGCGTTGCCGTCCAGTACAGCTACCGGCTGACCGAAAGCGATGGACGCGATAGCCGCAGCGGTATATTCACCTATGCCCGGGAGCGTCTTCAGTGTCTGGTAATCCTTCGGGATGAATCCATCAAATTCTCGAACGATGACGGCGGCGGCACGATGCAGATTTCTCGCGCGAGCGTAATATCCCAGACCTTCCCAGGCCTTGAGCACGGCGGACAGATCAGCTTTCGCCAGGCTCTCTACACCTGGAAATTGTTCTATGAAGCGCTCATAATAAGGGATGACGGTGTCAACCTGAGTCTGCTGCAGCATGACCTCACTGATCCAAATGCGATAGGGATCGGCGCTCCGCCTCCAGGGAAGGTCACGGCGCCTGGCCCGATACCAGTCCAGGACTTTCTGCTGCAGCTCATTGTCTTTCATAACCTACGGGCAGGAGTAGTACTGAAGAGAAAATGCAGCGATTATTACGGTGGGGTTGTCACAATTCGGAGGGTGGTCCCTCGTCCGTCTTTGCCCTCTTCAACGATGATTTTGCGCGCATTGGCCAAAATCTGCTGGACGGTTTCCCAGTACATCCGTTGTTTTAGAATGCCCGGATTGCGACGGTATTCCGATAATACTTTTTCAAAGCGCGCCAGCTCTCCTTCCGCCCGACTGATGCGGGCGGCAGCCTCAGCCTGTGCCTCCTGGACGATCTGCTGAGCCTGCGCCCTGGCGCGTGGCAATATCTCAGACCGATAGGCGTGAGCCTCGTTTATACTTTTTTCGCGATTCGCCCTGGCTCGGGCAACGTCGTTAAACGATTCAATCACCTCTGCAGGCGGCTCGACCCGCTGCAAATTGCATGATCTGATGCTCAGACCGGCTCCCACGCTGTCCATAAATGCCTGCAACCCCTGTCTTAAGTAAAGCTCAACCTCAGCCTTACCCACCGTCAGCAGGTCGTCAACTGAAATCATTCCAATCTTCTTGCAGAGGAGGGCTTCACCCGCTTTACGGACTAAAAAATCGGGACTCTCAGTGTTAAAAATATAATTCGCCGGATCCCGCACGGTGTACTGCACCATCATGCCCACCGTAATTACATTGGCGTCGCCGGTCAAACGCTCCCGCTCATCCCGTGAAGGAGAGAT
>CAZHMN010000010.1:33314-48235 GCA_964533705.1 uncultured bacterium
GAATCATTGGGCAGAACAACCGTGGTGCGTTCATTCATGAAGGCGTTGTAGGCATCGAGGCTGCGCAAAAAGCGGTAAAATTCGGGGTCCTGCTGAATTGCCCGGCGATAGATATCGGCTGCTTTGGCTTCCCCTTCACCTTTAATGGTGATTGCTTCCTGGTTCGCCTCGGCCAGAAGCAAAGCGGATTCCAGGTCAGCCCCCGAACGAATTTTCTGCGCCTCCTCCTCGCCTTCACTGCGGTACTTCCGAGCGATGCGCCCGCGTTCCGCTTTCATGCGTTCGAAAACGGCCACCCGGTTCTGAGGCGGATAGGATATGCGCTTGATGAGCGCTTTCTTTACGTTGATGCCGAAATTATCGGCGGCATTCCGGCGACAGCTTTCCTCAATTGCATTGCAGATTTCACTCAGCCGCATTTCGCCGGGAACCTCACTGATCAGGTCCGAAAAAGACGCCTGACCGATTTGAACCCCGATTGCAGAATAGAGCAGATCCGCCAGCCGTGCTTCCGCTCCGGATCGATTTGCGACGCTCACCAAAAACTTGATGGGATCTTCAATTTGCCAGAGCATGAAGGCGTCTATGATCAGGTTCTTCTTATCTTTTGTCAAGAATTCAGACGATTGGGGATCGAACGTCAATAGCCTTCTATCCAGTTTGATGACCCGCTGAAAAGGATAGGGCCACTTGGCGTGCAAGCCGGGCGATTCAATCGTTTGAACCGGACGACCGAACTGAGTGAGAACTCCTATTTGCGATTCACTGACCTGATACAAGATGGAAACTATCAGGAAAATGAGGACGAAAGCGAAAGCTGTGTAGGTCATATACTTCTTCATTTTCATGGGAAAGCCTTCCCTCCTGATTAGGGTTGTCCCAGGGATTTCTTTAGCCGATCCAATACTTCAGGCGGAGGATTTTTGCCCGCAGCGGACGAATTCGGCATCAGAATAAGGTCCACCGCCTGTGCTTCCCTTGTCAGAACGAGTATTTTATCCAGATTCACGAGCGTTGATTCAGCAGCTTCGGCGTTCATGCGGAATTGCTGCAACGAACGCAGTTTCTTCGTCTTTGCGGCAATGCTCAGAAAGCGATTGGAGCGGCCGGAAGCCTCACTCACTTTTTTCACTGAATCCGTTCTGGCGCTCGCCAGTTTTTTAGCCACCTTAGATCGAGCTGATGCGAGGGTGGAAATGGAATCCGCTTCCGCTTGATCAATCAAGCGGAATTTGTCTTCCATAGCAGACGCTATATCTCGAAAAGCGTAATGAACGACGTCGGGTGGGTGGCCGTAAACGACGTTTACCCGATGGATTTCTACACCCAAGCCCAGATCAACTATAGACTCCTGCAAACCTCTTTGAACTCCTTTCTCGAAATCAGCTCTTTCCGACGTCAATTCATCCGATACCTGGCGAGTGGCAATCTCCTGCAGAATATGGTGTGTTGTTAGATCCCGTAGAAGTTTTTCGATATCATCCACCCGATAAAAGGCCTGGTAAGCGTCCTTTATGCTATAATGAAGGGTTAAATCGAGGTCAATTAAATTTTCATCACCGGCCAAAAGTTCACTTTCCTCCGGCCTGTCCTTGCTGGGAAGTTTATCAAGTTTTTCTCCGACAAACGATTTAATACTTTTCTTTTGTGCTGCAATAACGTCTCCTTCCGCTTCTTCCCTCCTGAAACCGAACTCGAGGGATCGAATCATTTCCGTCTGCATTTGTACACTCTGGGCAAAGGGAAACGGCGGGCGATAGTGCAATCCAGGCTGCAACTCAGATTGAACGACCTTGCCAAAACTCAGCACCATACCCGTGCTGCCGGCAGGCACGATGAAAAAACCATCCAGCAGATAGACTAACACAAATATCACTGCCAGAACTTTCACAATTCGAGCACCGGACCAACCCAGCCTATCTTTGGTCCACTGCCAGAACTTACCGTATTCATTGGTCTTCGACAAACTGTGGTGGACCATCACCAGCAATATCAGCGTCGCGCCGACCTTAATCCAGGTGGGGATGATCTGAGCGGCGCTGCCCATCGTGGCGCTGACGTTCAAACCGAGGGATGAGTATGCCGCGTTTAGAAGCCCGCCCAAAATCAGTGCCATCGCAGCAATGGTGATTAAATAGAGGGCTAGAACCTTTTTCGAGAAATACTTCGACAGGACGATTAATGAACTGATGTTGGTAGCCGGCCCGGCCAGCAGAAACACGAAGGCGGCCCCGGGGGAAAGGCCTTTCAGGATCAGCGTTGCGGCAATCGGCGTGGATCCTTCCGCACAGACATACAACGGTATGCCCACAATCAGCATCAGCAGCATGGGCCAGATGCCACTTCCCAGGAAACCGCTGAAAAAGTTGTCCGGAATCAGGGCTGAAATCACGCCGGCGGAAATCAGTCCAATCACCAGCCAAGGGGCGAGGTCGTCCAGCAGTTCGACGAACGAAAACCTGAGGGCGCGTATAATTTTCTGAAGGGTTGATTCGTTCCTTTCTTCGGAAGGGGCATCAAGCGATTTTTTAAGCAGGGATTCTTCGAAATCCCCCTGATTCCGTTTATTATCACCAGAAGCTTGTGCATCCCTCTTGTCCAGCACATTAATCCCAACTCCGGCCAAAATCGCCGTAAAAAAAGCAGCCACAGGTCGGAATATCGTCATCAGTGGATCCAAAAGTGCCAGACTGATGCCGATAGAAGGCACGCTGGTTTCCGGGGTTGATATCAGGAAGGAAAAGACGGATCCCCGGCTGGCTCCGCTTTTTCGCAGTGAAACCGCCGCTGGCAGAACCGAGCAGGAGCATAGAGGCAACGGTATCCCGAATATGCTGGCATTGAAGACGGAACGGAGGTCACTTTTGCCGAAGAATTTAGATATCTTATCTCTGGGAAAATAGACGTGAATCAGCCCGGCGATGAAGAACCCGAAGAGCAGGTAGATGCTGATATCGGAGAGTATGGTTGCGGTTTCGGAGATGACGTTCAGGAGGAAGCGGAGCATTGATCTATTCGATCTATATTTATGTTAGATTGGACGAACATACTACATCGGCTCATCTACGCGCTGAATTTCTGCACCCAATAAGCGCAATTTTTCTTCTATCCTTTCATATCCTCGGTCAATGTGATAAACCCGTGAGAGATCCGTTTGGCCTTCGGCGGCCAGGCCGGCTACTATCAAACTGGCGGAAGCGCGCAGATCGGTGGACATCACGGGCGCACCTCTCAAGTGGTCGACGCCGCGGACCATGGCGGTGCCGCCCTCCACTATTATATCGGCTCCCAGGCGGCGCAATTCAGCCACATGAGTGAAACGATCGGGGTATATCGTATCGGTAACAGCGCAGCCGCCCTTGGCCAGGCTCATCAAGGCAATCCACTGCGCCTGCATATCAGTCGGGAATCCAGGAAACGGAGCGGTGCGAATGTCAACCGGCTTGGCCCTCCCTTCGGCCTTAATTCGCACGCTGGATTCGCCGGTCTCAAGCATGAATCCGGCGCGATCCAGTACATCCAGAACCGCCTCCAAGTGATCCGGCCTTAGGTTTTGCAGCGTAACGTCCCCGCCCGCCAGCGCCACGGCGACCAGAAATGTCCCGGCTTCAATGCGGTCAGGTATGTTACCGAACTCCGCCGGGCTAAGTTCCGAAACGCCTTCGATTTCCACCTGATCCGTCCCGGCACCGTTTACTTTTCCCCCCATCGCGTTGATGAACTCAGCCAAAGCGACGATTTCCGGCTCGCAAGCGGCATTTTTAATCAAGGTCGTCCCTCTGGCCAGGGAAGCGGCCATCATGACGTTGCCGGTCGCTCCGACAGAGGGAATGGGGAAATTGATCTTTGCGCCTTTGAGTTGATCCGCTTCCGCCAGGATATATCCCCCCTCAAGTTCAATCCGCGCCCCCAAACGCTGCATTCCCATGAGATGAAGATCAACCGGCCTCGGCCCCCAGGCGCACCCCCCTGGAAGGGAAACTCTCGCCTTCTTAAATCTCGCCAGTAACGGGCCCAAAACGTAAACGGAAGCCCGCATTGTCTTCACCAGCTCATAGGGGGCTTCCCAAAAGGTGCAATGCTCAGTATCAACGGTAAGAGCGTGTTCAGAGAGATCAACCTTAGCGCCGATTACACGCAACAGATGCGCCATAGTGCGGACGTCCCGCAACTGGGGAACGTTGCGAATTAAATGCCTGCCCGGCGCCAGGAGTGTAGCGGCCATCAGCGGCAGTGAGGCGTTCTTGGCTCCGGAAACTCGCAGGCAACCAGAAAGTTGGTTCCCACCTTTGATGATAAACTTATCCATAGTCTTTTTATCAAGATACGTTCTTTAAATTGCGGGCCGACTCGAGCATCTCTCGCGCATTTAAAAGCGCTCCGTCAGACATTCCCGTAGCGGTTAAAAGTGTGGCCAACTCCTGAAGGCGTTCCTCTTCACTCAAAGCCTGGACGACCGCCGAACCAGCATCGCCGGTGGGACGGACGGAGAGATGAAGATCCCCTAAACTGGCGATCTGCGGCAGATGAGTGACCACGATAACCTGATGCCGCCGCGATAACTCCAAAAGCTGCAGCCCGACCATGCGGGCGATTCTTCCGGAGATGCCCTGGTCAATTTCGTCAAAAATCAAGGTCTCAACCTGGTCGGCTTCCGCCAGAGAGCCTTTCAGCGCTAGAAGGATGCGGCTCATTTCGCCGCCGGAAGCCACCTGGCGAAGCGGTTGATAAGGAAGCTTTCCGTCCGGTGAAAGGACGAACTCGATGCGATCCAAACCATTATCACCCGGAATTCCGCCGCGAGTGGATTCAAATAGGACGTCAAATCGGGCTTTCCCCATGCCGATGGAAGCCAGTTTCTGATGAACGCGTTCCATCAGCTTTTTCGCAGCAACTTTGCGGTGATCGGACAGCTTCCTTCCCTGATCGATCAGTCTATCGGTGTCCGCTTTGATCCTCTCTTCCAATTCCCCGGCTACCGCCCGTTTCTTCTCCATTTCCACCAGTTGCCGATCGACCTCTGCGGCGACTTCGCAGAGATCTCTGCCTTCGCACCTCCACCGTTTCTGAAAACCCGTCAGGGCCGCAATCCTCTGCCTGAGATTCTCCACTCGCCCCGGATCATGACGCACCTCGCGATTCAATTCCTGAAGAGTACGGTTCAATTCGATTAAGATGGAGCGAACGTTCTTGAGCTCATCTTCCCAGCTTCTCAAGGGATCATGGAACGGATAGAGTTCAGGCAGCAACTCGGCGATCTCGTTCAGGTGCTCGACGGCTGACTGTGGCGCTTCATTCAAATGGTCGCAGATCTGAGCACAGAGCTCGTAGATTTTTTCGGAATTCTCCAGACGCTGAAGTTCGCCTTCTACGATGGCGATTTCATCGGGTTGAGGCTTTAGGGCATCAAGCTCATCCTTCTGCTTTCTCAACGCCTCACCGCCGGCATTGGCATCCTCTATTTCAGCGTTCCTTCTAGACAGCTCTTCCCGAGCGGCCTGCAAACCTCCATAGAGGCTCTTATATTGACTCAGAATTGCGGGATTGCGGGCGAAGGCATCCAGAAGCTCGAGTTGGCGGGTGCGGTTGAAAAGGGTTACGACTTCGTGCTGGCCGTGCAGGTCCAGCAAAAGATCGCCCAACTCCTTCGACAACGCCAGACTGGCGGGGCTGTCATTGATGAAAATTCTGGTTCTGCCGCTTTTGTGAAACTCGCGGCGCAGGATGACGGGAAGATCGGCGGCGAAATCGCGGCTCTCCAACCATTGATGAATCGCACCGACCTGATCGGAGTCAAATTCCGCCTCGATAACCGCTTGACTGCACCCTGACCGAATGGGGAAACCGCTGCGGCGTTCACCTAAGAGGGAACCGACGGCATCCAGTAGTAGAGATTTCCCCACTCCGGTTTCGCCCGTAATGACGTTCAGCCCGGGCTGGAAATCCACATCAACCCGAGACATCACCGTATAGTTGGAAATACTTAATTTTCGCAGCATATCAGCGGTGTACGACGGCGACCTTTCCAACTTCGGATTCACCGCCGGAGGAATAAGCCAGGAGAAAATAGATGCCGGAACCCACCAGCTCTCCTCGGGAATTGCGGCCATCCCAACCCAGGTTGATTTCCTGCAGGTTCAGGTGCCTGACGAGGAAACCGGCCGTTGTAAAGATTTTCACTTCCGTGGCTTCCGAAAGACCGGCTACGTCGAAATACAGGCGGTTATCTTCGCCACCACCAATCAGGAAGGGGTTGGGCCAGATGGACACCGAACTGATCGCCTGCCCCATCTGTTTGTAGGGCGTTGAAAGGCACGCCAGTCCTTTATCCGTTCCAATGTAAGCGTCACCTGTCGAAGGATTAAAGGCAATCGCCTGTACAACGTCCCCGGGCAGCGGACTGGGATAAGCGCCGTCCAGAGTTGTAAACTTGAAATCCTCCAACCAGGTAAAATTGTCCGAAGCCAGAACGCACAGGCCGGTGGCAGTGCCGAACCACTTGTTGTTCTGGGGATCAACGGCGATGGTGGAAACGGCCGATCCGACGGGGATATAAGGCAGATCAATACCGTACAGAAATTCGGGGTTCTCCTCGGGATAGAAATACTGCACACCCGCCGGCGTTCCCACCCAGACGATGCCATCCCGGTCACAGACGATGGCTGTAACAGAATCGGACGGTAGGTATTCAATATGCGTCCAGAGGTCGTCCTCAATATCAAAAGGACTCTTATTGTCATCCAGGATGTAAATGCCCTTACCGTGATTATTATTGGCGCCGAACCATTTGCGCCCGAAGGAGTCCTGGGCGATGCGGTCCACCTGGTACTTGGCGTCGGGGACGACATTGCCGTTCTCGTCTCGAACAGTCATGTAAAACCAATCGGGATTGCTCTCTGGATCAGCGATAAATTCGGAAGGGACAACCGCAATAGGCGGCCCCAGAATCGGATCCGCTTCGCTGTTGCAGATCCAGACATTCCCCCAGTCGTCCGTAAGGAGATCTCTGACGACGCAGTAGTGCGCCGATGCTTCTATGTTGAAGAGGCCTCCAGTCGTCTGGGAGAAATAGCCCCTGGCGATCAGCGTATCCACCATCGCCGACGAGTCACCGACGGAGATAAGAGTATCTTCAACGTATTCGAACCAACCCGCACCCCGCCCGTCGCTGGCCGCCCAAACCTTTCCGCTGTGATCCATCGTGATAGCGCGCGTCCAATACCAGAAAAAACTGTCCGGGCTGGCTGATTCAAGGTCGTAGTAATTATCATAATACTTACCAAGATTCGCCCAATGTTCACCGTCAAAATAGCATAGGGAACCGTTTCCCGAACCGTATTCAATCCTGCCCGTCACCCAGGCTGAGCCATCATCTTCTATCAATAAATCGGTTACCGTTTCCACCAGTGGGCCATCGGGTGCATATAATACCCACTCTTCCCCTGACCAGGTTTTCAATCCCCCCCGTTTGATCCCATAACCGGAGACGCTGCCGGTCTGCGTACCGGCCCACATGGTGCCATCTTCTTCAAACTCCAGGCAGAGACCTTTGTTCTCATTGGGGCCGTATTTCAGCGATTGGCCCTCCACCAAACGGTAGATCCCGGTTGATTTCCCAAAATAAAGGGTGTCCTGATAGGCTTTCAGGAAAGTAATATTATTGGTATAAGGTATCGTCAGGGGTTCGAAGCTGTCACCGACCAGGCGGTTCAGACCGTCATCGGCCGCCACATAAAGGGTGTCTCGGAAGACAGCCAACGCCAGAATCTCATTGCTCGACAATCCCTGCGCGGTGGTATAGTTCGTCCAACTGGTGGGCGATTCGAGGACTGGTGCGCTGAGATCCCCTCGCGCTAATCCCGCTTCCGTCCCCACCCAGAGACCACCGTTGTAAACCTGGATCGCCGTGGCCTTGATTTCGGTGGAAAAATTTCCCAGGGTAACGTAGTTACCTTCGATCAGGTATTTGTCCAGGTTTTCATAATAGACCAGGTGACTCACACCGATGTCCGTCCCGACATATATACCGCCCTCGTACAGGTGTAACGCTGAGATATCGAAAATCTTGGTGTTCAGCCTAAAATCCGATATCCGCTCAACCTGATGCGTCTCAGTGTTGAAGATATCCACGTAAGCATTATCCATGCCCAGAATGAGATTGCCTCGTTCATCGGCGACCATTTTCTGGATATCTGTAGAGGACAGTCCATCGACTGTGGAAAAAACCTGGAAGGTGTGATTTTCCAGGTCAAATTTGAACAACCCGCTATTCGTTGCGCCCCAGAGGTCGTTGCCGGCGCGGACGAGGCTCCGGACTGTGTGCACGGATGGCAATATCTCCCAGTCCGGAGGAGCAGCAAATACGTTGACCGACACGACCATAAGAAAATAGGCCACAATCGGTAATAGCATTTTTTTCATGTTCAGAGCTTCTCCCATAAATCTGCCATTTCGATGGCGCTCAGCGCGGCATCCCAACCTTTATTACCCGCTTTAGTGCCCGCTCGTTCCAATGCTTGTTCAATTGTATCCGTGGTCAGCACTCCGAAAGATACCGGAAACTGGTTCTGCAAGCCGGCCTGAGCGATACCCTTGGCCACTTCAGCGGCAATATAATCGAAGTGCGGAGTCCCGCCGCGGATGACAGCGCCGAGGCAGATGACGGCGTGGTATTTCCCGGATTTTGCCAGTCGAATGGCTGCTAAGGGGATCTCAAAGGAGCCGGGCACCCAGATGATAGTCAGATTCTGTTTTTTCGCTCCATGACGCACCAAACAATCCAGGGCTCCTTCCAGTAACTTCTTGGAAATCAGCTCATTGAACCGGGAAACCACCATGACGAATTTTTTGTTCGCAGCATCCAAATGCCCCTGAATGGTCTTGATTTCCAACTGCGACGAAGTGTCTTGGTCGGCTTGCAGATTTTTTCTTGGACTCATGGATTTTCCTCTCCTGCGATATTGTAATGATTACTGATATAATGACCCATTTTATCCCTCTTCGTCCTTAGATATTTGGTATTGATCGGATTGGCGGGGACTTCGATGGGCACGCGCTCGACGATCTCCAGATGATACCCCTTCAAGCCGATGACTTTGCGGGGATTGTTCGTCATCAAGCGGATGCGGCGAACGCCGAGATTGTACAGAATCTGCGCCCCGATGCCATAATCCCTGAGATCGGGTTTAAAGCCCAGTTCGAGGTTGGCTTCGACGGTATCCCTGCCGTTGTCCTGCAGTTTGTAAGCCTTCAGCTTATTATCCAACCCGATGCCTCGGCCTTCCTGGTTCATGTACAACAGCACGCCCCTACCTTCTTTTTCGATCATCTGCATGGCCCTGTGCAATTGCTCACCGCAATCACAACGCAGGGATCCGAAGGTGTCACCGGTCAAGCATTCGGAATGCACCCTGACCAGAACGGGCAGTTCCGAATTGATCTGGCCTTTGACCAGCGCCAGATGATTCTTGCCGTCAACCAGGCTGCGGTAATTAATCAACCGGAAATTGCCGTAGGCGGTAGGCAGATTGACCTCCACGGACTTTTCAATCAGGGATTCGGTTCGCTGCCGGTATTCGATCAAATCCCTGATAGAGATCAACTTCAAGTTAAACCTCTCCGCGATCTGCATTAGTTCGGGGAGGCGGGCCATGCTGCCGTCATCGCTCATGATCTCGCAGAGTACACCGGCGGGCTTTAAGTCCGCCAGCCTGGCCAGATCCACGGCGGCTTCCGTGTGTCCGGCACGCTTAAGTACTCCACCGGGAGCGGCTCGCAGCGGGAAAATGTGGCCCGGACGAGCCAGATCGTCCGGCTTAGTGTTGGGATCAATGGCGGTCAGAATGGTCGTGGCTCGATCCTGTGCGGAAATGCCCGTGGTGGTATTGCGAACGGCGTCTATGGTCACGGTGAATGAGGTTCCGTGCAGCGCCGTATTCGTTCCCACCATTAGATCCAACCCCAGTTCATCCGCCCTTTCAGGTGTCATGGGCAGGCAGATCATGCCGCGGCCGTGCTTGCTCATAAAGTTGATCGCTTCGGGCGTGACCTTTTCGGCCGCCATAATGAAGTCGCCCTCATTTTCCCGATCCTCGTCATCCACCATGATAACGATCTTACCCCGGCGATATTCCTCTATCGCCTCTTCTATCGTATTAAACTTTATGGATTCCGTCTGTTCGTTCATCTTTTTATCAATTTTAGTTAACGTTCTGTATTTACTCTTGCTATTGATTTATGTTCACTTATCATTCCGTCGTCCTATAAAATCTTCTACCCAAAACCCCATTGCCTTAGCTTTTCCTCGTCTATTCCACCTCGCCGGCCAGGTAGCAGAGATTCGACGTACTTCGCCAAAACGTCCACTTCCAAATTGACGCCATCCCCGCTTTTCAGGTCTCCGAGATAGGTCTTCTGAAGGGTGGCCGGGATTAAGGCTAACGTTGCATTCCCGGCCGAAATCGCCGCCACCGTGAGACTGACCCCTTGCACGGCCAGCGATCCCTTTTCTACGACGTAGCTCCGCAGCGTTTCGGGAATTTCAATAACGAGATCCGCTCCGGTTGATTTGCGCTTCAGTTGCAGAACGCGGCCGACGTCGTCAACGTGTCCCTGGACAATATGCCCCCCCAGACGATCTCCCAGGCGCAGCGCTCTTTCCAGGTGAACCTTATGACCGATCCTCTTGTCCACCAGCGTGCTGCGGCGCAGGGTTTCCTCCGACGCGCTGAACGTAAAGCCGCCCTCGTCGAACTCTTCGACCGTTACGCAAACGCCGTCAACTGCGATGCTCTCACCGAGCTCGTATTCGCCGCTGTCGAAGCGGCATTCGATGCGGAACGACTTACCGTCGGACAACGATTTAACGCCAGCTACCTTGCCAATGGTTTCGATCAATCCGGTGAACATATCTCTACATGGACTTATGGTGATTCGGGCCGTAACCAGAGCGCCAGATCGGGACCGAAGACCTTCCTTTTTATGGCGGTCAACTTCACTGCCTGGTCAACTTTTTCTATCCCCAGCGGAGCAACGCTGGGAACGCCATCACCACCGATGATCTTCGGGGCGATGACGACAATGATTTCGTCGTACAAGGAATTACGAATGAAGGAACCTAAAACGTTGCTGCCGCCTTCCACCAATAGATATAAAATCCCCCTCTGTCCCAATTCGTCCAGCAATACGTCCAGATCGAGCTGATTACCCCTTCCCGGCGGCAACCAGATGAACTCCGCGCCCCGTTCCTGCAACGCTTCCGCCTTATCAGTGGGCGGATAGGGCCGAGTGGCGATCAGAACAGGATTGGGATTCGCGGCGAAGATTTTGGCTGAAGGATTCAACCTGAGATCGGTATCCAAGATCACCCGTTTGGGATTGCTGCCGCGAACCTGCCGAACGGTCAGTTGGGGATCATCGCTTAAGGCGGTATGGACGCCGATCAGAACCGCGTCGTGCTCGGCCCGCAGTCGGTGCGCGAATTTCAAGCTACCTGGACTGCTGATCCATCGTGAATCCCCGCTGCCTGCGGCAATGCGCCCATCCAGACTCTGCGCCATCTTGAGCGTAACCCAGGGGCGGTTGGTGCGAATGAATTTAAAGTAACCCCGGTTCAATTCGCGTGCTTCATCTTCCAGCACCGGGCCGTGAACCTCAATACCGGCCTTTTTCAATTCCTCGAGCCCTCTACCGTTCACCAGCGGATTGGGGTCTATCACCCCGTAAACAACCCTGCGGAGGCCTGCTTTGATAATGGCTTGGGTGCAGGGTGGGGTTTTTCCGTGATGGCAGCAGGGTTCCAGATTGACGTAGAGTGTTGCGCCCCGAGCCGCACCGCGGGGAAGATTCGCCAGACAGTCCGCTTCAGCGTGGAGAGCGCCGAAAGCGCGGTGATAGCTTCTGATGATCTCGTGCCCATCTTTGACTATCACGGCTCCAACGCGTGGATTCGGACTGGTCGCGCCGAAACCGCGGGTGGCCTCCCGCAAAGCCGTTTTCATAAATCGAACGTCGGGATGCAACGTTTCCTCGCAAAAAAACCCCGAAAGCGTTTGCCTTCGGGGCGTAATCAGGCATATGGAGGTATTCCATGCCGTCGTCTACTCCCATCCGGACTTTAACCGTCGGCACCGGAATTTCATCGGTTCAGCCCCGACGAATCGGGACTCGCGGGCTATAACCGCCGGTGGGGACTTTCACCCCGCCCCGTAGACAAACTGACCTTAAAATATATCAGATTAAATCGCCAATGTCAAGGAATATCTTGGATTTCGTTGTAATCGAAATTTGCCACTTCTCTTTTATGATGAAACCCATCAAGGCTCAGATATCTGTAATTCTATCATCCGCTTCGTTCTGAACAAATTAACGGAAGTCTCCTTACAGAAGCCATAGTAAGACAACGAGAAGAATCTACTGAAGGGAGTATCGGCCAGGCTTACTCAAAAGGGTCTATGCCCATGGCTTTGCAGTAAGCGCGGTAGAATTCCATGAAATGAGGTGGGCAGCCTTCCAGCCAGCGGGCGTTATTATTACCTTTATAATATCTATCGAAGTAGTCCTTGCAACAATCCCCATAGCACCATAGCTTGCCCGGTTCCTCTGGCAAAATAGCTTTTTCATTTTCATCCTTCATTCCCAGCAGAATTGTCTGAGGATCTTTCTTCAGACGCCCCCCTAAATGCAGCCGATCAAGAGCGTGGCGCAGTGAAGACAAACAGCCCACACAGGCTCCGCGCACCTGAACGTCTATGCCCATGTAGGCATCCTGAGAAGACAGCACCGGGCGGGCAAAATGCCGGCGGACGGCATCGGGATGAGTGCCGTGAATGTCCAGATCAGCGACGTTCATACATCCGAAACCGTCATGAGCGGCCATCCGGATCATGGTGATCTCATCCGGGTTCACACCCATTACGTAGGCGCCCACAGCATCCGCGGCGACGACGTCTTTCGAGGCGATCAGCGTATTGAAATCTTTAACCGGCGTGCCGCAGATGGGAGCCTGGCCCTCCAGTGCCCAAATGCCGTCAATGAGCGTGAGATCCGGTTTAACTATGTACAGATAATCCACCAAAAAGCGGTGCAGGTCTTCTCTATGGTACTTCATCCGAAAGTGTTCGGGCACCAGACCGAAGAGATTCTTGATTCCCAGCGAAACACCGGTATGCATGTGCAGTTTCAGCTTGGGCAGATCAATCAAGACTTCATAATCCCTGAGTACTTTTGGGATGGGGATGGACTGACAGAGCCTTCCTCGGGGATTTTCTTCCCACACTTCCTCGGATTCGTCGAAATAGACGAAGTGAGCGTCCACTTCGTTTAGATAGCGATCCAGGCCCAGGAGCCGCTCACAGGCCCGACAGGACAGCCCGATGCCCGGCTTGTCTCCCAGACCGATCAGCCGCGCGCCCGCATCGCGACACAGTCGCAGCAGCGCGACGATAAGGCGCGGATCGGTTGTCGTAGCGGTGGGGAATTCGGGATTGGGGCGTACCAGATTTGGTTTAACCAGCACCGAGCGCCCTCCGACGAGCCGCTCGAAGCCGTTTCCCCGTAAGGCATCTTCAGCCGTGGTCTGGACAACCTGCAGCGATTTCTCGTTGTAGTCAACGGGTGTTCCAGGGATAAAATCCCGGTGGATCAGGTCTACTCGTGGACGCTTGGAAGGCAATTCGCTCACTTTCTATCGAATGCGGGTAATCGGGGATCGTTTCATTAATAGAGGATGAATACGCTTACGGCGACCCACAAAAAAACAGATAATAACAGGGGGCGATCCGCCAGCAGAATCATTTCCGGCCTCCCGCCCATGTTTTTCTGATAGACAAGGTAGAGATACCTAAAAATTCCGTAGATCACGAAAGGCACCGTCAAGATGAGGTTGGCGGTATGAAACTTCTGCACCGTGCCGGGATCAACGGTATAGAGCACGTAACTGATGACCGTGCAGGCGGTGACCACGGCGATCATCTGATCGAGGAAGCGTTCGCCGTACTCATCTAATATGGCGCGATGCTCGGAAGCGTTCGCTCCCAGTTCGACGATCTCGTTGCGGCGCTTGGCAAGGATTAAAAACAGCGACAAGAAAATCGCGCAGGCCAGCAGCCATCGGGATATCATTACGTCCAAAACGACCGCACCGGAAATGGCCCGGATGATGAAACCCGCCGATATGATCATAATGTCCACAATCACGACATGCTTTAAGGCAAAGGAATAGACGATCATCATCACCCAATAGAGGGCTAAAAGCGCTCCGTAATGAAGATTCAGCCAGAATGCCAGCACCAGAGAGGTCACCGCCAGGATTACACTCAGGAAGGTGGCTTGTCGCGTGGAAATCCGACCGGCGGGCAGCGGTCTGAATTTCTTAACCGGGTGCAGGCGATCCTGCTCCAGATCCTTGATGTCATTGATGATGTAAACGCTGCTGGCATTCAAACAGAAGGCGATAAACGCCAGAACGCTGACCTTTAAAAAACCCAGATGAAAAAAGTTCTGCGAAAAGACGAGACCTGCGAAGATGACCAAATTTTTCGTCCATTGCTTGGGCCGCATGGCAGCGATAAGTGCGGTCGGCATGCTTCTCTCCACGCTAAGTTCAGGTATAATATAAAAAAACGCGGTGTTTAATGCAAGAAGATTGTTCAGCCGTAGAGGTACTCAGGGCCATATCAATGCTCTTCCCTTCGTTGCGAGCCGATTAACCCTGTGATTCGGCCTGATAATATTGGGGGAAAAAAACCGCAGCCTCTAACCCGGACTGCGGTGTCTAACGTTTTTTGTACTGACCGACAATATTGACTATTTTATGAGGATCAGCTTCGACGCAGCGTTGAAATTACCGGCGGAGATTCTACAGAAATAAATGCCGGAAGCCAACCCGGAGGCATCGAATGGAATCCGATGATGACCAGCTT
>CAZHMN010000010.1:48335-51457 GCA_964533705.1 uncultured bacterium
TCTGAATCCACCCACCAGGAAAACATCAGCGGATCGCCTTCCTCATCAACAGCGGAAATCCAGAAATCCTGAAGTGTGTCTATGAAGGTGACGAAGCTTCCCGCATTGGGGTGCCTCACGACGATCATTGGCGGGAAATTGTACTCGATGGCGGCCATCACGTCAATGATTCCCCAACCGTAATAGTTGTCAGGCGTCAGGGCATTGGAAGCTGTTGCCATCAGGGCTTCCCGCACCTGCATGGGTGTCCAATCGGGATGAGCTTCCAGAACCAGCGCGCAAGCCCCTCCTACCAGCGGCGTGGACAGCGAAGTGCCGCTCACGTCCGAATAGTTGGAGGTTCCACCACCCCAGGTAACGGCGCACCAGGTGTCCACGCCCCGGGCGCAGACTTCCGGTTTGATCCGCCCGTCATACGTCGGCCCCGGTGAGCTGAAGCCGGCTATTTCGCCCTCCTCGTTCACGGCTCCAACGGCGATGACGCTGTCGGCATCCGATGGAGCGATGATGTGGCCCCAGGAACTCTGCGCTTCATTGCCGGCGGCCGTGGCGACGACGATACCGTTGGCGACGGCCACATCAACGCCGTTTGTCGTCACGCAGGTATTGCCGTCCAGATCGGCAAACGTGTACCAGTCAAAGTACCCCAGCGAAGTAGAGACCACCTCCGCCCCCAGACTGTCAGCCCATTCCAGGCCGGCCACGTACCAGTCCTCTTCTATGGGCTGCTCAAATTCGATGCTCTCGGTCTTCCCCAGAATAAAGGTGGCACCATAGGCCGGCCCGTACAGATCGCCTTCATGGGCTCCCCCCAGAGTCGAGAAGGTATAGGTGCCGTGATTATGCTGGGTCGGATCATCCCCGGGCTCGTTCTGGGTTTCGGGATCGTTGTTGATAAAATCCCATTCGGCGACGACCGGCTGGTTGACCAGCGCCTCGTGGTCGGTGAAAAATCCAGTATCGAGCAGACAGACCAGCACACCTTCTCCGGAGTAACCCGAATCGTGGGCGGCCACCACATTGATCTGGTTTAATTGATCGTAGGAAGGTCCGTAATCCAGAATGTCCACTCCAGGCGGCTGCATCGGCGGTGGGGTGGAAAGCGACCACCGGGACTCCGGTTCATATCGGCGCCCCTTTGCCACCGGTCGCACTTCTTTAACAAAAGTAAGATCAGCCAAATTCCGCAGCAGGGAGTACGGCGACCGGACGGATACCGCGTTCAAGTATCGGCTCACCGTACGGTACCGGGCTCCAAGATCGAGAACCGCCTGAACGTACGAGGCGTTCACGGGGAGATCACGCTCTTCGACCAGCCTGCCCGTCTTGACCTTCTGGCGGCGCGTTCTGGCTTTGGGCAGTAGATTGCGTTCCGCCTGATCCAGCGCCCGAATCAGTGACTCTTGATCGCCAAAACCGCGATCTTCGAAAATCACCCAGACATCCACTGAATCACCCGCATTGACCCAGCGGCTGGGCCCTATAAGCGCAGGATGAATCTCGCCAGCATTGACCTGGCAAAATCCTGCCAGTATCGTCAGCGATGCGAGAAACATGCATAGATGTAGTTTTAAACGCATAGCAGCACCATTCGATTGTATGTCCAGTAAAAGATAAGCAATTTTTACGGGATTCGCAAGAATTTACAAAAAAAACACCGATATATGATCATATATCGGTGTCTGCGGCAGAGATGATTCCGTCAATGTCACCCGTCCATCAAATCAATGTAAGCATGATCTCTCTGTCCGCAAAGGAGGTCGCTTCCCGCGTCGCCGTCAGCTCATTGACCTCTTGGTCACTAAGGAGGCTCAATAGTACAACATCGTTAACTACAAAATGCGTGCCAGATTCGTTTAGGCTTTGGATCAGCAAGATATTCGCTCTCGTCCCGCAATCCTTGCGGGGGAGTGCACAGAGTGCAGGATCTTAGAATTCGGGGAGAGTTAATCTAAGGCTAAGCGAAGGAGTGAAGTCCTCCGTGATGGAAATTGAAAGCGGTGATGAATTCGGTTCCGTCTGGGGATGAAAGTACATGATGTCAAAAAGTGAGTACAGATAAACGCCCGCTGCGAGAATTATACTGGCGTTTCTCCCGTGATAATAGAGGTTACAATCGTCGTACCGGCTTTGCATAACAGCCGGATTAGTTTCATCGAGATAACGATCCCTGGCCTGATCGTACTTGATCTGGCAGTAGGTTAACGATCCCAAGAGAATAATTTCTGAGGCCACCAGAGCAAATCCCTTGATCTGTTGCTCCCGGTAGAGCTGCCCTAAGCCGGGGAAAATCAGAGATCGCCGAACCGCTCGCATCTGCATATTAAGATGGGCATAATCCAGGGGCGGCGTTCTGGTATTCTTATACTCCTGCTGGGCCTCAGTGAATACGTTGATAATTTTTGGTGAAATATACAGTGGATCAAGGTTCGCCAGAGGATCAATTTGCAGCCAATTTATGAACTGCCGTTTGGCCTTCTGATTCTCTCCTTGAGCGACGTAGGTGAAGCCGAGAATTCTGTAAAGCCGGGCGCGGTCAATCGGCGGCAATGATTCCGAGTTTTGTAAAGCGCGCAACGCCGTTAGCTCGGCTTCATCGAGCTTTCCTTCCACATAAAGTGAATCCGCTAAATTGATCAGGTCGTTTTTGTCCTCCTGGGCCAAAACCGTTTGCACCGTCCCGGCCATGAGAAAAATCACAATCATCAGTCGGCAAATCAGCGGAAAGCACCACCACTTGTTCCATTCTGCTTCGAAACGATCAGCTAAAGGTAGATTATCCATTGGCAGGTTTCAAGGCTACTTTCAATGTGCAGGGCGGATCCCCCTTTCTAAATGTCAATTCCTTTTCCCAGGTGTCTGTTAGGGGATTCTTTAGGGTCACTGTATGTTTGCCCAGAGATACTATCAGAGGTTCTTTTAGAGGCGTAACGTCAATTAAGACGCCGTCAACGTAAACTTCAGCCCAGGGGTCAACCAAGATGACAATGCGACCGACGGTATCCCAGAAGTTAATCTTCAGCGTTATATTTTCGGCGGGCTTTGCTTCGACATCACGAAAAATGGGTGCAAATGTGGGATGGCGGAAGACCAGGCGGTGTTTGCCGGGTTCAACCTGAATA
>CAZHMN010000011.1:0-36221 GCA_964533705.1 uncultured bacterium
ATCCGTAGGTCGGGGGTTCGAGTCCCTCTGGGCCCACAGTATAAAAACCATAATTATTTCCCGTCAGACCCTTCCGTATCAAAGTAGGTAAAAAGCTAAGGTGTGATTTTAGTGCTGATTTAGCGAATAAAAAGTGTTAGAGCTAAGGGTGACTGTGTAGTCAGGCTTCCCCCATGGGGGAAGCGGCAAAAGCAAAAGGAGTCACCCCTGCCCCGCAAGAAACCCAGTTCTCCCCAAGCCGTCGTAAGAGATATCAGGCGGCAGACCCGCCGCAAGTTTTCCGCCGAAGAAAAGATTCGCATCGTCCTGGAAGGCCTGAAAGGTGAAGAGAGCATCGCCGAGCTGTGCCGCAAGGAGGGCATTAATCCCAATCTGTACTACCGCTGGTCCAAAGACTTTCTGGAGGCAGGCAAGAAGCGACTGAATGGCGACACCCAGCGGGAGGCCAATTCGGACGAGGTATCCGGTCTGCGGCAGGAGAATGCCCAGCTGAAGGAAGTGGTCGCCGACCTGCTTCTGAAGAACCGTCTGCTCAAAAAAAGTGCGAATGGCTGGGAATCCGAATAGGGTGGGCGATGCGCTACAATCAAGCTGAGAAACAGGAGATCATCCGCCTGGTAGAGGAGTCGTCGGTATCGATCCGCAAGACTCTGGCCGAACTGGGGATCCCCCCAAATGTTTCTATAACTGGTACCGGAAATACCGGGAAGGAGGCTATGATGGCCTGGCTGACAGACCGCCGAAATCCCGTCGCTTCTGGAATCGGATTCCCGCTGAAGTCAAGCAGCAGGTGGTCGATATCGTGCTGGAATATCCGGACAAATCGCCCCGTCAGCTGGCCTGGCATATCACCGATACGCAGCACTACTTTATCTCGGAATCGTCGGTCTATCGCATCCTGAAGTCGTACGATCTGATCACCGGTCCAGCCTTCATCGTGATGTCGGCGAAGGATAAATTCCAGCATCCGACCAAGCGGATCAACGAACTGTGTCAGACCGATTTCACCTACTTCAAGATCATCGGCTGGGGCTGGTATTTTCTGTCCACCGTGCTGGACGATTATTCCCGGTACATCATCACCTGGAAGCTGTTTTCCACCATGTCGGCGAATGATGTGAAGGTGACGCTGGATCAGGCCTTAGCGGAGACCGGTGTGCAGCAGGTCCAGGTCAGGCATCGCCCCAGACTGCTGTCGGATAACGACCCCTGCTATGTCGCCGGGGAGCTGGCCAGCTATCTGGATAAGCATGAGATGAAGCACACCAGAGGGGCCCCTTATCACCCCATGACGCAGGGAAAGATCGAGCGCTATCACCACTCACTGAAGAACGTGGTCAATCTGGATAACTACTATTTTCCCTGGGATTTGGAAAAAGAGATGGCTAAATTTGTAGAGTACTACAACACCGAAAGGTATCACGAATCGCTGGATAATCTGACGCTGGCTGACGTCTATTACGGCCGGGGAAGGAGAATCTTAGATCAGAGGGAATGAATCAAGCGAAGGACATTACAGGCGAGAAAGAAGTACAACTTAAACTCTACACAAAAAGCCGCTTAAAAATGTCTTGTTTTTAGGGGTGCAGTACACTAATCTATTTAACCCTATTTTGCAAATGCTCAAAAATGTAATGTATTATCTCTAATTAAACCCCTCAGACAAAAAATGCAGCCCAGATACCGGACTGCGCTTTTTACAGTGCCGTCGAGTCTCCGAACTCGACGGCTTTCGACTTTTCCTATGGTTTTTCATCCCCTAAAAACCTCTCCGCATCTAATGCTGCCATGCAGCCCGTCCCCGCCGCACTGATGGCCTGTTTATAAACGTGATCCTGCACGTCCCCGCAGGCGAAAACGCCTGGTACGCTGGTTTTCGTGCTCTTGTTCTGCGTGATGATGTAGCCGTTCTCATCCATCTCCAGTTGTCCCTTAAAAACCTGCGAATTGGGAACGTGGCCGATCGCCATAAAAACGCCTTCAGCGGGCAGCACCCGTTTGGATCCATCCCTCACGTCCTTGATTCGGACACCGGTAACCCGCAGAGGATCCTCCTCACCCAAAATTTCCTCCACCACCGAATGCCAGGCGAATTCGATCTTGGGATTTTCCATCGCCTTATCCTGCATAATCTTGGACGCCCGCAGTTCCCCGCGCCGGTGGATGATGGTGACTTTCTTCCCGAATTTTGTCAGGAAAATGGCCTCTTCGATGGCACTGTCGCCGCCGCCCACCACGGCGATCTCTTTATCCCGGAAGAAGAACCCGTCACAGGTGGCACAGGCGGATACACCGTGTCCCATAAATTTCTTCTCGGACGGTATGTCCAGCCACCTCGCCGAAGCCCCCGTAGCGATGATCAGCGCGTCGCAAGTAAATTCACCTCCATGGGCAGTTAGTTTAAAGGGACGCGCCGAGAGATCCGCTTTGGTGATTTCATCCGCAATATACTTTGCCCCGAACCGTTCCGCCTGCTTTTTGAAGACGTCCATCAGTTCGGGTCCCATGATACCATTCACAAACCCCGGATAATTTTCCACCTCTGTCGTGATGGTGAGTTGGCCGCCGGGCTGCAAACCTTCGAAGACGACGGGTTCCAGATCCGCTCTGGCAGCATAGATTGCCGCCGTTGATCCGGCCGGGCCGGATCCCAGGATGATCAATTGATGATGTGGAGACATATGTTATTCCCTGGCTTTCTTTTGTGACCGAGTAAAAATAATATAACTTAAGGCGCGTTGCGATGCAACCCCTAAGGGAGATTTTTGATATTTTAACTCGGCGAAGTAGCTGCGCAAAACTTGTTTAAATAAACGTAAAATATTTCGATAATGTTGGTCTTACGGTCGTCAAAAGGCGGATCTTCATATCAAATTGAAACGAAGCATGGGAAAATTCACTTGCATTCAAGATTTTGATTTTGTAAATTTAAGATCTGATTTTTATGAATGAAGACGAACGCTGGATGAGGGAAGCTCTGACACTTGCGCAAAGAGCCGCAATAGAGGGTGAGATCCCCGTCGGAGCTGTTGCCGTGATGAGCTCTCAGGTGTTGGGACGCGGTTACAATCGCACCGAGGCCTTACAGGATCCCACCGCTCATGCCGAAATACTGGCGATTACCTCGGCGGCGAATGCATTGGGCACCCGGCGCCTCGAAGGGGTGACTCTTTACGTTACCCTGGAACCTTGCGCTATGTGCGCAGGGGCTTTAGTATTAGCTAGAATAGACCGACTGGTCTTCGGCGCCTGGGATCCCAAAGCCGGTGCCTGCGGGACGTTGTACAACATCCCGCAGGATGCCAGGTTGAACCACAGGATGGAAGTAGCTGGGGGGATTCTTGAAGCAGAATGCAGCTCAATCCTTAGTGCATTCTTCCAATCATTACGCAATAATCTGAGTTGAGCATATTTTGGAGAGGTGTCCGAGTGGCCGAAGGAGCACGCTTGGAAAGCGTGTGCGTGGGCAACTGCGCCGCGGGTTCGAATCCCGCCCTCTCCGCGGCGCGAATACCATGGAGAGGTGCCGGAGTGGTCGAACGGGGCGGTCTCGAAAACCGTTGTAGCCTCGCGCTACCGGGGGTTCGAATCCCTCCCTCTCCGCTTGCAGATTCTACGATTGGCAAGCCTGAAACTCTTAGGGTCGGCAAATTCTGGGAAAAATCAAAAAGCCGAAATCAACTTCCGGCTTTTTTGTTCTCCTTTTTATCGTAGGCTTCCTTGATTAAGCGATCCAGCGTACCTCCGGGGTCATTCAGGATCTCCGGAGTAACCTCGAACTCACTTACCCCCAGTAACTTCACGCCATAGACGAAATCCTTCAGTTTCTGCTGTAAAAACTGGAGAATTTCCCCGTCCTTTTTCCGGGCTTCCTGCATGAGATGTCGGCGGGTGTCAGCGTGATAGGTCAATGCTACTCCCGTTTTCTCTTCGAATTCTTTCGCGAAGGTCTCCAATCCGTGCTCGAATACGATTCTTTCTATCACCTCAGGCTGCTTTTCGATTAGCTCCTTGGTCACTTTTAGTTTCTTCGCTCCAACTGAAGGCAGGCGTTTCTCGAACTTGATTAATACACGCTCGACAGCGGACAATAAACCCCGCGCACCCGTCTTTTCAGCAGCAGCCATCCTTGCCAATATTCGAAGAGCCTCATCCTCGAATTCAAGGTCAATGCCGTAAGCTCGAAATTCACGTTTTTTAACTTGAATCACCCCGCAGTTTGGATTGGACAGAATACGGTAGAGGCTATCCTCGTTCAAGTCGTTCAGAATGACCGTTACCGGTAAGCGGCCCACGAATTCGGATTCGAAACCGTAATCAATCAAATCCTTCGTCGTAGCCTCTCGAAGCAGTTCTATTTCTTCCCGTGTCGTCATTCCCACGTCGCTCTTAAATCCCATACCCCTCTTGGCGATGCGCTTAGCGACGCGCTCTGCCAATCCTTCAAAAGCTCCAGAAACCACGAAAAGGATGTTGCGCGTATTGACTTTCTTTCGTTCGGCCTTACCGGTGCGCTGTGCCTGTATGACCGCTTCCATCTGGCTGGCCAGGTCGTGGGGGACTTTCATGTCCACTTCGGTTTCTTCCATCAGCTTCAACAGGTTTCGCTGCACTCCGGTGCGGCTGACGTCAGGGCCCCAACCTCCAGGCGACGCTGCGATTTTGTCAATCTCATCAATATATATAATGCCGTATTCTGCCAGATGAATGTCGCCGTCTGCTTCGCGTACCAGCTCCCTCACCAGGTCTTCCACGTCGCCGCCCACGTAACCGGTTTCGCTGAATTTGGTGGCATCCCCTTTAACGAAGGGTACGCCGATGCGGTCAGCGATCAGTTTGATGATGAAGGTTTTTCCCACGCCCGTCGGCCCGATCATCAGGATGTTGGATTTGATATTGCCCACGGTGGCGTCGTTGGCAATACCTTCCTCCTGTTCCAGACGCATGCGGTTGAAGTGAGTGCAAATCTTGGTGGCCAGTACTTCGACTGCTTCGGGCTGATCCACTACATACTGATTCAGGTATTCCTCGAGTTCCTCGGGCTTGATGCGAAAGTCAATTGTGCCTATCCTCCGCTCGCCATCAAGACCCTCATCATGTCCGGCGACTTCGGCTTCGGGTTTGGGTATGGAGTCAAGGTGCGGTTTAAAATGAGGCTGTTTATTCATTTTTTATCTTTGCGGATTTAATTCTTGTTTACAAACCAGCATCTGCTTGCTTATTCTGTACACGCATTTCCATAAGCCACTTCTGTTTGGTAATTCTAAGACGCTCCTTCAATGTATCAATTCCAATTCCTCGTAATGCGCTGATGAATTCCGCATCAGGGTGTTCCGCCTTGGCCCTTTCAATCTCGGCCGGGTATTCGACTTTGTCGAGCTTGTTGAACACGACTTGCACCGGGCGGTCTTTCAAACCCATCTCTTCAAGAGTTTTGGCCACCTGCTGCATCTGGTCGGGATAATGTGGATGTGATAAATCCACAATGTGAAGCAGAAGGTCGGCTATTACCGTCTCCTCCAGAGTGGACTTGAAGGAGGCCACCAGGTGGTGCGGCAGCTTGCGGATGAAACCCACCGTATCAATCAAGAGAATCTGCTCGGTATCCCGCCCCTTCATAGACCTGACCGTGGCGTCCAGTGTGGCGAAAAGTCGGTCTTCGACGAATACTTGAGCGTCGGTAAGGGCGTTCAAAAGCGTCGATTTCCCCGCGTTCGTATAGCCCACAATGGCTATTTTGAATAGATCCCGTCTGCGCCTACGCTGGGTACTTCGTTGTCTTTCAATCCGTTTTAGTTCATTCTTCAGCTTGGCGATGCGCGTATTCACCAGGCGGCGGTCCGTCTCGAGCTGCGTTTCACCCGGACCTCTTAAACCAATACCACCCGCCTGACGTTCCAGATGGCGCCAGCGGCCCGTCAAACGCGGGAGAAGATATTGAAGTTGAGCCAGCTCGACCTGGGTGCGGGCTTCACGAGTGCGCGCTCTGCGTGCGAAGATATCCAGAATCAAGCCGGATCGATCAATGACCCGCTTACCGATCATCCGTTCCAGGGCGTTAGCCTGAGCCGGACTCAGATCGTCATCGAAGATGACCAGATCGAATTGTCCGTTGCTGGCGGCGATGTCCTGAACCTTTCCCCGGCCGATGAAGGTCGCCGGATCGGGTTTCGCGCGCATCTGGGTGAAACGTCCCACGACTGAAGCGCCGGCAGTATCAGCTAAAAGGGCCAGTTCTTCCAGGGAATCTTCGGCTTCCCAGATTTCACATCCATCCAGGATGACACCGACCAGTGCCGCCCTCTCGGGCTGGGGCGGTGATTGGCTAAATGCTTTCAGATCTCCTCTGTTGGCGAGTTCATCTCGCCGTTAAAACCAACTTATAATTAAATATACGTCGAAACTTGTTAAATGTCAAGATAGCCAGATGAGAAATCAATACAAAAGGGCGAGCCGCAGCCCGCCCTTAATTGCTTCTTCCTTTTTCCCATTTACTTCAACAGCACCATCTTGCCGCTGGCCTTGAACTCATTGGCCACCAGGCGATAGATGTAAACGCCCGAAGAAAGAGCGGATGCGTCATAAGTAACGTTGTAGGAACCCTGCGCCAGCCAACCGTCGGTCAGCGTGGCCACCTCCTGGCCGCGAATGTCGTAAATCTTCAGCGAGACGTTACCCGCCTCAGGCAGCGAGAAGGTGAACTGAGTAGAAGCGTTGAACGGATTCGGGTAGTTGCCTTCAAACGCATAGGCGATTGGCTGGGATCCTTGCACAGGTTGCACGCCGACTGCTGTGGCGGTGCCGCTGATGGGCAAGAATTCCGGGTAGGGACTGGTGTCATTGTTCATGATCAGCAGATTCCCGCTCATGTCGCCTTCCTCGTTGGGCGTCCAGGTGACTTCAACTTCTTGACTGTCCAGCGTCGTCACGGTGAAGGAAGTACTGCCCACCACAATCTCATCCTCCAGACCCGAGCTGATCAGGATGTTGGTCACGATTAGATCTTCCCCACCATCATTGCATACCCAGAAATACTCGATTACCGGATCACCCACTGTGGTCTCGCCGAAATCCACCGCTTCGGGATTGAGGCGAATCACCGGGTACGGCGGAACGGCGCTGGATTCACTGCAGTAAACGCGGATCATCCAGTCACCGGATTCGAACGGAGACCAGGATCCACCTGCGACCTGGTAAGCCGTTGGTAGCATGTGGCTGTTTGCGGCGGCACACGGCATATTATCGTCTTTGTAAATGGAGCCGGGCGATTGGTACATGTACGAAACTCCGATGCCGCCTTCGAACACGTTGATGTTCTGTGCGGTCACATCAATGGTGTTGGCGTTTGCGCTCAGAGGCCCGGTGTAGGAACCCAACGGTACGACGGAAGCCCCCATGAAATTGACGATTTCAACCTGGCTCGAAGGAATGGCGTCGGAAATCCAGATCTGGATGGAGTCAACTTTGACCGGGTAGCTCGGGGGATCAAAGCGGTTGCCCCAACCGTTGCCGGCGGATGAAGAAACGCTGGTGTTGGATTCACCGTCATCGTATTTCAGCCAGTCGAAGCCCAGTGGTCCGATCCCCTGTTCCAATCCAGTCGTGTTGTTTTCAACCAGAGGATCATCAGCGTTCCAGACGGTGGCCGTTGCTTCATAGTATCCCGCTGGTCCCGTCGTCCACGGAGCTGGGCAGTCATGTGTGGCAGTGGCGCCCGAACTCAGGGCTCCGTAGTCTGCCGAATCGGCGAAAACAACACTACCGACCGAGTCATAGACTCTCCAGATCACCCGGTAACTGGATACGTCATCGGTGCCGACATTGGCGATCTCCGCACGGTAGGTTACTTCTTCGCCGCAATCCATGAAGAACTTCTGGGTGTTATTGAAGCAGCTAACTGCGCTCAGGTCCGTATAGGAGGCCACCTCTCCGCCGGCTCGTACGATTAAATCGCCGGGCAGGTCAAAGGACCAGGGCCCGGACTGGCTGTTCCCGTAACCGGAACGGTTCTCCGTGTTACCGTTGCTGTCCACGTAAAGAAACCATCCTTGTGTCTGCGTGCCGGTGGGGGCTGGACCGAAGATCACGAAAAAGTTCTCACCAGCCGTAAAGGTGGGGAATGGCGTATCGAGTTCCACGTCCAGCCAGGTGTAGCCTAACCATAGAGGTCCAGGATAGTAGTAAGGCCCGGAAACCAGGGTGCCGGGTTGGCCTGCGCCGTTGTCATTGTAAATGCCGACGTTTACGCCATCCGATACACTGTTGGAATTCAGCATCTGGATGTAGATGCAGCGAACCTCGAAGTCCGATGGGGCGGTAAACCGTACGATTCCCCAGAGGTTCGTCGGTCCGTAAAGAAAATAATATCCGCCGTCATCGTATTTGATTGTATCCGGCTGCGGGCTGTCAAATGGCGGGGGCTCAATCGGTTCGCCACTCGGGCTGATCATCAGGTTGAATGCTGATGATGGAGCGGCCCACATCATCAACAAAAGGCAGAATGCGAACAAGTAAGAGAATTTGAATCTTTTCATTGCAAGTCTCCTTGATTTGGATTTATTGTGCTATTTCTCAGTTTACCCAATTTTTTTGGCGATCAAATCCCGATCGAATGCGTAATACTTGAGGATTTTGATCAATATTAGCCAATCTTGCATGCCATAGTACCATTTTGAAATGAGCGTGTCTGAATCAATTTTAGGTCCCCGAGATGCTAATATATTTTAAAAATTATACTTAAAGGATTAGAGTAAAAAAAATTAGAGTGATTCCGTAAGTTTAAAGGCAAATCTCATGCCATCCAGATCTGTTGCGCTGATCCTCTCCATCGGTTTTAACCGGTGAAGGAAATCGGATTACTCTATCAGCGTCCGTTAATTTATGCCATGATTTTCACAAAATCAAGCTTTATAATAATTAAAAAATATCAAACCGAAAACGACTTACTGTAGCCCCTACCTTCAGCAGCAGTAATATAAGGCGGATCTACTGATCCCCCTGTAGGATGGTTGTCTGCTTTATGGGATTGTGCATAACGGCGAATAATGGCCGTTTTCACTTTAATAAGACCACCTTCACGCCGGCGATATATCGCCCGGCTCATTGAGGAAATTTATTATTCCTCATGTTAGCTCTTAACTGGATTTGGAACCTATTGGTGCGTCATTGTCGCCAAAAACGTGAAACTTTCATGGGCTTGAAAGGTCTAATATAGGAGAAGTTGAGCCCTTTCGTCGGAAATTGGCGGAATTAATTCACTTGACTTTAGGTCTTCTTTATCGTATATTATAAAAATGTATAATTTGCTGGGATGCCCATCATGAAAAGGATGCTGCTGGGACTCGCCTTTCTATCGGGGATCATCACTACACAGGCGGTTGCGAGCTGGCTTTCGGATGGTAAATACGCCGGTGAGTTTATGAGCATTGGAATAGACGCTCGAGCACTCGGCATGGGCGGAGCTTACGTCGCTCTGGCCGGCGGCGCTTCCGCGGCTTACTGGAACCCGGCCGGTCTGGCCCACATCTCCGCACGAGAAGTTACGCTCATGCACGCCGAGCAGTTCGACGGAATCGTCGGCTACGATTACCTGGGTTACGCCCACCCCCGGAATGATGCCAGCGGCTGGGGATTCGGTATCATCCGCCTGGGTGTGGATGACATCCCTGTGACGGCTCTGGAAGACCCATCGCAGGGTCTGAGTGATGACAATCGCGTCATCGTGGATCACTGGACCAGCGATACCGAGATGGCCTTCTTTGCCGGTTTCGGTAGAACCCACTCCAAGCTCCTCTCTTATGGCGCTTCGGCGAAATTGATCGGCAAATGGGTCGCCTCCAGTAGCGCTTACGGTCTGGGATTTGACGTCGGCGTGCGGCTATATCCCTGGCGTAACCTCACTTTCGGGGCCATGCTGCAGGATGCAACAACAACGGCGCTGATCTGGGATACGGGACAACAGGAATTAATCGCACCCACGCTAAAGGTGGGCGGAGCGTATAAATTTGACCTCCCCACCTTGATTGCCCAGTTGACTCTGGCCGCTGATCTTGATCTGCGCTTTACCGATAGGGGGGATGCGGATCAGTTCCAGCTTGGCTCAGTGACCGCGGATTCACACGTCGGCCTGGAATACTTGATCAATGTCTCAGGCGGAGGGATTGCCTTGCGAGCCGGTGCCGAACCCTCGCGCGAGCAGGACGATGAAGGATTCTTCGGAAATTATACTTTCGGCGCGGGGATCCTGTTAAAAAGCTTCCGCATAGATTACGCCTTCTTAGCCCATCCTGAACTGGGAGATACGCATCGCGTGGCGCTGGCCGTTCTCTGGGGACATAGTCCCGGTTTATTTTAGAGCAGACCGCAACGACCGCTAACCCGACCTGAATAGATAGCGCTTTTTTTATCTGTTGTCTCGACGGATCTCTAATTCTAATAATAATGACCGAAAAGAATATCTCCTTTAATTTCGGAGCTGGCGTTTCCAGCATGACCGGGTTCGGTCGCAGTGAGAAAAACTTCCCGGGAATAAACATTTCCGTTGAAATTCGTACCGTAAACAATCGCTTCTGCGAAATCGGTATGAAGATCCCTCGGGAATTGAACGCTATGGAGTCGGAGATCCGGGATCGCATTCGTTCCCGCTTGGCCCGGGGACGTATCAATCTGCTGATTACGCTGGATCGCGACCCCTCTGATGATTCCATCCTGAAAATTGATCTTCGTGCTGCAGACCTGTGCCGTCAAAAATTGCTGGAACTGGGCGCGAAGTTAGGGACGAATGAACCCGTAACCCTGGAACATCTTCTGCATTTCTCAGATTATTTTACCGCCCAACCTGATGCCGAACTCAGCGATACGCTTCGCCAACAGATTCTGGCTGCTCTGGATGAAGCTTTGGCCGGTCTGCTGAAGATGCGGCGTTCGGAGGGTATCAGCCTGGCTGAGGATTTACTGGAGCGCATTGAAGCTATTGACAAAATCCGCCTGCAGATCCAGGAATTGGCCGCCGATCAGCCAAAATTGCAAATGGAAAAACTAAATGAGAGGTTGGACCTTCTGGTCAATTCCGGCCCCGTTGATCCGGGCAGATTGGAACAGGAAATGGCTTTCCTCGCCGACAAACTGGACGTCTCCGAAGAATGCGTCCGTTTGGAGAGCCATTGCCATAGGTTTCTCGAAGCATTGAAAGGCGATGAACCTGCCGGGAAGAAGCTGGGCTTTTTGCTGCAAGAGTTGAATCGCGAAGCCAATACTATCAGCGCCAAATCCGCATCCGCTGAAATTTCTCACCTCGCTGTGAATTTAAAGGAGGAAATCGAGCGAGCGCGGGAGCAGATACAGAATTTGGAATAATGGATTATTCTTCGGGAAGGCCCGCCGATAGAGGCCGTTTCATCGTAATCTCCAGTCCTTCAGGTGGCGGGAAATCCACAATTATCAAACGTCTGTTAGAGAAAGATAAAAATCTTACCTACTCGGTTTCTGCCACCACACGTCCGCCTCGAGGCGATGAGAGAAACGGCGAGGCTTATTGGTTTTTGAGCAGGGAAGAGTTCATTGAAAAACGCGACCATGGCGACCTTCTCGAGTGGGAAGAGGTGTACGGCGACTTCTACGGCACCCCGAAAAAATTCACCGAGGTCGCCGTGACCGCCGGTCTGGACGTCCTCTTCGATTTGGATGTTAAGGGCGCCCTGAAATTAAAACAGAGCTACCCTGACGCACTTTTAATCTTTTTAATGCCGCCATCGTTAGAAATACTCGAACGCAGGCTCCAGCAGCGGGGCACTGAAGATAACAGCCAGTTGCAGCGCCGCTTGACGGAAGCAAAAATCGAGTGTGAGCAGGCCTCGAAATTTGATTATGTCGTTGTCAACGATAATTTGGAAGAAACCGTATCTAAAATAGAACAAATCATTCGAAGTTCTACATAGGAGGACGAGCGTACATGAGAGAAAATCTACTCAGTTCGCTTTCGGAAGAAACCAGCCAGGAGATGGAAAGAGAAGGAAGAATCCAAAAGTTTCCCGAAGATAAAACGGAGACGGTACGACGGGATTTCCTGGCAGAAGATTTCCAGGGCAAGGTGCCCAACATCTACGAAGCCATTATCGTCATGTCCCAGCGAGCTCGCCAGATCGGGCAGCGGCAGGCGCGCATCATTGAGGAATTCATGGCGTCCAAGGTTCGTTCAGATGTTGATGATGAGGATGAAGAGGAAATCGTGAGACCGAGAATAGATGAAGATGACGAAGACGCCCCCAGACTGCCCAAGTTCGAAAAACCGACCGTCCTGGCGATGAACGAAATGTACAAGGGGGACATCAAGTATGGCATAGATGAGAAATGATCAGGTCTTTCAATCTCAATGCTTGTAAATCGTAAAATACTGGTGGCGGTGACCGGCGGCATCGCCGCTTATAAAACCTGCGAACTGGTCCGTCTTCTGGTGAAAAACAGGGCCTCGGTTCAAGTGATTATGACTGAGGCCGCCACCCGCTTTATCGGTCCCCTGAGCTTTGAAGCCCTGACCGGAAATAAAGTCGCTCTGGATCTCTTCGCAGGTGAAGAAAGCGGTAAAGGGCATCTGGATCTGGTTCGTGATCTTGACCTGATGATCACCGCCCCCGCAACCGCCAACTGCATCGGAAAACTCGCCGGTGGGATAGCGGACGATCTTGTCAGTACGGTCAGTCTCGCTCTTTCTGCTCCCCTTTTAATCTGCCCGGCGATGAATCCGAAAATGTACGCCCATCCCGCCGTCCAGGAGAATTTAGCCAGGCTCAAGACGAGAGGCATCCTGGTGATGGATCCCGAAGAAGGCGCTATGGCTCACCCCTTGGAGGAGCCCGGTATAGGGCGGCTGCCTGAGCCATCGAAGATATTAGATCGGATTTGCAAATTGCTGCCGCCTCAGGGTCCTCTTGCGGGCAAGACGATCACAATCAGCGCCGGGCCCACCAGGGAAGCCTTAGATCCGGTTCGAGTCATCAGCAATTTGTCGAGCGGGCGTATGGGATACGCCCTGGCGGAAGAAGCTCGCCGCCGGGGCGCCGACGTCCATCTGATTGCGGGCCCGGGATCGTTGCCCGATCCGCCAGGCATAAACCCCGTGCGCGTGGAGAGCACCGCACAGATGAAGGACGCCATCGCCAGGTGCCTTAATAAGAGCCAGGTCCTCATAATGGCCGCCGCACCTTCTGATTTCAAGCCCCGGCGGTTCGCTGGACAGAAGATCAAAAAGGAGATGGCGGGAGATGAGTTAACGCTCCAATTGGGGAAAACCCCGGATATTTTAAAAGAGCTGTCCATTAATAAAGGCGACCGGCTGCTCGTGGGCTTCGCTCTGGAGACCGGAAATGGCGTAAAAAACGCTAGGCGCAAGCTCAAGGACAAAAACCTTGATCTGATTGTTCTGAACCATCCCGGTGCTGGATCGGCAGCAGGTCTTGGAAAAGAAGCCATCCAGGGTACGCTGATCAGCGCCAGTGGCGAGCAGGAAGCGTTGCCCGAAATGTCCAAGCAAAAGTTCGCCGGAGTGCTTTTGGATCGGATACAGCGGATGCTGTCGAGCTGAGAGTCTTCCGGAACCTCCTGATAGATCATTCGAACCCCCATTTCATCATCCAGTTGCTCCATGTTTGACAATTCCCAAAATAGTTCGCTGCGAGAAAAAGCGTTAAATTACCTCGAATTCCTATCACTTTACGAAAAGGAGCTTTACTTGGAGTCCGCTCGTGCGGTAGAAAAGGTTGAGGCACCTCGAGCGGATGAAAGCTCCGCTATGCGACCCGCTCAGAGCAGCCTGAATCCCTATCCCGCCTATGCACCCTACGATTCACTGCATCAGATGGAGGCGGCCGTGGGTGGGTGTCTAAGATGCGCCCTGGGTTCGTCTCGCAACAAGCTCGTCTTCGGGACGGGCTCTTCAAACGCCAGGGTCGTATTTATCGGCGAAGCTCCCGGAGCGGAAGAAGACCGTTTGGGTGAACCGTTTGTGGGGCGCGCCGGTAAATTATTGGATACCATGCTGGATCAAATCGGTTGGGAAAGAAGCGAGGTTTACATCTGCAATATTTTAAAATGCCGTCCCCCCAACAACCGCGATCCCCTGCCCGACGAAATCAGCATGTGTGAACCCTATCTGCACGAGCAGCTCCGCCTTTTGGATCCTGACTGGCTGGTAGCCCTGGGCAGGGTCTCAGCACAGGTGTTATTGCGAACCACGGCGCCCTTGCGCGCCCTGAGGGGGCGAGTGCATAAATACAGAGGTAAGCCTTTCTGGGTGACCTATCACCCCGCGGCGCTGCTCCGCAACCAGAATTTAATGCCCGACGCTCATCAGGATCTCTTAAACCTGAAACAAATGGTCCTTGCAGGTCCGGACATCGAAGGTAATGGAATATGAGTAATTCCAAAACTGCAGAAAAGAATAAAAAGTCTTCAACCATGGTCGAGCGCGTTCCGCCCAACGCCATTGAAGTGGAGATGGCCGTATTGGGCGCCATGATGCTGGATCAGGAAGCCGCCGCCCGTGTCTACGAAGTACTGGATGAAACCTGCTTCTTCAAAGATGCCCACAAAACGATTTTCCTGGCTACGCAAAAGCTTTACCAGCGCAACGACCCCATTGACGTGGTCACCGTAACCGAGGCGCTGAATGCCGAAAATAAACTCGATGAGGTGGGGGGAGCGGCCTATCTGGCGGAATTAGTCGGCATGGTGGCCAGCCCTGCAAACGTTGAGCACCATGCCCGCATCGTCCTGCGGAAATCGCTGCTGCGCAAGATGATCCACAGTTGCACCCGCGCCATTGACCAGTGCTATCGCGAACCGGACGACGTCACCGAATTGCTGGATGCCACCGAGAACGAAATCTTCCAACTGATGAAATTCCGCAGAACGGGTGGATTTCGTCCCCTTCGCTCCTTGGTATTGCAGACCCATGATCGCCTGGATGAAATGCGCGGTGGACCCCGAGGCGTTACCGGCGTATCATCTGGATTTGAAGAATTGGATAAGTTGACTTCAGGTTGGCAGGCCGGCGATATGGTTGTATTGGCGGGGCGGCCTTCTATGGGCAAGACCGCTTTCAGCCTGCAGTTGGCTCGAAATGCCGCGATAAATCAGAAAGTGCCGGTGGGATTCTTCTCACTGGAAATGGCAAATCACCAGTTAGCCCTTCGCCTCATGTGCGCAGAAGCCCAGGTTGATTCCGCCCGCGTTCGTTCAGGGACATTGGAGGACAAGAAATGGGCTGATCTTACGACTAAGATCGGTAAGCTCTACGACGCCCCCTTCTTCATTGATGATACCCCGGCCCTTTCTCCCATGGAGATTCGTTCCCGCGCCAGACAGCTAAAATCCACGCATAACATCGGACTCATTATCATTGACTATATCGGCTTGATGGAGCTGCCCCACAAAAAAATCGAGAGCCAGCAGCAGAAGATCGCCGAAATCAGCCGCAGTTTAAAAGCTTTGGCGAAGGATCTCGACATCCCCGTTATCGTTCTGTCGCAGCTGTCCAGAGCCGTCGAAACCCGCCACGGAGACAAGCGGCCCATCCTTTCCGATCTGCGCGACTCCGGGGCTATCGAACAGGATGCCGACGTCGTCATTTTCCTCTACCGACCCGGATTATATGCTGAAAAGAGAGATGAAAATAGGATTGACGTGCAATCCACGGAGATTATCGTTGCAAAGCAACGAAACGGCCCCCTGGGTACCATTAATTTGAAATTTGAGACCAATACGGGCAGGTTTCTCGAAGTTGATCCCTATCATCAGCCTCCGGTCGTGGATACGGTTGACGCGCCCCCCTTCTAAGTTCGGATCACATGAAAGCCAATGCTTCACAGGCTAAAACGGATAAAGCCATCAAGGTCGTCCCTCCCGAAGGAGATTACCGGGAGGATCTGAAGGAAATCTTTGGCAAGCTTTCCCCCAATATAAGCGATGCGGATCGCGCTTTGATCGAGAAGGCGTTCGACTACGCCTACGAAGCCCACCGAGGTAGGAAGCGCTATTCCAGGGAACCTTATTTCGTGCACTGCCTGGAAGTTGCCAAGATTCTGGCGGATCTTCATCAGGATGCTCGCGCTGTGGCCGGGGGGTTTCTTCATGACGTCGTTGAAGACACCAACATCCCCCTGTCCGAAATCGAGCGCGAATTCGGCTCGGAACTGGCACTTCTGGTGGATGGAGTCACCAAAATATCCGGGCTGCATGTTGAAAGTTTCGAGGTGCGGCAGGCGGCGAATTTCAGAAAAATGCTTCTCTCTGTATCAAAGGACATTCGCGTCATTTTGATTAAGTTCGCCGACCGTCTCCATAACATGCGCACCATCGAATACCTGCCGAAATCCTCTCAGGAGCGCATCGCCCGTGAAACGCTGGAAGTTTATGCACCCCTGGCACATCGCTTCGGTATGAACAAGATCAAATCCGAACTGGAGGATCTCACCTTTAAAGTGCTGGATCATGATAGCTACCGGGAAATAGCTTCCTTGGTAGCTATGAAAATGGAGGAGCGCGATCGCTGTATCCAGGAGGCCATTGATCCCATCAAAGCAGAATTGAAGAAGTTTGGTATTAAGGCTAAAGTGCAGGGTCGGGCCAAGCATTTTTACAGTATCTACACGAAGATCCGTAACCGGGGGATTTCGTTCGACGAGGTCTTGGATCTCCTAGCCATCCGCATTATCGTCGAAAAGGTCGAAGAGTGCTACTTCGTTCTGGGCGTGGTTCACAATCTTTGGGCGCCAATTCACGAGAAATTCGCCGATTACATCGCTATGCCCAAATCGAATATGTACCAATCCCTCCACACCAAAGTCAGAGGTCCCGGCGGCAGGTTGCTCGAGATCCAGATTCGTACCGAGAAGATGCACATCATTGCGGAGGAAGGAATCGCAGCGCACTGGGCCTACAAGGAAAAAACCGATGGTGGGGACGACCTGGAACGTTATATCACCTGGGTCAGGCAATTTACGGATTGGCAGGCTGACAGCTCCACACCGCAGGAATTCATGGAAACTTTGCGCGATGACCTCTTCAGCGATGAGGTCTTCGTCTTTACACCCAGAGGTAAGCTGATCAACCTCCCCAAAGGCGCCGTACCCCTTGATTTTGCCTTTGCCGTTCACACTGATATCGGCCTGCACTGTATCGGTGCAAAGGTCAATAATAAGATCGTCCCTCTGAACACCGAACTCCAATCCGGCGATATCGTCGAGATCATTACTTCAGCCAACCAGAAACCCTCTCAGGACTGGCTGCGATTTGTCATCTCAGCAAAGGCGAAATCGAAAATCAAACGCTGGCTGAAAGAATCGCAGTTCCAGCAGAGCGTCAAACTGGGGCAGGAACTTCTGACCAGAGAGTTTCATCGGTTGCACCTGAAATTGACCAATGAGCAGGTGGCTGAACTGGCAGCAGAAAGCGGCTATGATAAGGAAGAAGCTCTCTACGCTGCTCTGGGAAATGGAGATCTTTCGGTTCAATCGGTTTTATCCCGCCTCAGCGCGAAGAAGTTGCTGCCCAGCCGGGAAAATGGCGCTATTCAGCGCATCATTCGCAGGGTTAAGCGCAGTGACGCGGGTATTAAAATTCAAGGCATGGACGACCTGCTGATCAGCTTCGCTGACTGCTGCCGTCCCCTGCCCGGCGATAAGATTATTGGATTTATCACCACCGGAAAGGGCATCACCGTTCATCGAGTTGATTGTAAGAACGCTCGCTGGTTGATGACCGAGGCCGATCGGAATATCGCCGTCGAGTGGGACGTCGATCGGGATCAGGAGTTCAACGCCCGTGTCCAACTGCTGGCTGAAGATCGCAAGCACCTGTTGCGGGATATTACCAACGTCATCGCCCCGCTGAACGTCAATATGATCAGCCTTGACATGAAAAAAGAGGGAGCTCTGGTGTTGGGAACCATTGTCGTTCAGGTCAAGGACCTGGCACATCTTACCAAGCTTATCCGAAAAATACAGGATGTGAAAAGTGTGGTTTCAGTGAGCCGCCTCGATGAAGTGAGTCAGCAGGGGGGGGAGCCGTCGAAAAGTTGACCATTACCGGCAGCGAGAAATCGGAAAATCTCTTGGATAAAAGAGCCTTCGGGAATATCCTCGCCATTGATTATGGCCGTAAGAGGGTGGGCCTCGCGGGATGTCAAACTGAATTGCCCATTGCTTTTGGTATCACCACCTTGACAATCAACGGTTTGAACGATTTAATGGTCCAAATAAAGCCCATTCTGCGGGAACGATGCGTCCAGAAAGTGGTGATCGGCTTCCCCCTGACCCTGGGTGACAAACCCGGAACATTGAAGGCAGAGATTCTGCAGCTTGGCAAACTGTTGCAGAGCGAGGGCCTAACCGTTCATTTCGTTGATGAAGCTCTGAGCAGCCGACGCGCCGGGGCAATTCTCCGCAAGCGGGGGCGCCGTGCCCGTAAGAGCGATCACGATCGCACCGCGGCCGCGCTTATCCTGCAAGAATTCCTGGAAGGCCGTCTACCACCTTTATCGCCCGAAGAAATTGATCCAGGGCAACGAGAATCATCGCAAGATTAAATAAATCAATCCCACAATGCCCAAACTGAGCAAGCGAGAAGAGCCCCTCCGTCTGGGCGTCATCGGTGCCGGTGGTATCGCTCAAGCGGTTCATTTACCCAATTTGAAGAAGTTTGCTGACGTAAGCCTTGAAGCCATCTGCGACCTGGATGTCTCCAAAGCGGGATTGGTCGCGCAGAAGTTCGGCATCCCCCGGTTTTTTGAAGATCCCCAAAACTTGTTGGCCATCCCCGATATTGACGCCGTTATGATTTTCACGCCGACAAACTCCCATCTGGCTTTAACGTTAATGGCTCTCGATGCCCAAAAGCACGTCATGGTTGAGAGACCCATCGCACGGCGCGTGTCGGAAGCCGTGAAGATGGTCGAAGTCGCCCGAAGGGCCGACCGAATCCTCATGGTGGCAATGAATCACCGCTTTCGCCCCGATTCTATGATTCTGAAAAACTTCATCGAGGGCGGCGAACTGGGGGACATCTTCATCGTGCGAAGCGGATGGCTTAAGAAAAAAGGACGCTGGTCCGGAGCCGAGTGGTGCTTTAGAAAACGTATCTCAGGAGGCGGCGTCCTCATGGATCTCGGCCTGCAGATGCTTGATCTCTCCTTGTGGTTGATGGATAACTATACCGTCGAGAACGTTTTAGCAGTGCAGTTCCACAATATGCTGGGGCTGGAGGTCGAAGACACGATTGCCTGTCAACTGCAGCTCGATGGCGGGAAAATTCTAACTTTGCACGCTTCTTGGGCTCTTTTGGCCCCGGAAACCCAGGCTTATGCCCATTTCTGGGGGACAAAAGGCGCCGCCGTTTTAAATCCACTCCGGATTGATAAAGAGATGCACGGAAACCTGGTCAACGTTACACCCGAAAAGACGATTACTCGACGGGAACTCTACCGATCCTCTTTTAGATACGAAGTCAGGCACTTTCTGGAATGCGTCAGGCATAACCGTCCCACGATCTCTTCAGGGGAAGACGCCTTAAAGGTTTTGAAAATCGTCGAGGGAATCTATAAAGCTGCCCGCAAAGGTAAGGATGCCCAGAAATAAGCCGGCTAAACCGAGTCGTATTCCGTTTATCCTTTCGGGTGCCATCACCGCTTTAGCCTACCCACCGCTGAACTTATGGTTTCTTGCCTGGATTTCGCTGCTTCCCTTGATCGTCGGGACTCGCTCTCTGACGTTCGGAGTCGCTTTCCGTAGGGGATGGTGGGGAGGTTTATTTTTTAATGCCGGCTTGCTCTATTGGATTGGCCTAAACAGCGGAGCGGAGGGTCCCATTGCGCTTGCTTCGCTGCTGGGCATGTTGTTGATTTTCCCGCTTTACTGGAGCCTCTTTGCTGCTTTTTGGGCTTTTTTGTGGAACCGCTGTGGCGATCTGGCGGCGCTTCTGCTCCCCGCCCTCTGGGTTGCGCTGGAAGTGGTCAAAAACGCACCGGAGATCGGCTTCCCCTGGCTGGAACTGGGCTTGACGCAGATCGAGTTTCCCCCCGCCGCGCAACTGGCGGAGATCGGCGGCATCAGGTTTGTTTCCGCCTGGGTGGTAGGCGCAAACGTGGCCTTTTTTCTCCTGCTTTATGGCCGGAGGAAAGTTTTCGTTGGATTGACTTTGATGCTGATCGCCGGACTGGTATGGGGACAGTGGCGGCTGAATCATCTACCCGAACCCGGGGTGTCGCTCAAAGCGATCATCGTACAGGGTAACGTTGATCCTGCGGCCAAGTGGATGGAGGATCCCGATTCCAGTCTCGTGCTGTATGAGAAATTGACGACAGAAGCCGTAGCCCGGGAAGAGGCGGATCTCCTCATCTGGCCGGAAACGGCCGTCCCGGTATATCTCGGGCACCAGATCAAATACCAGCGCCGGCTCCGAGCCCTGGCTGAAAGTTCCGGCGCAGCGATTTTAACCGGTGCCCCACACTACGAAATTCGTCGAAATGCCAGAGAAGGTCACGATCGCTTTAACTCGGCGTTTTTCTTCCCTAAGGACGGCACAAAACCCTCAAGATATGATAAGATCCGGCTGGTGCCTTTCGGTGAGCGCGTCCCGTTTCAGAAGTTTTGGCCCCGGCTTGGGGAACTAAACTTCGGTCAAGCGGAGTTTACAGCAGGTAAAAGTTATGTCGTCTTCGATCCCGGTAACGGCGTGAAGATATCCGCCCAGATCTGCTTCGAATCCGTCTTTGGCCAGGAAACCCGCCGCTTCGTATTGAATGGAGCCAGAGTTCTGTGCAACCTGACCAACGACGGCTGGTACGGGAATTCTTCCGGCCCTTATCAACATGCTGCCCTGGTGCGGTTTAAGTGCATTGAAACACGCTGCCCCCTGTTGCGAGCGGCCAATACCGGCATCTCTCTGGCTGCGGATCGAACCGGGCGGGTCATCGAAAGTATTCCTTATAATGAACGTGGCACGTTCGCGGTGCAAGTTGAATCCGGTGGGAACGATCTGACGTTCTACGTCCGGCATGGCGAATTAATCCCCTGGCTTATGTCGCTGCTGGCCCTGTTCGGAATTCTAATTTCCGCCTGCTGGGGTCGAACGGGAAGGCGATTATGACGTCACAGTCGCGCTTACGTTTGCTGTTCTTTCTCCCTTTGATATTCACCCTGGCGACAGTTGGATTCTGTCAGGATACGACGAGCGTTTTTCAAATACAAGAAAAACTCGAAGGCGAATCCGGCACTGCGTCCGATACTTCGATGACGGTTGGTCAAGATACCACCGCGCTGATATCGCCCGATACTTCGATCGCCATCGAAAAAGAGGATCAGCCTGCGGGCTTCTTTTCCCGGCTGGTCAAGCCGATTGTATTGACGGGATTGATCGGGGGGATTCTCTATATGCTGTTCACCGAGCGAGGGCGTTAGGAAACTAAAATCATCCAGATCACAAATGAAAAAAACACACGTTATCGCGTTATTTAGCGTTCTCATCTCACTGCTCATACTGCTTTCCGGCTGCGGACGGGTGCGAGTGCCGAAGGATGTCTATCCCGAAGAGCTATGGGCGATGAGTAAAGATTATTTCGAGCGGGAGAAATACCTCGAAGCCATTGAATTACTGACCACGTTTACTTTGAATTATTCCGGCTCTACGCTGGTGGACAGCGCCCAGTTCCTGCTGGCGGAAAGCCACTTCGCTATGGGGGAATATATTCTGGCTGAGGCTGAATACGGCCGATTGATCCAGAATTTTCCCGAAAGCCCTCTGGTGGATGATGCCTGGTTGAAAATCATACTTTCCTTCTTCTACATGTCCCCTCGGTATGATTTGGACCAGAGGAATACCGTCAGGACGGTCGTCGCCATTCAGGATTTCCTCGATGAGTACCCCGAAACCGATCTGAGCGTTCGCCTGGCTGTGAAGCCAACGGCCTGGCAAAACATCCGCAAGATTTTTACTTTTGGAATCTGGAAACCCCCGCGCGCCAAAGTCGAGGAAGAGTCTCTCTTCCGCACGAAAGTTGTTTACCCTTCACGAGGGATCAACTTTGGTCAGTGGCTTCTTAGGGTGTTCACGCTTGGCATATACAATCCCCAAACTTCGGGATTAAAGATCCCGCCTTCTGCCGTTGTGGATGGCGATTGGGTTGTCCGGAAGGCCCTGGAGGCATCGCGCTCGCGCTTGGCCAGAAAGGAATTCAAAGTAGGAGATCTCTATTATCGCATGAAAAAATATCCCTCCGCGGTCATCTACTTTGATACTGTTCTGGAGCAATATGGGGATACTCCCTGGGCGAAGCGCGCCTTGAGAATGAAAGGGGATTCATTTTTCGCCATGGATAAGTATGAAGAGGCGGCGGCAGCCTACGAAAAATACCTGCAAGTCTATACCACCAGCGACGCCGGTGTCGTTGAAGACCGATTGGAGAAGTGTCGCCGATATCTGCAGAGCGCATCCGTGGGACCTCCCCAAGAAGACACTCCCCAGGATCCCTGAGTTCGATGAGTCCCAAGTTCATGGAACCACATGGCCGCATAGGGCTGTTCGGTGGAACCTTTGACCCGCCTCATTGGGGCCACATCCGCACTGCTTCGAGCGCCGCAGATGAACTGCGATTGGATCAAGTGGCCTTTATCCCCGCACCGCACCCTCCTCACAAACAGGGACAGATTCACACCCCCTATGAAATACGCCGCCAGATGGTCGCAAGCTGCCTCCCCTTGGATTCCAGATTTCGGCTCTGCTTGGTCGAAGAGAAAGAGGATCTGCCCGGAACGACTCTGCAGACCGTTCGGAAACTCCGTCAATTGGGCTTCACCGAGGATCGCTGTCATCTGATCTGGCTGACGGGCTCCGATTCATTGCTGGAACTGGGGAGCTGGTATCGCCCCGAGGAACTGCTCGACAGCATCGAAGTGGCGGTGATGCCCCGTCCCGGCTTTCCCCTCGAGCAGGCTGAAGATCGGTTCCTGAAAAAAGTACGCCTTCTGAATACCCCTCTGATCGAATTCACCTCCAGTGAAATCCGGGCGCGGCGCCAGAATCTGGAAGAATCTGTTCCCATTGCCGTTGCTGAAATAATCACCAAACACGGCCTGTATAAATTAGCGAAGTAAATATATACTTCCCGGATTAACTTTTTGGCAAAATATTCGTATTACTAACGGCCAATTTCCTAAAAAACGCAAATGCCTTGACTTCAAATCAAGAGAACATGAAATCAACCGCGTTGCCTGCCCGCATCTGGGATCAACTGGTTAACATGAAATTCGCCATCATCGTCCTGGTCGTTCTGGCGGTGGTGTCGGTGTTGTCGCTATTTCTGGGTGAATTTTATCCCGTAAGAGCCAGTGGCCCCGGCTGGCAGGAATTCTGGCGTCAGGAACTGGGGATGAGCAGACCTCTGTTTAATCTGTTCACATTCCTGGAACTTCACGATCCCTACCGTTCCTGGTGGTATCAGATTCTGCTGTTGCTCTTATCTCTTTCGCTGGCGGCCTGCATCATCGAGCGGATTCCCATCGCCCTGCGCGCTATGCGTAAACCCGCGCCGCGCAGTCCTGATCAAGTTATGGAGCTTGCCGTTTCCAGGAAGTTCAGGGTAAAAACGCCTGCGAAGAATTTCATGAAGCGGTTGCCTCACTCCTTTCGTTTTACCGAGAAACGTGCCGATGGGGAATGGCGCTTGTCGGGCCTGCACGGAGCTCTGGCCTATTTTGGCCCTATTTTGACACACAGCGGTTTGCTGTGCCTGGCCTTAGGCGGATTATTCGCTTCCTGGTTGGGCTTTTCGACTCGCGTCGGAGGGCTGCCGGGCGATATCCTGAGCGATCCAGGTTTCGACTTTCAGGTGCGGGTGGACAGTTTCCAGATCGAATATTACCCTCCGGGATTGGGCCAATACGTTCTGGTTGACGATTCCTTTATCGGTAAAATTGTGGGGCGCCAGGGCGACGACCGCTTCCTTCTCGAAACGATGTCGCCGCACCGGGAAATGGTCACCATTCCGGTGGAGAAATCCCGCCTGCGCAATCAGTTTGACATCGAAATGGATCGCGGCAACATTAAGGATTATATTACCATCGCCACCGTTATCGAGGACGGAGAGGAAGTGTCCCGCCATCGCATCGAAGTCAATCATCCCCTCCGTCATAAAGGCTATCGTTTTTATCAAACCTCCTTCGATACCGAGAACCCCCGTGTGGAAGCGCACCTCGATAGCGCGCTGATCGAGATAAAGAGACTCGTTGATGATACCGTTTTGGATACAACATTCATATTCATGAACGAACCCATCGCACTCCCGGACGGGAGTGAACTGGTTCTGGCTGATTTCCTGCCGGATTTTCGCCTCGACGGATCCAGAGCCAGCAGCGCTTCTGGAGAATTGCGTAATCCCGCGGTGCTGTTGGAAGTGCACAACGGTGGACGGGAAATTTACCATCAATGGTCTTTTCTGCATAATCCCTTCGTGCATACATCCCCGGAAGCGAATTACAGTTTCCAGCTTCTGGATATTTCTGGATTCAAATCCAACGTTACCTACTCGACCATCCTCGAAGTGAAAAAGAATCCCGGGACCTGGCTGATCTGGCTGGGTTTCATCCTGGCCACGCTCGGCCTGGTTTTGTCTTTCTACCTGGTCCCCCGGCGCCTCTGGGTGGTGATAAAAGAAGACGATAAGGGAACCAGAGAAGTCTTTATGGGTGGGACGAGCGCCAAGAATCCCGACCTCTTCGCCAGAAGATTCGAAACCTGGGTCCAACGCCTGCAATCCTGATGGGTGTATTCGAGTAAAATTCCATCAAAGCCCTGAAAATGGAACATTGAATAGACCGATGAGTAAATAATAAAAGAAAGTTGGGCAGACCGTTCTATCGATCCCTGAAAGGAGTCTTGGATGAAACCCATGAAATTCCTGCTTACTGCTCTCATCTTATGCACTTCTATAGCAACGGCTGTCCCCGACCCACCCCACTCGAAACTTTCCCCTTCGTTGCGCCTCCTCAGAGCAGTACGTCAAAATCCGACCGATGGTATGCCCCAGGCAATGCTTTCCCTGGCCAACGCTCCTGAGCTCAATGTTACCGTACGCTTCGCTGAACCCTTCGACCTGGCCACCTGGGAAAGTCGCGGTATGCGTTTGCGCAGAATAGCTGGGGAATACGCCGGTTCCGGATCGGTATATGGTGCCATTATGACCTGGGATGAAATTGATCGCTGGGTCAACCACCCGGATGTTCTGATGATCGCCAGCGATTGGAATCCCAGGGTCCTCCCTTGCCTCGATTTATCCGCCCCGGAAATCGGTGCCACGGAAGCCTGGGAGATGGTCAGCGCGGGCGGGTTCCCCATTATCGGCGAGGGCCAGTTGATCGCCGACTTTGACACTGGTGTTGACGTCTTTCATCCCGCCCTGTTTCGCCGCTCTGAGTTGCGCTACGATTGGATTGATATTGACCAGAATGGTGCTTTCACCCCTGGAACGGATGTGGTGGATCTGGATAGCAACGGCACCGGATCTCTAAGCGAGATCCTCGATTTAAACGATGGCGAAATTTACGATCCCGCCATGGCCTTCGGTGGAAACGGCATCTCCAACGACGATGGCGTCTATCAGGCCGACTGGGATTGGCTTTATAACGATGCCAACGGTAATGACCGAAGAGATTATGGTGCGGGAAACGGATTCAGCGAGGACGATCCGGGCTACGGAGAAATGGTTTTTCATTGCGATGATTTGAACGGGAATAACGAACTGGATGTCGGGGAACAACTAATCCTTCTGGCTGAGAGTAAAATCAGTGCGGTCATGGAAGATGATGGGGGAACGGTTCGAAGACGTGGTATTGACTTGATTCAGGCTGCACCGGATTACAACGGTCATGGAACGGCCGTGAGCGGCGTTTTGGCGGGCGGCACACCGGGGGTTTCTCGTTTCTGCGGTATCGCTCCCGGAGCCGATCTCTTAATGGGATACTATTTCAACGGCGTGCCCTTTTCGTCCTATCTGCCCTGGGTGCGCGAAGAAGGCTGCCGGGTGTTACTCTATGAATTCGGCGGATTCGTTTTCCAACCACTGGACGGTTCTTCCAATGAGGAATTGCTCCTGGACAGCGAGGCCGCGCAGGGAGTTATGCAGGTACTGCCCGCCGGTAATTTAAATCGAGGATACAAACATTGCCAGCTTCAGGTCGCATCGGGTCAGGATTACCCCATCTCCATCAGCGCAGAACAGTGGGAAGGTGCCGATCCAACCCAAATGTATTCCACTTTCCTGTGGCGTGAACCGGACGTCGAACTTACCTTCAGCCTCGAAGATCCCTACGCTAATACCGTTGATCTCGAGGGCAATTCTGGAATCCAGTACTTCGGCCAGTGGGAAGTCTATTCTGGCTTCTGGGTTTCCCCGCGCGGCACGGCCGAATACGATATCGCTCTCTGGGGAGCCAGCGGTGAAATACTTAACGGCACCTGGATTCTGACAGTCCACCATCCCGGCGGAGTTGATTTCGAGCTGAACGGCAACATTGCTGATGACGTTTCCTCCTGGGAAGGCGGCATCGAATTTATTGACTATCGCTCGAATGACAAAACCGTCACCTGGCCGGCGACGGCGGATTCGGCCTTCGTCCTGGGTTCTTACAGCACACGGGGTTATGAGCAGTACATCGGAGTGGGTTCAGGCAGCATCCAGCCGGGTGAAATCTCGCTCTTCTCCGGCCGAGGCACCCGCATTGACGGAGTTCACATCCTTTCCATCGCCGCGCCGGGGAACTACGACGTTTACAGCACCCGTTCAGAGTACGGCTATCCCTACACTCACGCAGGATACCGACAGTTTTCAGGCACCTCCGCAGCGGGACCCCACGTAGCGGCTGCGGCCGCGCTGGTGATGCAGGCTGACCCTTCCCTGACGCGCCTCGAAGTCGAGCAGTACCTCGAAGAATACGCTCTGAAAGATGATTTCACCGGGCCGGAATACAACGATACCTGGGGGCACGGCAAGCTGCGAGTGGCTGAGCTGGTTTCTTATCTCGATGTGCCACTGACCGGTTCCCGGGCAATTCTCCCCGGTTCGCTGACTCTGAATGCCTATCCGAATCCTTTTAATGCTTCAGTTTCGCTCCAGGTTCAGTTAAAGAACCGCCAAACCGTCAGACTGGCCATCTTTGACCTGTTGGGGCGCGAAGTTGCCGTAATATACGAAGGAATGCTGGGGCCGGGAACTGAACGCTTCACCTGGCAGGCAGAGGGCATGTCCTCCGGCATCTACTGGGCGACTCTGGAAAGCGATTTAGATCAAACTGCGAAGAAGGTCGTGGTGTTGAAGTAGGGTAAACAGGAAGCGTCATTGGACGGGAATCCAATCATATTCTCCTGAGTGTTAAACCAAAAGGGCGCAAGGCATTGCGCCCTTTTCCCCTTGATTTTCACCTCCACAATCCCTAAATTGAACCCGGTGTTGAATTTTGCCAGGGAGAACTGCATGACGACCAAAAAAATCGAAGAGCTTCGCAGGCTGAAAGCCAAGGCATTACTGGGCGGTGGAGAAGCCCGCATTAAAGCGCAGCACGACAAGGGTAAATTGACAGCCCGGGAACGCATTGATCTGCTGTGCGATCCCGATTCCTTCCAGGAAGTGGACATGCTGGTCACCCACCGTTCCACCGCCTTCGGACTGGACAAGCAGAGAATCCTGGGCGACGGGGTCGTCACCGGCCACGGTAAAGTCAACGGCCGGCTGATCTTTATCTTCAGCCAGGATTTCACCACCTTCGGGGGATCCTTATCGGAGGCACACGGCGAAAAAATCTGCAAAATCATGGATATGGCCGCCAGAGTCGGCGCACCGCTGATCGGCCTCAACGACTCGGGCGGCGCGCGCGTGCAGGAGGGAGTGGTTTCACTGGGCGCCTATGCCGATATTTTTCTACGCAATACTTTGTATTCCGGTGTCATTCCCCAGATTTCAGCCATCATGGGGCCCTGCGCCGGTGGAGCCGTTTATTCGCCGGCCATTACCGACTTCACCCTGATGGTCAAAAAAACCTCCTACATGTTCGTTACCGGGCCCAAGGTTGTCAAAACGGTGACGCACGAAGAGGTTACCTCTGAAGAGCTGGGCGGAGCGGACACTCACGCCACCAAGTCCGGCGTAGCCCATTTCGCCTGCGATGGCGAAATAGACTGCATCGAGAAGATCAAGAAGCTGCTCTCTTTTATTCCTCAGAACAACCTCGAAGACCCGCCCTTCGCCGAATGCACTGACGATATTCACCGGGAAGATCCCGAACTCGATACCATCGTGCCCGAAGATCCCAATAAACCCTATGATATCAAAGACGTCATCTGTAAAATCGTTGATGATAATGACTTCCTCGAAGTTCACCAGGATTTCGCCCAGAACATCGTCGTGGGTTTCGCCCGCTTGAACGGACAGTCGGTGGGCATCATCGCCAATCAGCCGGCGCATCTGGCCGGCTGTCTGGACATCAATTCCTCCAAGAAAGGAGCCCGCTTCATCCGTTTCTGCGACGCCTTCAACATTCCTTTGATCACCTTTGAGGACGTGCCCGGCTTCCTGCCCGGTACCGATCAAGAGTGGGGTGGCATCATCGCCAATGGTGCCAAACTGCTCTACGCTTACTGCGAAGCCACCGTCCCCAAGATCACGGTCATCACCCGCAAGGCTTACGGCGGCGCCTACGACGTGATGAATTCCAAGCATGTGCGCGGCGACTTGAACTTTGCCTGGCCCACCGCCGAGATCGCCGTCATGGGCGCCAAAGGAGCAGTCGAGATCATCTTCGCCAAGGAGATCAAGGAGGCCGATGATCCCGAAGCGATGCAGAAGCAGAAGATCGCCGAATTCCAGGAGAAGTTCGCCAATCCCTATCTCGCCGCCGAGCGCGGCTACGTTGACGCCGTCATTGAACCCTCCAAAACCCGCTTCGATCTGATCACCGGCCTGGAGATGCTGCGCAACAAAGTGGATCACAACCCCAAGAAAAAGCACGGAAATATTCCGTTGTAATAAACAAAATGCTTCACTCCGTCGGCTGATGAAACAAAAGCATGCCATCTATCACCTTAATATTCATTAATCTACAAACCAGAGGTATATGATGATCACTGTTGAAAAAAAAGAAGATATGCAACCCATTTGTCCGCACTGTAAAGTAGAGTTAACCAAAATCTTTTTTAGAGATCTCAAGTATGACTGGGGGAAACGTTACGTATACTTCTGTCCGGAATGCCGGGCCTGTCTTGGCGTTTCCCACCGCAAAGGTCCAATGTTCGGTTTTTGAGATGCTGCGCAACAAGGCGGACTAGAACCCCAAGAAAAAGCACGGAAATATCCCGTTGTAATGAATAATCCGTAGTCGGGGTCGCCCCCGACCCCGACAGAAAAGACGGATGGCCGGGACAGCTGGATGTCCCGGTTTCTCCCTAAAAACCCTCTATATTTCCCTTGTCTTTTTCTTCTTGCCGTGCTATATTTTCAAAATGATGGAACTGAATGCATCACCACGGGAGACAGCCACCGTCCGGAGCACCCATGATCAAGCTTGAGAATTTGACCAAGGATTTCGCCCGGGTGCGGGCGGTAGATCATTTAAATCTGCATGTCGGCGCGGGGCAGATCTTCGGCTTTTTGGGGCCCAACGGAGCCGGAAAGACCACCACCATCCGCCTGATCACCGGCCTTCTCCATCCCACCTTTGGCAAGGTGCTGATTGACGGCGTGGATATGGACGAAAGGCCCCGCCACGCCAAAGAACGCATCGGTTACGTCCCCGATCACCCCTTCCTTTACGAACGTCTCTCCGGCCGTGAATTTATCGAATTCCAGGCCCAGCTCCGCCTCATGCGCCCCCCTGCCTTTAAACCGAGACTGGAGGAATTGAGCGGCCTCTTCAGCATGGACGGCTGGCTGGACGAAAGGATCGAGAGCTACTCCCAGGGCATGCGCCAAAAAGTAGCCACGGCCGCCGCCCTGATCCACGACCCGGCATTGATCGTCCTGGATGAACCGCTGGTGGGTTTGGACCCGAAGTCAGCCAGGGTTTTTAAGGATATGCTGCGCCAGAGGGCTTCCTCGGGGGCTACTGTCTTCTTGTCCACTCACGTTCTGCCCATCGCCCAGGAACTATGCGACCGATTAGCCATAATCTCCAGAGGACGTTTGATTGCTGAAGGGACTTTCGACGAGATCAAGAACCTCCAGGATAGCAACCTGGAGACCGCCTTCCTGCGCATCACAGAGGAACGAGAACGGCCGGAATTGAAACAATGATACGAGAATTCAAATCCCTGCTCTTACTGCTGGATCTGAAGCTCGCCGATACTCTGGGCGTGTTGCGTGGATTGACTCTTTCACGCTTTTTGGGTATGGTACTTTCGGTCGCCGTCGCTGTCGGAATCGCAGCATTGGTTTATCGTTTTGACCTCTACGTCTTCGATTACCTGATGGGCATTCCTGAACTGGGCAGGCTGGTCATTGCCCGTTTCTTCGAACTGGCGCTGCTGCTATTCTTTCTGGTGTTAATGATCTCCACGGCCTTGACCGCGCTCTCCATGCTTTATAGAGAGGATGAGCTTTCCCTCCTGCTGTCCCTTCCGGTCACCCATGCCACGATCTTCACCGCCAAGTATTTAGAAGTCATTGCCTATAGCTCCTGGGCGCTGGTTGCTTTGACGGTGCCTTTTATTCTGTCGTATGGGGTGTATTTCGACGTGGATTGGCCCGTCTACTTCACCCTGTTCGCCGGCTTGATGCTGCCCCTCGTCCTGATTTCCGGTTCGGTGGGCGTAGCTGTAGCGCTGCTGCTGAGGTGGACGCTGGGCGGGATCCCTCGCCGCCGCCTTTTCAGATGGGGAATTGGATTACTGCTGTTGATTGTCGTCGCGGCGTTGGTGTTTACGTTTACGCACGAGAAGGCGGGGTCGAGGGGCATCGCTTACCTTTTCACCCTGCTGGACGCCAATCGTGCCCGCGATGCATCCCTCTTACCCCATAAGTTGATCTCTCGAGGATTTACTTCAATTCTCGAAGAACGTTGGGAAACGCTGCAACGGGTCGTTTTAACCATGATCGGTCTGGCCGCTTTGATCGTGCTGCTCACGCTTGATATGGGAAAAGTCCTCTATTACCGCAGTTGGCTGGCGGTCAGCGACCGTGCACCGACGCGAGGGCGTTCCTCCGAATTTTTTAAACGCTCCTTCTGGATCATGGCCCGCTGGATTTCACCAGTCTATCGCGCCCTGCTGCGTAAGGATTTTCTGGAATTCCGCCGCTATCCGCTGCAGTGGGGACAAGCGTTTTTATTGTTGGCGTTATGGGCGTTATATCTTGTGAACATCGTCAACATCCGTCACTTCTTCGACATAAATACCACCTTCTGGAAGATGTTGCTTTTCTATGCAAACTTCTGCTTCGCCTGCTATTTTGCGGCAGCCCTGGCGGGGCGCTTCGTATTTCCCGTCGTCAGCCTGGAAGGGCAGACCATCTGGATTTTGAAATCGGCGCCGCTGGCCATGGAGAGTTTTTTGTGGTCTAAATTCTGGCAGTCTTTCATCCCTCTATTCTTCTTGGTGGGAACCATGGTTGTCGTGGGCGACCTGATCGTGGGCGTCCATTCTGCTCTTTTTCAGGTTTCGCTGCTCTGCATTTTCATCGTCGCTATGTCCCTGACGGCCCTCTCGCTGGGTTTGGGGGCTCTCTACGCCGATTTTTCCCAGCGCAATCCCATGAAGATCGCCAACACTCCCGGCGGAGTCCTCTGCATCTTCATCAGCCTGATCTTCATGGTGCTACTGACCACCATCTTCGCCTGGCCCACCTATCTCTACTACAAAGCGACCAACTTTCAAATGGTTTTCCCCTTGAGCGAGTGGGTTACCACGGTCATCCTCTTCATCGCCCTGGGCATCGTCGCCACCTTGCTCCCCCTGAAGTTGGGTCTGAAAGCCTTGAATTCGGACCTGAAGACCGGTTAACGGCCTTTAGGGGCCTGATCGCTCATCCTCAAACGCAGATTCGCCGTTTCAAGTCTTGCTTTTCACCGCCAAAGTGGATATATTTGAGCGGTATGAAAAATCAGACGAAAACCACTCGTATTACAGCGGATATCATCGAAAGCATGGTCAAGCGCATCGTTGAGCGATTTCAACCCGAGAAAATCGTTCTCTTTGGTTCTTGTGCCCGCGGTGACATCACCTACGATAGCGACGTAGATCTGCTGGTGATTATGCCGGTGAAAGGACGGCGGAGGGATAAAGCAGTCGAAATCCGCCGCGCCGTCCTCGATTTCCCCGTACCCAAGGACATTGTTGTGCGAACCCCCGAAGATGTAGCCGAGTATGGTAATTTGGTTGGGACGATTTTAAAGCCAGCCTTAGAAGAGGGTAAGGTTCTGTATGAAAAGACCGTCCAAGAAACGAGATCTCGTCGGAGCATGGCTGGAAAAAGCTGATAGGGATCTCAGGTTAGCAGAGCTTGCGGTTTCGCAGCCCGATCCTCCGTGCGATCTAATCTCCTTTCATGCCCAACAGTGCGCGGAGAAGTACCTTGAGGCTGCATTGGTATGGAATGGACCATTCCATGCCACATGACTGTAGTTTCGGCTGCCGACTACGGAGAGTCGGCAGTACTTAAATCCCTGTATCCGCCAGGGTGAAAGCTATTTATCGTTAGATGGATATCTCGCACATCATAGAAGCAATCAGGAAGGATCGAGTCCGCATCACCGACCATGCAGATGAAGAAGCACAGGCGGATAGGCTGACCTATGATGAAATCTTCTATTCTGTATTTCATGGTGAGATTATTAAGAACTATCCAAAGGACAGACCCTATCCGAGCTGTTTGATATTTGGAAAAACCTTTCGCGGGAATCCGGTTCACAGTGTTTGGGCATATAATAATGAAACAAAATGGGCTGTGTTGATCACGGTTTATCGTCCTGATCCTGCTCTTTGGATTAATTGGCGAAAAAGAAGGAGAAGATAGTGAAGGCTTTCGATAAATGTCCGGTATGCGGCGGTGAACTGGCCGAAAAGGAGGTCGAGAAACTGCTCCGAGGCGGGAAGAATACAGCCGTCCTCATGGTTAAGGCGGATGTTTGTCTGCATTGCGGCGAGCGTCTTTATTCAAAAGCTACGATCCAGAAGTTCGAGGAGATCAGAGCGAAATTGGAGCGAAAGGAAACCGATTCCTTCAAACCGTTGGGGAAGTCGTTTCTGGTGGGGTGATGAAGATTCGTTTTCGCCGGGGTGATATGAACCATTCCATGCCACTAGGCCGTGCGGTCGAGTCCCCGCACTCGACCACAGTTCTGGCTGCCGACTGCGAAGAAACGGTGGCATACTAATAAGGGCCTTGAAGATGACCTATGAAAATCCGTATATAATTCCAGTCATTCGTGAATCCTATTGCGCATATGTCGATATTTTGGGGATAAAAAAACTCATTGTTAAAGAGTTTAGCCGGGGAAGCGGAAGAGAGCTTTATAATAGATTCGTCGGAGTTCTTGATAAAGCTACAGAATGGTCTGAAAATGTTAACCTACCGGGAATGGAACATCTCGGTAGATGGGAATTAAGAACTTTCAGCGATAATTATGTTTGGGGCTATCCAATTGACGAGAGACTCTATTCCGTTCAATTTATTGCGTTCTTATTGTTTCTCTCTTATTTTCAAGCCTTTATGATTGCAGATGAAGAATTTTTTATTCGCGGTGGTATCTTCAGCGGTTCTTTGATAATGGATAGCAATATTGTGCTTGGATCGGCCCTTGTCGAGGCGTATAAACTGGAAAGCGAAGAAGCTGTCAATCCGCGAATCCTTATATCCCAAGAAATAATTTCTCGAATTAAGCAAGATGTTGATATTTACAATAATCAACCAGGTGAATTATTCAGGAGGCTTATTTTAGTAGATCCGGATGGCCATGCCTTCATTAACTATCTTAGCACGACTGTATTTGGGCCAAATAGTATCGAATGGGATCCTTTAAAGAAGCATAAAAGTGTTATTGAAAATCGATTGGATCAGTTTAAAAATGAGCCCAAGATTTGCTCAAAGTACGCTTGGGTTGCCAGCTATCACAACTATTGCCTAGAATCAGCTCTTAAGAATTCAAAATATTCAGACAACACGATTGAGCTTCGAGAACTTATAATTGATATACAGACCAAAACACTTGAGTTTGGTGAATATAAATAGAAGATTTGACGTAAAGCGATCACAGAATGGTTTGTAACCTCCTAGTTTATGCACCGTAGTCGGGGTCGCCCCTGACCCCGACCTAGGGATCTATAGATAGCAGATCTTGTCCAAAATGGAAGCCGAAACTAAAGTCACCCTCACCCTCGCCCTCCAACACGGGCTGAGCGAAGAAGAATACCAGAAAATCTTGGAAATCCTGGGACGTACGCCCACCTACGCCGAGCTGGGTGTCTTCTCGGTTATGTGGTCCGAACACTGCAGCTACAAGAACTCCATCGCCGAGCTGAAAAAGCTGCCCCGTTCCGGCCCCCGCACGCTGAAAGAAGCCGGCGAAGAGAACGCCGGTCTGGTGGACATCGGACACGGTCTGGCGGTCGCCTTCAAGATCGAATCGCACAACCACCCTTGCGCCGTCGAACCCTATCAGGGCGCCGCCACCGGCGTGGGCGGCATCATGCGCGATATTTTTACCGTGGGAGCTCGCCCCATTGCTTCGCTGGATTCGCTGCACTTCGGCCCGCTGGAAATCCCCCGCAACCGCTTCCTGATGGACGGCGTGGTGCGCGGCATCGGAGATTACGGCAACTGCCTGGGCATCCCCACCATCGCCGGTGAGGTGATCTTCCACGAAGGTTACAGCGCCAATCCCATCATCAACTGCATGGCGCTGGGCGTAGTCAGGAAGGATCGCACCGCCTCCGCTGTTGCTAAGGGCGAGGGCAATTCGGTGATCATGTTCGGATCCCGAACCGGTCGGGACGGCATTCACGGAGCAACTTTTGCCTCGGAAGAGATTTCCGAAGAGAGCGAATCCAAGCGCTCCTCCGTGCAGGTGGGCGACCCTTTCAGTGAGAAACTCCTGCTGGAAGCCACGTTAGATTTGGTCAAGTCGGGCGTTTTAATCGGCATCCAGGACATGGGAGCGGCGGGCATCACCTGCAGTTGCAGCGAAATGGCGGCTCACGGCAAGTCGGGCATCGAGATTGACCTCGATAAAGTTCCCCTGCGGGAAGAAGGCATGACCGCCTATGAAATTCTGCTCTCGGAATCGCAGGAGAGAATGCTGGCGATTGTCGAGAAGGGCAGGGAGGAGGAAGCTGAGAAAATTCTGGATCGCTGGGAACTGCTGCACGCTCGCATCGGCCGAGTAACCTCCGACGGCCTGTTCCGGGTCTTCTTCAAAGGAGAAAAGGTCTGCGAGATTCCCGCTAATGACCTGGCATTAGGTGGAGGTACTCCGGTTTACCACCGCGAATCAAAACGCCCCCCCGATCTGGACGCCGTCAATGCCGCCAATTTGGCCCCTTACCGCCAGGAACGCGATTGGAACGTGGCCCTGCTGGGACTGCTGTCCTCGCCCAACATCTGTGATAAATCCTGGGTGACCGAACAGTATGACGGTACGGTGCGCACCAACACGGTTTTAGGCCCCGGTTCGGATGCCGCCCTGCTCTGGGTCAAGGACACCGACATGGCCCTGGCCATGACCACTGACTGCAATCCCCGCTTCGTGTACCTGAATCCCCGTCGGGGAGCGGCGTTGGCCGTAGCTGAGGCAGCTCGCAACGTCTCCTGCACCGGAGCAAAACCCATCGCCATCACCAACTGCCTGAACTTCGGCAACCCCTATAAACCCGAATCGTTTTATTTCTTCAAGGAGGCCGTCGCGGGCATGGGTGAAGCCTGTCGGGTTTTTGAAACGCCGGTCACCGGGGGCAACGTCTCGTTCTATAACGAGGCTGAAGAAGGCTCCATTCTCCCAACCCCCGTTATTGGCATGGTCGGCCTTCTGGAGGACGTTGATAAGGTCGTTCGTTCTCATTTTCAGGAAGCGGGTGACCGCATTATCCTTCTGGGGCGCACCGGGCCGGATCTGGGCGGCAGCGAATATCTCCATCACCTTCACGGTGTGCTGGCCGGAGACGCTCCGCCTCTGGATCTGGAGCTGGAAAAGCGCACTCAG
>CAZHMN010000011.1:36321-43804 GCA_964533705.1 uncultured bacterium
TATGAGGCCCTGCCGTCGCTTTTCAGCAAAGCTTCCGCCGCTGAATAGTCCCTGTAATATTCTGGGTCTCGCTAAATTAAGCTAAAATCCTGTCATGGCGATCAAGACCTGGGAAAAAAAACTATTTTATGTCTTATTCGGATTAGTATTACTCTTTGTTATCCTCTTCTTTGCCCGCCCTCTTTACCTGCCCGACGCTTTCATTGTAAAGCAGATTCAGATCAGGCTATCCTCCACCCTCGGCTATCAGCTTAGCATAGAAAGCGGCCGGATTCGGCTTGTAAATAGCGTCGCGTTAAACGGTATCTCCCTGCGGGATTCTAGTGGTCGTGAGAGGGCTTCTATTGACCGGTTAACCATCAAATACCGTTTGCTTCCCCTGCTCCGCCGCCGTTTGGTCATAAAAGAGCTCGCTGTCATCCATCCCCGGATAAATATTCTTTCAAAACCTCATTTTTTAAAAACTACCCCGAGCGTCGCGCCTCCGATCAATCCAGTCGCTGGCATGGCAATCCACGATCATGCCTCCCCAGAGGAGGAGCCATTCCAGTTAATCCCGGACTTCGAACTGCCACTGCCGATTGAAATTAGACGCCTGAAAATCAGCAACGCGGGAATTCATCTGACACGGGGCGTTTCCAATCCTGATTTTAAAGCCGAAATCACCGGATTGAACATCGAGAGCCCTGGTCTTAAAATATTCACGGACGAGGATTTTCGCGCTACCTTTAATCTCGACGGCGCTGATACGCTGAAATTATCTTATTTAAGGAATAATCGTATAACCGAGATAAGTTCTGCGGTTGATCTCTCAGTTCAGGGAGAGATTCAGGATGACGGCAGCACCGCTGATTTCAGAATCGCTCTGGCACCAGAAATCGTTATAGATTCTGGCGATGTTAAAGAGATCTCCAACCTCCCGACATTGGGCGTCTCCTTTCAGATTGCCTTCGATGAAAACGCCGACCTGAAGATCGGTGCACTATCGTTGGAACTTGAGGGTGAACCTGCCTTGAAAGCGTCTGCGACACTGGAGGACATTTCCCGGAATCAAAAGCTGGACGCTCAGATCGAGGAAGGCCGACTTAACCTGGAGCTTCTCTGGAATTTTCTGAGAAATACAACGTGGTGGCCGGCTTTAAGCAAGATGATCGGAGGACGTGACTTATCCGGTTGTTTGCGCATACAGAAGTCGAGTCTTACCGGCAGTTTTACTGAAAGGAATCCCGAATTATCAGCGGTGCTGCGCTGGACTCTGGAGGATGCTTTATTTCAGGATTCCAATTTGGATTTGGCCCTGACAGGGCTTCGGACTCAAGCCCTCACCGAAGGGCGGCTGCTCCCGCTGGACAGCCTGTCCCTGAGTGCGGATGTTGACCTGTCAGCCGATTCTCTCAGGTTATCCGGACAAAGGGGGGAAACGCTATCATTCTCTCAGCTTCATTTCGGTATCTCTGCCGAGAACGAGCCGGAATGGAAAAATCCGCTCATCCGGATTGTCTGGGAAGGCGCAGGCCCGTTCGAAAACAAGCAGGCGGGCAGCCTGCTTATTGAAGCGAAAAAGCTCGACCTCGATAATCCGTTGGCATCGCCTGGATTAACCGCCGAGGGCGGCGGAACGGTGCATAACCTGCCTCTATCGCAATTGATCCCGGAAAAATTGTCGGGCGACCTATCCACCGCTTTCGATTTCAAATTGGAAAACCAGAGGGACCTGAAATTCCAGGTCGGGTTTCTCTGTCCGAATCCGGCCGTAAGGCTCTCACGAGAGGTTCACCTATCCGATGAAACCCTGCGCCTCCCGCTGATGAGGATGGATGTTCTGGGACGGTGCCGGTTATCACCCGGTCTCGAATCTGTGCAAGTGCGAAAGATTCAAGTGGACCTGCCGCCTTACCTGAAGGCAGAACTATCCGGTGAACTCACGACCGATCGCCGATGGAGGCTTCAAACCTCCAATTCGAGCTTTGCATTGCACGAAATCATGCCCGTCATACGGCCCATTTTACCTGTTGAAATCCAGGATGCTACTGTCAAAGGAGTTGCCTCCGTAATTGGCGACGTACGCGGCCAGTTGGGAACCTCAGGCCTGATCAACGATTATCGTTTTTCATTAAATGCTGAATCCCTGTCGCTTTTGCTGCCCCGGGCCAATCTCGTGCTGGACACAACGTCATTACGCGCTACCGTGAAAGGGGATTTGCGCAATGCCGATATTTCCGGCGAGATGACTGCTGGGCATCTTGCCGCTTCGTCCATTCGTAAAAAACCCTATTACAACGTCACCGCAGGATGGGAGGGGGCTTATAATTTCGCCGCCGGCGACCTCAGCGGATCTCTATATGTCAACGCTGAAGATCCCGGTGTGTATGCGAAAGCTGATTACCATCTTCAGAATTTGCCGACCCAACCCGCAGGAGATTGCAAGCTAAACTTGAGCTTATCTTCTATTGATACCGTTGAAGTATTCGAGGGATTCAGGTTTAGCGGCGATCTTCAAAACCACATTGATTTAGCGCTTACCGCACCGCCGGAATTGCAAATCTCCGGCTTGATTGATGGAAGCGATTTATGGATTGGCTACGGTCAGAATTTTCGGGCGGAAGGTCTAAGCTTTGAGTTCCCTTTTCACTGCCGCTTCCTTCCTGATTCCAGCCGGATTCTCGGAGACAAAACCGGGGAAACGCCTCTCGCACTCGAGGATCCCATCCTCTTCACTGCTTTTGAGCATCTGTTTTCTCCTGGCACAGACAATGGACATTTGGCCTGCCGCTACGTTCGCGTTGCTGACTATGAATTTGAAGATATCGAGAGTTCACTCGGTTTTGGGCAGGGGATGCTCTACATGCCGCGGCTTTGCATGAAGGCCTACGGAGGAGTATTGCAGGGGGCAATATCGGTTGACCTGACGGAGCTGGATCGGGACTCGGTGCAATACGAAGCGCAATTTTCCATGCATGATGTTAACACCTCACGCTTGCCGGGCGCCATAATGACTAAGGGCGAAGACAGCGAGATTTCCGCCTTCGCCCGGTTTCGTGGCCAGGGATTAAATCCTGATTCTTATTTTAATCTAGAAGGTGGGTTGGACATCACCCACATCGGCCGTCAGGTGGCGGATAATCTGCTGCGGTTCTTAGATCCCGACCAAACCGATCCTTCCATTCAAACCTACCGTAGATACCTCAAGCGCGGCTGGGGCGTGAAGGTTTTTTCCTTCGATGTCAAGGACGATTTCGTTTATGCCTCGATCACCCCTGCAAAACCTCCCATCTCCAAGCTGGATATGTTTATCCTATCCCACTTTATCGGCCTGGGAAAAGCGATCACCTTCGGCCGGGTGCCGCTGAGATTTTTCCTGGATTCCCCCCTCGCCTCAAAATAGACAGGGAGAATATCCAACGCTGGGTAGTCCGTTCTTCCATTATTTCCCCATTTGCCCCAGCCCCGCATTCGTCTAAACTTGGATTCCCCCCAACTATACCGATTTTCAAAAGAAACTTCCGATGCTTATGCTTGTCACTCCGGCTTGTCCGGAGTCTGACAAGCTGTCTGATTCCCAACACATCTGCTTCCAGCAGATGGCGGGAATGACAGCTCGTGAGAGCCTTAAGGCTTGCCAGTCGGAACATCGGAAATTCTTTTCAAGAACTGGTATAAAAGCAGGATCATTCCGATCCCGCCATCTTCTGTATTCTGTCTTCTGTATTCTGTCTTCTGTATTCTGTCCCCTATTTCATCAGCACCATCTTCCCGACTCCGATAAAGTCCCCGGCCATCAGCCGGTAGATGTATATTCCCGACGCCAACCCCGTCCCATCGAACGTTATCCGGTGTGTCCCAGGAGCATAAAATCCCGTAGTCGGGGTCGTCCCTGACCCCGACAAAACCGCGCATCCATTAACATCAAATACCTCCAACTCCACCCACCCCGCCACCGGCAACCTAAAACTAATAACCGTCGTCGGATTGAACGGATTGGGGTAATTCTGCAGCAGAATGAAATCCGAGGGCGCCGCCGCATGCTCTGTAGTGCTGACGCCGACGTGATCGAAATAAAAAGCCCCCATGTCGGCGACGGTGTTGTCCGGGTCTAAAGGGCTCTCCGGATCGCCCGCGTCAATACAAGGTGATCCTTCCTGGAGGTGGAAATCACCCACCGTTGGATTCACGAAGAGCGGATCTAAGAAGATATTGTAATACTGATCGCAGGAATCTTCATTGGCGTTGATGATAGTGATTTCACCCAGTCGCGGTGGGATGCTGTTACCTAAGAAATCACCGCCTTCATTGTCGAAGAAATCCCCGTAAGTAATGGAGACGTCAGGAGAATCGAAGAGATATATCCCTCCTTCTCCCGCGCTGCCTTCCAGAATGGTGTTCACAAGGCTCATCCCGGATGCGATGCAGCAGATACCACCACCCTGGATCGGCGCCGAATTGCCACTCATCGTGCACCGATCGAAGCCGGGATTACTGTCGGAACTATAAATGCCCCCTCCGCTCTCGCTGGCTGAATTGCCACTGACGACGCAATGTTCAAACGCCAGGTCCGCCATGAATTCCGCGTAGATTCCCCCTCCTCGAACCGCCGAATTACTGTCGATTTCACAACCAGTTACGATGGGACTGCAATTAGAGCTGCAAAATATGCCGCCGCCGGAACTGTCGGCGGTATTATTGGCAATGATGCAATCCGTGATCTCCGGATGGGAATTGTCGTTGATGCTGATCCCACCGCCGTTTTCGGCGCAGTAGTTATCGCTTATAGTGCAGTTTTCAATCGTTGGGCTGGAGGAATGATTTGCACAGACTCCTCCGCCGCCCCGGCCGCTGCCGCCCCCGCCGATGTTCGATGAATTTCCCGTAATTATACAGTTTTGAATGCTCGGGGAAGCGCCGGTGCAGTAGATGCCGCCGCCGTTGTTGACGCACTGGTTATCGGTGACGATGCAATCGCTGATCGTCGGGTTGCCGTGCGAGACGTAGATGCCGCCCCCCCAATTGGCGTTATTAGAGGTGATCGTACAGTGTGAAATAGTGATGTCAACGTAATAACAGTTGATCGCGCTGGTGGAACTGCCCGTGATAAAGCAATAGGACATCTCGCTGTCATTAGAAGAGTCCATCCTGAATATAATGCTGCCGAAGGAGTCCACGCCCGAATTGGGCTGAAAGTAGATGCTGTCGGATTCCGTTCCCGCCGCCGAGAGGTAGCCGTATATTTCGAAATCGTAGACGCCGTTGAAGAGGAAAATCGCTCCCGGTTCGATGACCAGTGAATCCCCTGCGAGAACGACGATGCTGTCTTCGACCACATAAGTGGTATCCGTCAGGACTCCGTTAAGCGGCCCCGATAGGTAAATCTGGCCCTTCGATAGAGCGCTGCAGCAGCCTATGATGATGATGGATATGATAAAAGCATAAATCCTCGGCATTCCTGCCTCCGGCGTTTTTAACTCAGGTTAACTTTGATCTGCAACTAATACCCCTGAATATAAGAGAATTATTCCAGATTGTCAAGAAAAATATTTTTCGCCCCCGATTTTTATCCCTATTATCGTCAAAAGAATCGAAGATTATCCATCCAATGCTCCAATTCAAAATCCCGCTTGCATCCCTGAAGGAGTATAATGCTTCGCTTATGACGGCTGATTTATCAATAGAAAAGAGTGAGCCTGAACGCTCACTCTTCAGTTTGACTTTTTTAAGGCTTATTGCTTTGATCTATCTATGATTACGGACGGCACCACATGATAAAGCCGCTTTCACCTCCTTTGGGTGGATAGGCAGGCGTCGGAGGATTCTTTATCCCCGGCTCTTTATTCTTGAGCACATCGTCATTGTCACCGTATATGGTGCTGAATTGGAAAATGCCGGAGGTAAATCCCTGGAAAGCGGCGAAGACCAGCGGACCCAGGTAAGTATCCAGCCCGGGCGGTGAAGCCGGCAGGTAATTCGTCTCACCTGCAAATGCGTGGGGAACGCTCACCGCAAAGAACATCATAGCTATCGCTCCAACAGCCACCGTTCTCAACAAGGCTCTTGTCCCTCTCATGATTGTATCTCCTCGTTTGATTCCATGTTTTTGCGATCCGCCAGACCGAAATAAACGGCAAATGGTATCGCGTCCTTACAAGCGCTCTCTTGGCCGGCGGATATCCCTTCCCGCTCAATAAAATTCCGAACTTCTCTGAAGACGGCTTTGCTGATAGCAGGGGTAAGATGATACCAATGCGTTCTCGCCAATGCAGGTAATTCCGAATCCGTGAATCGAGTGTGAATGACCTCCAGGATCGCGTCTGACACGCTCAATCTTGAGCTTCGACCGATAATCGGTGTGCAGCCCAGGTAATATGAATAGGGTTTGGTGATTGAGTCGGTCTCTTTGCATTCGAGTTCGTAGGCGTTTCCCGTCCCCCGTAGAAATTCGTTTATGGCCGTCTGCAAACCGCCGGCCTGAACCGGGCTCAGGTAGTACGTTCGAAGAATGGGTCTGCCGACTGTGTGGTTGAACGCATCAATGTGAGTCAACAATCCCGAGACCCTTGAACTAAGGTCCTTCGGGTCGAATACATTAACGTGAGGCTGCTCGGGCCGATAATAGGTTATTCCATCTTCCAATATCGTTGAGATCATTCCCTTATGTTCAAGATCTTTTAATATCGACCGCAGAGTTCTTCTCTGTAGATCGTGCGGGGCGTGAATGAGATAGGAGACTTCAGCCAATATGTCATCGAGAGTCTGGGGTCGCCGGGTCAGCAAAATAACGATTTCCTCCTGGATCTGGTGAATCTTGGCGAATCCTCCGGAAAGATCTTTGAGTTCATCCAGCGTTTTCAAGGCGTACTGGACATTCCGGAGAGATATTCCCAGGTCGGTGACGATAGCCATCTGCGCCGCGAAGGACGATTTGTCGGTATGTCTTTCCCGACAAACGTCCACCATGGCCAGCTTCAGCAGGTTCTTCATGCCGGAGATGTCTTTGTAGCCTTTCTCCAGGGCCCAACTGCAAATGCTCTGAAAGAGCCCGTAAAGAAGCTGGGTATCGTTATCTCGCACCTGCATGGCTGCCTCCTCTTGCCTTCAGGTTTCGATTCATTCCCTGTAATATTATACGCAACAAATTTTTAAAAATCAAGTGCAATTTTTTGCACCTCTTCGCTAAATCCCCGATGCAATAGGTAATATAGAACTAAATTTGAAAAAATGCAACGGTTTTTTCCACCCCTATAAAAAATTTTTCAATTGATATTTTGGAGCAAATGAGGGCGAGTATGTCATAAAAATATTGCCTTTGCCTGACTATGTCATCCCGAGATCGAGCCTCCCAGTCCCCGTATCGAAGCCACCCACAAGGTAGCCGCTTCGTGGAACTTTGCGGTACTCGGCAGTAGTCAGAGGCGCAATCATTGTGCTGCCGAGTCTCCGCACTCGGCAGTAGCCAGAAGTGCGATTTTCAATAAAAAAGCCGACCCGTGTG
>CAZHMN010000011.1:43904-46128 GCA_964533705.1 uncultured bacterium
CCGCACTCGGCAGTAGCCAGAAGTGCGATTTTCAATAAAAAAGCCGACCCGTGTGTCCAGGTCGGCCTTAATTTTGCCGCTTGGCGCTATTTGACCAGGAGCATCTTTTTTTGTAAGCATCTTCCCCCGGCTTCCAAGCGGTACAAGTAGACGCCCGAAGCCAGATTGCTTCCGTCGAAGAGGACCGTGTGAGTTCCGGGGCTGTAGGGGCCCTTCGCCAGCGTAGCGATCATCTGTCCCTTCGCGTTGTAAACTGAAAGATCTATGTCTTGCATTGCGGCCAGCGAAAAGGTGATGTGTGTTAGGGGATTGAAGGGATTGGGGACGTTCTGCTCAAGGGCGAAAGTCGTCGGCTGCACCTCGCCTCCAGGTCTGACCGAAGGCGGAGGAGGCACATGTTCCACGTGGAAGGGCACGTCTTGAGGCACAAGCGGCGTGGTGGGGATGAGATCTACGGGTACTTTGTGGTAGATGATGGGATTTAGAGTAATGCTTCCGCAATTCTGGAGATTGGCTCCCGCATCGTAGTCCAATACATAAACGATATGGCAAAAGCCATCCACCAGTTCCGCCATCGAGGGCCAGGCTTCAGAGAGACACTCGCCGGGTTGGGCGTTGACGGGTGTCACCGTGTTGGTGATGTTGGTTCCCTCCGACCAGTTTTCACCTCTGTCCGTCGAAACGGAAATCTTAATTTCTCCTGAAGGCCAACCCGCAGCCGACAAGGCCGAAGAGTCAACGTCGTATTCCTGATACATGCAGTATAAGTATCCCGTCTCCGGATCTTCGCCGAGCGAGGGCCGCTGAGCTCGGAAGTCCCAGCCCCCCACGTCAATGATATTCTCGGGTTCGAAGGCATTGGCGATGATTTGATACTCCTCGGGGAACTGCTCAGACCAATGCCAGACCATAGAGGCATTCCAATAGGTTAAACCTCCTTCCAGGCTGAAGTAGGCTATCGTCGTGAAGGCGATGTGGCAGTAGTCGTACATGTCGAAGAAGAGGCAGCAGTCCGTGTAGGCGCGTAGGGTGTCGGCATCGGCCATTAGAGTATCTGGAAGAAAGGTCGAATCCGGAGGGAGGAAATTGGTTACGTTCCACCAGTTATCGAAATTCAGGTTGAGGCCGTCATCGTCCACCATGGCATGGACGTCCCAACCACCGCCTGCCGGCAGGGTTGCACAGTACGCACTTCCGACTCGGTTGGATACCTTTGAAGCGCTGGCTTCATTCGAAATGTTGGCGATGGGATCGGTCAATATCTGATCTGTGAAACTGATAGAAAAGCCGGCGGGATCATAGGTCCCCATGGACCACGTCTGACCGACCGCGCCGGTTGGGTCCGAATTTCCAACGCTGGTTACCAGCATTTCTCCATCCTGCTTCATGGCGATGCGGGGCCAGATGTACTCCCAATCAATACCGAGATACCAGGGGATTTCATACGTCAAAAAGGCTCCGGTGTGAGGAAAGAAGTCCACGGCCACCGCTGAATGAGCATTTTCTCCGTACGATATAACCTGGTGAAAAGCCGGAAAGGCTCTGCCCTCCCAGCCTACCGCCAAACTTGTGAATCCGCCTTTATAAGCGGATTCCACTGGGTATCCTTGACCCGGCCATCCTTGAACGCCGCTGGGATCAATAAAATTGTAGTAAACATGGCGGCTGTTGGATTGCTCATCTTCCCCCTTGGTCCAGACAATGTGAATGTAGCCGTATTCATCCTTGACGACCTGGCGCCCGATCTGGCCGTTGTGCTGATACTCGTACCAGGTATTGCCTACGGTTACAGTATCGCCGAGGATGTCGACGCCGTCAATCTCCATTGGATCGTAAGGTGGGAAAACCACGGGGATGTTGTCTGGAACGTCTTCCAGGCCGGTTAGCACCGGCGGTGCTGGGTTGGTTTTTTTGTAGATGTTGGTATCAGCGGCTGCTACCGAAGTAATGAATAACAGAATAACCAACATCATTAGAAGGTGTCTGCCCATATTACCTCCTGATAGTTGGGACGGATTGTTTGCTTCGCGCCTAAATTTAGGTTACACAATTTTTATTTGCAAGTTTTATTACCTCTAATAATCATAATAGATTTCACCGCAAAAGTCAAGCGCAAAAAAATGCAGATCTCATCTGTTCGCCCCCAGTTCCCCTGGCGAAATAAAAGCCTCGTGGTTCTCGGTAGCAATTATACATGCAAATATTATTCACCGTGCTGCCGAGT
>CAZHMN010000011.1:46228-50319 GCA_964533705.1 uncultured bacterium
TCACCGTGCTGCCGAGTTCCCACATCACCGTGCTGCCGAGTCCCCACATCACCGTGCTGCCGAGTCCCCGCACTCGGCAGCAATAGAACTTGCAGATAACTGCAGGCCTCATTGAATTACACTCGTTTAAAGTATCCCACCGCTTGTATTCTTAGAAACTCCCCCGCGAAATCCTCTTGCAATTTATTGGGAAATTTCGTATTATTGGTAGCAATTGAAGACACTAGCTATTCTAATCAGGCATTTCAAGAAGCCGCAGATGGACGCTGATAAGCACAGATACAATGAAATTACTGAAAAAGTGATAGGATGTGCATTCAAAGTACATAACGAGCTGGGGCCTGGTTTCTTGGAAAAAGTCTATGAAAATGCCCTGGCTTATGAAATAAAAAAATCAGGTCTTCTTGTTGAACAACAGAAAGAAGTCTTTGTATTTTACGATAAAAAAATTGTCGGAGAATATGTGTGTGATCTTCTTGTTGAAAGCATAATATTAATTGAATTGAAAGCGACCAAGGGTCTGGATGATGTACATCTGGCGCAGTGCCTAAATTATCTGAAGGCAACCGGCTATAAGCTTTGTCTCCTGATGAATTTTGGAACAACCAAAGTTCAAATCAAAAGAATAGTAAAAAACTTATAGAATATCCGCGAATATCCGCGTTGATCTGCGGTTTCACTTTTGAGGTAATCATGTCCGATCAAACCTGGAAAACCGCCATCACCGACATTTCCGGCGGCCAGATTCGCGTGCGCGGCTACGACATCGCCGACGTCATGGAACACCTCTCTTTCTCTGACGTGGTTTACCTGATCCTCAAGGGCGAACTGCCCGATAACCAGCAGCGTCGCATGATGGAAGCTATGCTGGTTTCCTCCATAGACCACGGGCCCACCCCGCCCTCCAATCTGGCGGCTCGTACGGTTTTCTCCGGTGGAAATCCCCTGAACGCTGCCGTGGCGGCGGGCGTCCTGACAATTGGTGATTCTCACGGCGGCGCCATCGAACAGTGTGCCAGGATTCTCCAGGAATGGGCCGAAAAAGAAGGCACACCGGAAGAGCTAGCCAGAGCGTTGGTAGCCGATATGAGGGAGAAGGGCAAGCGTATGCCCGGCTACGGCCACCGCATTCACAAGCGCGATCCCCGTACGGTCAAGATGCTGGAAATCGCCGAACGGATCGGCTATAAGGGCAAGATCATCGAGTTGGCTGTGGCTATTCAGGATGAGCTTGAGAGAACCTCCGGAAGAAATCTCCCCCTTAACGTGGACGGAGCCATCGCTGCGGTTATCAGCGAAATGGGTTTTGACTGGCGGCTGGGTAAGGGTTTCTTCATCATCAGCCGCGTGCCCGGCCTGATCGCCCACGTGTATGAAGAATGGACTCGCGAGAAGACCATGCGCAAGCTGGGGCCGCCCCCCTTCGAGTATGACGGACCTGAACCGAGAAAATTATCCTGATGAAGCGACTAACGTTTATCCTGCTCATCCTTTCCGGGATCAGCGGGCTGTCATGTGGTTCCGACGTTGATCCGGCGGGAAAGGTGTTCTTGCTTCCATCCGGCGCCCGTTCCCTGGGTATGGGAGGCTGTGGAACGCTCCTGGGGGAATCATACGGCGGTCTCTACAATCCCGCCGCCCAGGCGTTAACCTCGGATCTCTCCGGGGCCGTCTATCTTAACCCGAGTCCTTACTTTATCTCCGGCTTCGATTTTCTGACCCTGGCAGCCGGAGCGCACACCGAGTTCGGCTACATCGGATTCAGCTATCTCTCTCGTGACGGCGTTGAAGGCTCCAACCTGCCGCCCGAAGAAGCCTCATCGCTGGTATTGGCGGGCAGGCCGGTCAAGGAGCGCAATTTCGCGGTTGGTGTCGCTATGAAAATCCTCGCCTCTCGCAAGGCAAATTTCGTCTCCTTGAACCAATCACTATCCAAATCCTACAAGATGGCTTTTGATCTCGGTGCAGTTTATGCCGGGATTTTACCGCAGATAACCTTCGGCAAATCTGAACCTGAAGAAAACGATCCCCGCGCTAAATACGGTCGTCCTTTTCCTCGTGGAATAGCCGTAGGGCTGGCTTTTCAAAATCTGGGCGGCAGAATCAATTACGATTACGCCATTGACGTCGAAATGCTTCCCCAGCTATTCCGCGCGGATCTGCTCTGGGGGATTTATGAAGGGCGCCTGTGGGATCTGCGCGTCGCCGGGCAGCTTAATAAGCTATTGGTCGCCCGCAACGCCGCCGGGGGCTACAAAAGCGCGACCGATGCCTTCACCTCAGCGTGGGGCGGTGGCAGCGACGAGGGCGGCTGGACCTCGAGAATGGGTTTAGAGCTGTCGGTTTTAAGTCTGGCCAGCGCCCGCCTCGGCTGGTCTGTCCTTTACGGAGAGCACTGCTCATACACGCACGCTGGTTTGGGATTGGGACCGGAATGGTTGCGAGCCAACCTCGCCTGGGAACACCAACCCGGCAGCGACTACCGCCTGAGCCGTGAACTGCGCTACGACCTGACAGTCAACGTCAGCTACGAGAGAGTCAGAGGCTGGACGAAACAGTATTGAAGATAAACGCCAGAGATCATCATGCCCAAAACAGTCATCGAAAAGATCATCTCCGCGCACGGCGGCGGAGATCCCCATCCCGGCGATATCGTCTGGATGGATATTGACTACCGTTCGGCGCGCGATTTCGGCGGCGCCAATGTTGTCAGCCACCTCTACAAGAACTACCCCGAGAATCCCCTCGGCGACGTGAACAAGACCTTTTTCACCTTTGACACCAACGCGCCCGCCAACACCATCGGCTATGCCGATAACCAGCACATCTGCCGCAATTTCGCCCGTGAATACGGCGTCAAGGTCTTCGACGTGGATCGGGGCATCGGCACGCATACCGCCATCGAAGAGGGTTTGGTCTGGCCCGGAGCCACCGGCGTGGGCACCGACAGCCATTTTAACATCCTGGGCGCTATCGGTGCTTTCGGCCAGGGGATGGGAGATCAGGATGTTGCCTTTATCTTCAAAGCGGGCAAAACCTGGTTCGAAGTGCCTCCCACTATGAAGGTCGTCTTTAAAGGATCAATGCCCTCAAACTGCACGGCACGGGATCTAACGCTGAAGCTGGTGGGAACTCTGGGGGCCTCCGGAGCTCTGGGGAAAGCCGTTGAACTGGGCGGTGAGGCCGTGGATAAACTGGATCTGGCCGGGCGAATCACCCTGGCCTCCATGGCCACCGAAACAGGTGCCATCAGTTACTTCATCCAACCTTCTCCAGAAGTGTTGGACTACTGCAAACAATGCAGCGGGAGAAGAGACATTGCTCCGGTTTTGCCCGACCCGGACGCTGAATACGCCGAAACGCGGGAGATTGACGTTTCCGACCTGGAGCCGCTGATCGCCTGCCCTCCCAGCCCCGATAACGTCGTGCCGGTAAGGGAAGTCGCCGGGAAGAAAATAGATTCCGTCTTCATCGGCTCGTGCACCAACGGCCGCATCGAGGACATTCGCGCCGTCGCCGACGTTTTGCGGGGCAAGAAGATCGCGCCGGGCGTTATGATGAAGATCGTTCCGGCCACGCGGGAAGTGTACCGGCAGATGCTGGCCGAAGGCTTGCTCGCCGAGCTGTTCGATGCGGGTGCCATTATCACCGGCGCAGGTTGCGGCGGCTGCGCCTCGGGCCAGGTGGGCATGACCGGCAAAGGCGAAGTGCAGCTTTCCACCTCCAACCGCAACTTCCCCGGCAAGCAGGGAGCGGGCCAGACCTACCTCTGCTCACCCGTCACCGCCGCGCTGTCGGCGTTAAATGGGGAGATTACACTTTGGACTTAGCTGTCGCCTAGGGGTTAGTTTTACCCCAACCCGATAAATCATGTAGTTCGGCAGCTTGCTGCCGCTAACTACTTTAAAACTCCTTTGAAGGAACAGTCTCTTCAGAGACTTTAAGAACAGTCTAAGCACCAGAATTCATTCTGGTGCAAAAATAATCTTTCTCGCGCCGACCTGGAATAGATATAGAAAGAAAGCCCTGTGGCCGGGGCCACACATAACACGAAAGAATCCCGTAGTCGGGGTCGCCCCTGACCCCGACAA
>CAZHMN010000012.1:0-26030 GCA_964533705.1 uncultured bacterium
ACGAAGTGATCACCGGGTTCCGGGTGGCCAGGGGCGGCGCCAGCGAACTTTTTGACGTCATCCCCGACCTGGTCTGCCTGGGAAAAATCCTGGGAGGCGGCCTGCCCATCGGCGCAATCGGTGGAAAACGGGACATCATGCAGGAACTGGCACCTTCGGGCACCGTTTACCAGGCGGGCACCCTCTCCGGCAATCCGATTTCCGTGGCCGCAGGCGTCGCCACCCTGAAAGAACTGGCCCGTCCGGGCATTTACGAAAAACTGCGGCTAAATACAAATCAACTGGCAAAAGAGCTGCAGCAGACGTTTGAAGAGATGGAGATTCCGGCTAGGATAAACTATGCGACGGGCATGTTAACTGTTTTCTTTTCAACAAATTCGGTGAATAATTTCACATATGCAAAGCGTATTGATGCGGACATGTTCCGCCGGTTTTTCCATCTTATGCTGTCGGAAGGCGTCTATTTGCCGCCTTCACCTTACGAGGCCTGGTTCCTCTCCAGCAAACACGATGAATTCGTCATAGCGGATACACTACAGGCGCAAAAAAAAGCTGTCAAGAGCATAAAAACAGAACTTTGAACGCCATAACACTTACCGCAAAAACGTGCTAAGCTTGACGGATTACCACATCCAAATGTTGGAAAACCGCCTCGCTTCTGATTCCTAAAAAATAAGGAAGAGAAAATTTTCACTTATTTGCTTGACATTATCTTTCTGCTTTGCTATATTTATAACAACCTAGGGTTTCAAGCGGTAACATGGGGAACCTGTTAATAATTTGACATTGCACCGTTGCAACTTTCTGGTTTCAACTCCGCAACAACCCACTTCCCCACCGATCGTCAATCATTATCACAAATTAATATAGCAAGGAGAGAACATGGCGGATAATCTTCCCAAAACGCCAAAACTGGACGAATTAGAAAAGGGACCGTGGCCTAGCTTCGTCTCTGAAATCAAGAGGGCTGCCAAGGAGAATGCGGCTTCGCGAGATCTTCTCGGAATCCTCGAACAGTCCTACAATGAGAAGATCGGGCATTGGAAACACGGTGGTATCGTCGGCGTGCTGGGTTACGGTGGCGGGGTCATCGGCCGGTACAACGACATCCCTGAGAAATACCCCAACATCGCGCATTTCCACACCATGCGTATCAACCAACCTGCGGGCTGGTACTACAGCACTGAGGCCCTGCGCAAGGTCTGCGACATCTGGGAAAAGTACGGTTCCGGTTTGACCAACATGCACGGTTCCACCGGCGACATCATTCTCCTGGGAACCACAACTGACAATCTCGAACCGACTTTCCAGGATCTGGCGAAGGAGGGTTTCGACATCGGTGGATCAGGATCGGACGTCAGAACTCCTTCATGCTGCCTGGGACAAAGCCGGTGCGAATGGGCCTGCTATGATACTATGGCCGCGTGCTACGACTTCACGATGACCTACCAGGATGAAATACATCGTCCTGCGTTTCCGTATAAGTTCAAGTTCAAGTTTTCCGGCTGTCCCAACGATTGCGTGGCAGCCATCGCTCGAGCCGACATTTCCGTAATCGGCACCTGGCGCGATGAAATTCGCGTCAACAAGGACGCCGTCCTGGAATACGCCTCGAACGGCATCGACATTGAAAAGGAAATCGTGGAACTTTGCCCCGGCAAATGCATGGAATGGGATGGCAAGGAGCTGTTTATTGATAACAGTTACTGCCGGCATTGCATGCACTGCATCAATGTCATGCCCAAGGCGCTTCGGCCCGGGAAAGACACCGGCGCCTGCGTTCTGATCGGCGCCAAAGCACCCATTATCGAGGGTGCACTGTTGTCTTCCGTCCTCTTCCCCTTTATCAAGATGGAACCCCCTTACACGGTCATTAAAGACGTCATTGATAAGATCTGGGATCTATGGTGCGAAGAGGGCAAAAACCGCGAGAGAATCGGTGAGTTCATCCAGCGAGTCGGAATGGGCAACTTCTTGGAAATGATCGAAGTTGATCCCACACCCGAAATGGTTGCTCATCCTCGTGAAAATCCCTACGTCTTCTACGAGGAATACTTCGAAGAAGGGGATGAAGAAGAGGAAGAAGGCGAATAGGTGCGCAACCTCATAAAAAAGTGCGCCGATTAGAAAAACTGCAAGGCTAAAAAGGAGCTTTCCAATGGTCGATTTGAAAAACAGAATTACCGATATAGGCCCCCCTAATTACGAACAGTTTTTACCGCCGTTCATCAAGAAGAACTACGGTAAGTGGGAATACCACGAAATCATAAAGCCCGGCGTCATGAAGCACGTCTCCGAGACCGGAGATGCAGTGTACACCGTGCGCGCCGGTGGTTCCCGGTTGATGAGCATCCAGAAAATCCGCATGATCTGCGATCTGGCGGACAAGTACTGCGGCGGCCATCTGCGTTTTACCAGCCGCCATAATATCGAATTCATGTTCACTGAAGAGGACAAAATCGAGCCTCTGATTGCCGATCTGAAGAAATTGGGACATCCTGTGGGTGGCACCGGCCCCGGCATCACCAGCATCGTGCACACTCAAGGCTGGATTCACTGCCATTCGGCCGCCACCGACGCTTCGGGAATCGTCAAGGCCGTGATGGATGCCGTCATTGATCACTTTCAGAAAGCGGATCTCCCCGCCAAGTGCCGTATCGCCCTGGCCTGCTGTCTGAACATGTGCGGAGCGGTGCATTGCTCGGATATCGCAATCTTAGGCGTCCACCGCCGTCCACCCGTTGTCGAACATGACATCCTCTCCAGGCAGTGCGAAATCCCCAATGTCGTAGCCTCCTGCCCAACGGCTGCGATTAAACCGGCTACCGTTGATGGGAAACCCTCTGTGGAAGTAGACGAGGACCGCTGTATGTTCTGCGCCAACTGCTATACGGTCTGCCCGGCGATGCCCCTGAACAACGCACTGAATGACGGTGTCTCTCTATGGGTCGGCGGTAAAGTATCCAACGCCCGGCATGAGCCCATGTTTTCCAAACTGGCTGTTCCCTACATTGAGAACAATCCCCCGCGCTGGCCAGAAGTCGTTGATGCCATCGTCAACATCATAAACGTATGGAAAGATAACGCTCGCAAGTACGAGCGGATCGGTGAATGGATCGAACGCATCGGCTGGCCGAAATTCTTCAAAATGACCGGCATCGAATTCGAGAAAGTTCACATTGATGACTTCAAAAACGCGGGTCTGACTTATAAACGCTCAGCTCATCTAACTTATTAGAAAGGCAGTATAATGGCCGATATGGTTAGCGTTGACGAAGTCGCCGAAAAAATGTTCGAGATGGTCAAGGAAGCCCAGGGCATGAGAAAACTCAAGGCCATGGACTTAACCAAAGACATCATCGAAATCTACGGAGATAGAGCGGACAAAAAACTCTGCAAGGAAGCGATCAAACAGCTAATCAATTCGGGCAGGTGCGTTTACACCTATTTCGGTGGCAGCTACATTGAACTTCCACCTGAAGAGGGAGCACCTCCGAAATAAAACGAATACGATTGATCGCATTACTATAGCTCAATGACAGAAAAGCGAACCGCTGCACGCGTTGTCATTGCCGGCAGCGGCGGCGATTCAGGGAAAACGCTGGTCTCCATGGGGCTCATCGCCTCATGGAGACGGCGTGGACATCAAGTCGTCGCTTTTAAAAAGGGGCCGGATTACATCGACGCGGCGTGGCTCGAGTTCGCCGCGGGGCACGAGGCTCGGAACTTAGATACTTATATCATGGGGGTCGAGGGAGTTCAACGCTCTTTCGAACAAAACTGCCGCCGGGCGGACGTCAGCCTCATCGAAGGCAACCGCGGGCTCTTTGACGGATTGGATGTACGAGGGACGCATAGCACGGCCGAGCTGGCCAAGTTGCTACACGCCCCGGTGATCTTGGTGTTAAACGTTACCAAGGTAACCCGCACTGCCGCATCTGTTGTATTAGGCTGCCTTAAACTTGACCCAGAAGTCAATATCGCCGGGGTGATTCTCAATAATGTTGCCGGGCAAAGACACGAGACAATCGTTAGAGAATCCATTGAAAGCATCTGCGGTGTGCCCGTACTGGGGGCGATTCCGAAGATATCCGGGGAAAGCTGTTTACCGGGAAGACACCTGGGATTGATCACACCCGCAGAGCACCCCGGAACGGGTGGACTGAAAGAAAAAATCGCCGATATCGCCGACCGGCACATTGATGGGGGTAGAATTCTGGAAATCGCTTACGGCGCGCCAGCCTTGAGAAAAAGCTCCCGTTCCACCGCAGGAAGTACACCTGAGATCGAAAAATCCGTTCGCATCGCCTACTTCAGAGATTCAGCGTTCACGTTCTATTATCCGGAGAACCTGGAAGCGCTGCAAACGGCCGGGGCGGAATTAATCCCGGTGTCATCGTTGCGAAGTGCCTCGCTTCCACCCTGTGACGGGCTGTATATCGGAGGCGGATTCCCGGAAACTCACGCTGGACGGCTTTCCGAAAATCATTCTTTATTAACAGACGTTCACCGACAGGCGCATAAAGGCCTGCCGATCTTCGCGGAATGCGGTGGACTAATTTTTCTGTGCCGTTCTATATCCTATGAGAATAAGACTTTTGCTCTGGCGGGGGTTTTTCCCTTAGACCTCCAGATGATGCCGAAACCCCAGGGGCACGGCTACATGGAGGTTGAAGTTGACACAGAGAATCCCTTTTTTTCCGTAAATACGGTCATTCGGGGGCACGAATTTCATTACAGTAAAGTTATCACGGGTTCAGATCAAGCGAATAGCATCTACGCCGTCAAACGGGGTCAGGGTTGTTTCGACCATCGGGACGGTTTAGCTTTTTCAAACGTTTTAGCCAGCTACCTGCACATTCACGCGATAGGAACGCCTATCTGGGCGAAAAACTTCGTGAAACTGGCAAGAGATCATCATAATCACGGGAAATAAACATGGCTAAAGTTGTCGTCAAGAAAAAGAAAAAGGGGATTAGAAGTTTCTCGGGCGGTGGCTCATCAGTGGAAACATCTCCGCTGCGACCGGTGTTTGTTGAAAAATTAGCGCCTTGCATGGACGCCTGTCCCAATGGGAACGAGATCAGAAAGGTGCTGACAACCATTTCACTCTCGGAAAAGTACGGCCACACCTACGATGAATCCTTTACGGAAGCATGGAAAATCCTCACGGAAAAAACTCCTTATCCATCCACCTGTGGCCGGGTTTGTCCGCATCCCTGCGAATCAGAATGCAACCGGCAGCACAAAGATGGGGCGGTGGCCATCAATAACGTGGAACGGTTCATCGGCGATTACGCCCTGGAGAACAACCTGCCATTTGAAAAACCAGAGAAAACCTACCCGGAAAAAATCGCCGTCATCGGTTCGGGACCGGCGGGAATGTCCTGCGCTTATCAACTGGCGAGGCTGGGTTATCCCGTAACCGTTTTCGAAGCCTTCCCCAAAGCAGGCGGTATGCTGCGCTATGGTATCCCCGCCTATCGTCTGCCGCGCCAGATTTTGGATGCTGAAAACCAGCGCATTCTCGATCTCGGTGTGGAGTTGAAAACCAACACGGTGGTTGGTAAGGACATCTCCTACAAGGACTTGCAGAAAGAGTATAAAGCCATCTTTGTAGGTATTGGAGCTCACCAGGGCAAGAAACTGGGCATCGAGGGCGAGGACGTACCTAATCTCTGGACCGGCACCAATTTCCTGAACAAAGCCAATTCCGGCGAAAAAATCGATGTGGGCGATCACGTCGTCGTCGTAGGTGGAGGCGATACCGCCATTGACGCCGCCAGAGTTTCTCGCCGCATGGGCGCCAAAGTCACCATCCTTTATCGCCGTACTCGAAACGAGATGCCGGCCATCGAGGAAGAGATCGTCGGCGCTGAAGAAGAGGACGTCGAACTGGTATTCCTGGCGGCACCGAAGGAAATTATCAGGAATAACGGCAGAGCCACCGGCATGGTTTGCCAGCGTATGGAATTGGGAGAACCCGACGAATCCGGCCGACGCCGCCCTGTGCCCATTGACGGTGATACATTCGAAATGTCCTGTTCCACCATCATAGCCGCCATCAGCCAGGAACCCGACTTCGGAGAATTCGAGGATCTGCGCGAAGGCCGGGATTGGATTAAGGTTGATGAATTCGGGCACACCAAGGTTAACGGCATCTACGCCGGCGGTGATGCTCTGGATCTGGGTTTGGTCACCATCGCCATCTATCAGGGACGCCGCGCCGCCGAGACGATCCACCGAGAAATTCGGGGGCTGCCTTATACACCGGAAGAAAAGCAGCAGATCATCAAGCACGACAAGATGCTGCTTTCCTATTATGAGGAAAAGGCCCGTAATGAATGTGAGAAGATGGATCCCAAAGTCCGGCTTGAAGACCCCAACGCGGAAATCACAAAAACTTTGACCATGGATCAAGCCATCGCCGAAGCTTTCCGCTGCATGTCCTGCGGACATTGCTTCGATTGCGGGCAGTGCTGGTCATACTGCCAGGATGGCGCCATTAAGAAGCCCGTGGTCAAAGGCGAGCCCTACACCTTCAAGATGGAATTCTGCAACGGGTGTAAGAAGTGCGCAGAACAGTGTCCCTGTGGATATATCGAAATGCATTAACAATAATAATAACAACGGTAAACAATACTCAGGAGGAAGTTACCGTGGCAACCTTCAAATGGAATGATGTCGAACTCGAAGTAGACGAAGATGGTTTCATGCAGGAACCGGAGAAGTGGAATGAGAAAATCGCTCTGGCTCTGGCGAGTACCGAGGCCGTTGACAATTTAACGGAAGACCACTGGAAAGTCGTAAACTACTTGCGCGAATATTACCAGCAGTTTGGTATCGCCCCGATGATCCGCAAACTGTGTAAACAAACTGGATTCTCCCTAAAGGAAATCTACGAACTGTTCCCTTCCGGTCCAGCCAAAGGCGCCTGCAAAGTCGCAGGACTTCCCAAACCCACAGGCTGTGTGTAATACGCCCAAAATCCGTCCCCGCCGCAGATTGATAGACGATGGCGGGGGCGGGGCTATACGCACCTCAAACTACCGTAATACCCGGGAACGTGTTTCTTGGCTGTCCTTGCTAAGTATTTCACTTAGATGCACCGCAACAGATGATTGTTGCACAGAGAGGCACTTCTATGTGCAGCGAGATGGCTTGCCAATGCACTGCGTATCAGTGTAAATAACGGATTTAAGAAGCGATTCCCCGTGAATATTCCCGCTTCAGCATTAGTCTACAATGGATGGTTAGATGCAGATTGGTGATTTGTTAAAACTTAAGAGGGCGGACATCAAAGAAAGATGGCTCGATCTGGTCATCAGTAGCTATCCAGCCGATTCACGGAATTTTTTCAAGAAGCAGAAGAACCAGTTTTCAAATCCGGTCGGGGCGGCACTGGAACGGCAGATTGATACTCTGTATGACAGCTTAATCGGCAATACGGAGAAGAATGATACCGCCGCAATTTTAGAAGATTTCATCAAAATACGCTCCGTTCAGGAATTCACGGCCGCGCAAGCCACGGGTTATATTCTAAATCTTAAGCAAGCCGTCAGAGAGGTTTTGGCGGACGACATTCGAACCAGCCAATTATTCAGCCAGTTACTGGCTCTCGAAACACGAATTGACGGCATTCTGTTAGAGGCTTTCGACGTTTACATGCGTTCTCGTGAAAAAATCTACCAAATCAAAGCTGACGAGCTCAAGAGAAGATCATATTTTGTTTTGCGAAAGCTGAATAAAGATCTCTCCAAGCAGAAGCCTGCTGATGATTCTGATAATCACAGCCCAAACTGAAATCCCCGACAGCGGAGGTGACGACAAATGAGCCTCTGGTTTTCCCTTCTCGCCATTGTAGTTCTCATTCTGATCCCCTTGGCCGGAACCAACATTCCCGGAATTCAGGCGTTTTTCGGGATCGTAATCCCCTATGCAGCCATCGTCACCTTTCTATTCGGATTCGTATACAAGGTAATGAAATGGGCTAAATCCCCCGTCCCGTTTCGCATCACCACCACCTGTGGCCAGGAGAAGTCGCTACCCTGGATAAAAAACAGCACTCTGGACAATCCCCACAATGCTCTCGGGGTTATCGGGCGAATGGCTCTGGAGATCCTCTTCTTTCGCTCGCTGTTCCGAAACACTAAAACAGAGATTAAGGAAGGGCCTAGAGTAGTTTACGGGTCAAGTAAGTGGCTCTGGGCTGCCGGCATCGCTTTCCACTACTCATTTCTGCTCATCTTTTTGCGGCATTTCAAGTACTTCGTCGAACCGATCCCCGTTTGCGTGGCATGGCTTCAAAATCTGGATGGCTTTTTCCAGATCGGCCTGCCGATAATCTACCTCACCGACGCTGTGATTTTAGCCGCCCTGGGTTACCTTTTTTTCAGAAGACTCCTCGATTCCAAGATTCGTTATATCTCCAACGCCGCGGACTACTTCCCGCTGCTGTTGATCATCGGCATCGCCATCACCGGCATCCTGATGCGTTACTTCATCAAAGTGGACATTGTCAGCGTGAAGGAACTGGGCGTCGGCCTTTTGGCGCTTCATCCCGCGCTTCCGGAAGGGATCAGCCCACTGTTCTACATTCATCTTTTTCTGGTCAGCGCGCTAATCGCCTACTTCCCGTTCAGCAAGTTAATGCATCTCGGCGGAGTGTTCTTGAGCCCAACGCGGAATCTTGCCAACAACAACCGCATGAAGCGCCACGTCAATCCTTGGAACTATGACGTAAAAGTCCATACCTACGAAGAGTATGAAGAAGAATTCAGGGACGTGATGAAGGCGGCCGGATTACCTTTGGAGAAGGAATAAACATGTCAGAAGAGGTCAAACTGAAACCGGAGGAGCTGGTCAGGATAGACTACCGCCCACCCCAAAAAAGTTGGATGGACCCTACCATTGACTTTCAGGCAAAAAAGGGAAACTGGTGCTATTCCGGCGCGCTTGAATCCCTGGAGTACCTGGATCTCCCCCGCCCAAAAACCAAGTGGGCTCCCACTGATGAGGACTGGCAGTTACCGGAAAACTGGAAAGAGATCATCCTGGAGGGGCTTCGCAAGCGCCTGGATCGCTTTCGCACCCTGCGAATCTTCATGGACGTTTGCGTGCGCTGCGGAGCCTGTGCGGATAAATGTCACTTTTTCATCGGTTCCGGCGATCCCAAGAACATGCCGGTGCTGCGTGCCGAGCTCTTGCGTTCCGTTTACCGAAAAGAATACTCGCTCGCCGGCAAGATCATGGGCAAAATGGTGGGAGCTCGCGATCTGACTCTTCCTGTCCTGAAGGAATGGTTCTACTATTTCTATCAATGCACGGAATGCCGCCGCTGTTCGGTTTATTGCCCCTACGGCATAGATACGGCTGAAATCACCATGATAGTGCGCGAATTATTCGCGGAGGTGGGGATTTCGATTGATTGGATCATCACCCCGGTCGCCAACAGTTTCCGCACGGGCAACCATCTCGGCATTCAACCTCACGGATTCCTTGACAGCCTCGAATTCGCCGCGGATGACTTAAAAGATATCACCGGCATCGAGGTTGACGTCCCGGTGAACAGAAAAGGAGCTGAGATCCTCTTCATCGTTCCTTCCGCTGATTACTTTGCCGAACCCCACTATTACACGCTCCTGGGATACTTTGCACTGTTTCATGAAATCGGTCTGGATTACACCTGGAGCACTTACGCGTCGGAGGGAGGCAACTTCGGCCTGTTTCACTCACATGAAATGATCAAACGGCTGAACGCCAAGACTTACGATGAAGCCAAGCGTCTGGGGGTAAAGTGGATCCTGGGTGGTGAATGCGGCCACATGTGGCGGGTTTACCACCAGTATATGAATACGATGCAGGACGAACAGAAAAACCTGGAAGTGCCCAAGTCGCCCATCACCGGCACCGTCTTTGAGAACGCCGCCTCCACCAAGATGATTCATATCGCCGAATTTACGGCAGACCTGATAAAGCACGGCAAAATCAAATTGGACCCGAGCCGTAACGATCACTGGATTCCGACCTACCACGATTCCTGCAATCCGGCCAGGGCCATGGGACTTCTGGAAGAACCGCGCTACATCATCGAGAAATGCTGCAATAACTTCGTGGAAATGCCGGAGAACACCATCCGCGAACAAACTTTCTGCTGCGGCAGCGGCGCTGGTCTGGGGACGGATGAAAACCTGGAAGCCCGCCTCCGGGGAGGCCTGCCCCGCGGCAATGCGGTTAAATACGTCCGCGACAAACATAACGCCAACATCCTGCTGTGCATGTGCGCCATTGACAAGGCCACACTACCGGCGGTCTGCGATTTCTGGGCGCCTGGCGTGCAGGTCGGCGGCGTCCACGAAATGGTGGGCAACGCTCTGATTTTGACGGGAGAAGGCGAGCGCACCAAAGATATGCGAGGTCAACCGCTTAAGGGAAAGGAGGAGGCGCAAGATGAGTGACACCGGCAAGATCGTCATAGGACTAATCGTCTTTCTAATCCTTATGACCTTCCCCATCTGGTATAACATCGTGAACGGCGTCACTCCAATTCAGGATCCGGAGATAGCCACCCAAAATGTGCCCGGCAAGAATCAATGCGTCAGACCGGTGGAATACATGCGGGCCAAACACATGAATCTACTGAACCAGTGGCGCGATGAGGTGGTTCGCCGGGGGGATCGTTATACTGAAGGCCCCAACGGTGAGCTCATTGAAAAAAGCCTGTCCAATACCTGCATGGATTGCCACTCGAATAAGGAGAACTTCTGCGACAGGTGTCACAATGCCATGGCCGTGGATCCCTATTGTTGGAATTGCCATATCATGCCTTCCGAAGCAGCCGAGACGGAAATGGCTATGAGCACCACGCCTGAGGAGGAGAACTGATGGGTATAGATCGGAGAAAATTCGTTAAGGTCGCCGGTCTCGCCGCTCTGGGATTTGCTGCTCGGCCGCCAATCAGGGCGTTCGGACAAGAAATTACCGGGGAGTCACTTGAAATACGCGAATCGAAAGCGGGGGAACTCTTATCTGGCGCTGTGGAAGAAATCAAGCGCGCTCCTCATCCACCGAAAAATGCCAACCGCTGGGCAATGGTGATTGACTTGCGAAAGTGCCGGGAGCACCAGGATTGCACGGCCTGCATTGATGCCTGTCACAAGATCCACAACGTCCCCAGCTATCCCAAGCCCAAGGATGAGATCAAATGGATCTGGAAGGAACATTTCAACCACGCCTTTCCGGATGCAGATCATGATTTTATCGAAGAGGAAGTCAAACACAGCAACGCTCTTCTGCTCTGCAATCACTGCGATAACCCCCCCTGCGTGAGGGTCTGTCCGACTCAGGCCACCTGGAAGCGGGAGGAAGACGGCCTGGTGATGATGGATTGGCATCGCTGCATAGGCTGCCGCTACTGTATCGCCGCCTGTCCGTACGGCTCGCGCAGCTTTAACTACCGTGAACCGAAGAAATTCCTCGAGGAGCAGGGGATAAAGCCACAACCTGATTTCCCGACGAGGACGCGGGGTGTCGTGGAGAAGTGTACCTTTTGCGAAGAGCGCCTGGCGCGCAACCTCTGGCCCGCTTGCGTAGAGGCTTGTCCCTATAATGCGCTGACTTTCGGCGATCTCGATAACGCCGATGATCCTGTGCGAATACTCCTGCACGATAACTTCACCATTCGCCGCAAACCCGGACTCGGCACCCAACCCGAAGTGTACTACATCGTATGAGGCTGGTATGATTGAGAAAGCGCTTCAAGGCGGAAAAAGCTACTGGACTCTGATCATCATCCTGCTCGCCGTCATCGGCGTTGGATTTCTCGCCTACCTCAGGCAATTCGCAGAAGGATTGACGGTCACGGGATTAAGCCGCGACGTCTCCTGGGGGCTTTATATCGCCCAGTTCACCTTCCTGGTCGGTGTGGCGGCCTCGGCGGTGATGGTGGTACTACCCTATTATCTGCACAATTATAAACTGTTCGGAAAACTCACCGTCCTGGGTGAATTCCTGGCCATCGCGGCCTGCATTATGTGCATGACGTTCATCTTCGTTGATATGGGGCAGCCCTTTCGCATCCCGAACGTCTTCATTTATGCCACCCCGCATTCTGTCATGTTCTGGGATACGGTCGCCATCGGTGGATATCTGTTTTTAAATATACTGATCAGCCGAGTCGTCTTAGGCTCCGAACACAAGGGCATTGCGCCGCCCAAATGGATCAAACCATTCATCATTATATCCATCCCCTGGGCGATCAGCATTCACACGGTGACGGCGTTTCTGTATTCCGGCCTGGCGGCCAGGCCGTTCTGGATGACCGCTGTGATGGCGCCCCGTTTCCTGGCATCGGCGTTCTCCAGCGGGCCGGCTCTCTTGATTATCCTCTGCTTGATCCTGCGCAAATACACAAAATTCGATCCCGGCCGGGAGCCCATCCAGCGGTTGGCCGTTATTGTAACCTATGCCATGGCGATCAACGTTTTCCTGATCCTCATGGAAATCTTTACGGCCGCGTACAGCGGTATACCCGAGCATCTGGATCATTTCAGGTACATGTTCTTCGGAATGGAAGATGCTCAGGGGGTGATGCGCACCAATCTCGTTCCCTGGATGTGGACCTCCTCGATTCTGGCGGTTATCTCGCTGGTCCTCCTTCTGGTTCCGAAATTCCGCGCCCGGGAAGGCCTGCTGGCTCTCGCCTGTATCACGGTGTTCTTCTCCCTCTGGATTGACAAGGGGATGGGCATGATCGTCACCGGCTTCACCCCGAATCCCGTGCATACGGTTACGCCCTATGCGCCGACGTTGATTGAAAGTCTGATCACGCTGGCGGTTTGGGGTATGGGAGCCCTCATTGTCACCCTCCTTTACAAGGTTGCTCTGACGATGCGAAAGGAAGTGGAACCGGTACGCTACCGGGACTGATTGATCATATAAAAATCGAAACTTATAGATCGAATTCAACTCGTAAAAAAGTCTCACGACATACGAAATCAACCCCGAGAATTCGTGTAGCCCCCAACTTCAAATCCTGCGATATACTGCTGAGTCCCAATCATCAGTACTGGCGACTGCACAGGAGTAACACTAATTGGGGTCGTTACTTACTTTCTTCAATTTGATCTCGGTCAAAGAATTCGGTTAACCTCTATATGAACGCCAGACTTAAGTCTGGCGCTGAGACTGAAATTAAAGTCGCCGGGGCGACACCTAGCCCCGCCAGGTCGGGATCCAAAGATGGTTTTGGCCGCAGAATTTTTGCTGCGGCGTTCGAAGTAAATTCAACGAATGCATCCCATCGGATGAATATATTGGTCATAGGAGCGAGAGCAGCCGGCTTGAAAGCGGCCTGCCGGGCGAAAAGGCTTCTGCCCGATGCCGACGTTTTGGTGTTGGAGGAGGGGCAATACATCTCTTACGCATCCTGTGGTCTGCCCTACTTTCTTTCCGCGGATGTCGAAGAGTTCCGCCAGCTCACGGCCACGCCCTACGGTGTGCAGCGAGATCCGGATTATTTTGCTGCGGCCAAGGACGTTCAAGTATTGACCGGCGTGCGCGCCGAACGAATTGACACCAGCCGGAAAACGGTGATCTGCCGACAGGTGGCCTCGGGAAAACCCAGCAAATATGCTTATGACCATCTGATTCTGGCTACCGGAGCCTCCCCGATCGTTCCCGATCTTAAGGGGAGCGATCTGTCGGGAGTTTACACGTTCACACGGCCTAAGGACGCTATAGAACTGCGCCAGGCAGCGTCGAGCAATCAGCTCGAAAGAGTAGCCATCATTGGCGCGGGATACATCGGCTGCGAATTATGCGAAGCTTTTAAGGCGCTGTGGGGTATCGAGACGGTTCTCTTCGAAAACGAGCCTCAGGTGCTGCCCGAAATGCTGGATCCGGAAGTGGCGCGTGTCGTAGAGCTCGAACTCGAACGACAGGGCATCGAGTCTCACCTGAGCACCCAGGTTAGTGAGATTCAGGCGAAAAACGATAAATTGAATATTGTGGCGGGCGGGGGCTCCGTTTTTGAAGACTTCGATCGCGTCGTCTTATGCGCTGGTGTGCAACCGAGAACCGAACTGGCGTTTGATGCCGGGATAGCAATCGGCCTCAGCGGCGGCATCGCGGTAAACGAACGGATGCAGACGAACGTCGAGAACGTTTACGCCGCCGGTGATTGTGTGGAGCTGAAATGCGCCATCACGGGTAAGCCCCTGTATAAACCGCTGGGTTCACTCGCCAACCGCATGGGGCGAGTGGCGGCCAATGTCATTGCCGGCAAAGATGATTCCTTCGGGCCGGTGGTGGGCGCGTCCTGCCTGAAGGTCTTCGACATGAACGTCGCCGCGGTTGGTCTAACTGCCAAGAAGGCAGCGGAAGAAGGCTTTGACGTCGGTCAGTCCTGGGGCTACTTCACCGATAAGCCGGATTATTACCCTGAGTTTGAGAACATCTCCGCCAAAATGGTCTTCGACCGCAAGACTCAGCGAATCTTAGGCGTTCAGGCGGTCAGCAAAGGGGAGGCGATCCGCAGAATAGACGCTGCCACAACGATGATTCGGGAGGGAATGACCCTGCGCCGCGTCTGGGATTTCGAACCCGCCTACGCCCCACCCTATGCCGATGTCATAGATCCGCTGCATTATCTGAGTTTTATAGGCGTTAACTCCATCGAAGAAGGCGTTACCTGCTTCCCACCTCTCGAACTGGAAGAACGGGCCAGCGGAGCCGTCGTCATAGACGTTCGCGAAGAATTCGAAGTCGCCAATAAATCCTTTTCACCGCCCTGTAAGGCGTTATTGAACATTCCCTTTACTCAACTTCGCAGCAGAATCAGTGAACTGCCCAAAAATGAGCGCCTCGTGGTGGTCTGTTCGCGGGGATCGAGATCCAGCGAGGCGGTCCGCATCCTGAAGCAGCACGGTTTCGAGGACGTCCAATACATGGGTGGCGGATTCGGTTTTTTCAACGATTGAGAAAAAGCATCAGGGCGACCCGCCGGAAAGCATATAAACGTTACATTAGAGAAATTGGATAAGCGAGCATCCCTCATCAAGTAATTCAGGAGATGAGCCGAGTGCCAGAAGCAACAATCCTTAAACCGGACGTAGATTTCATCCGCCGTGTGAAAGATGCTGGCGGGGATACTCTGAAAAAATGCTACCAGTGCGCCACCTGTTCCGTCGTCTGTAATTTATCGCCTGAGAAAAATCCCTTTCCGCGCAAACAGATGGTGATGGCACAGTGGGGTATGAAAGATCAACTCCTGGGCGATCCCAGCATCTGGTTGTGCCACCAATGCAACGACTGTTCGATTCAATGCCCTCGCCAAGCCAAACCCGGCGACGTTTTCGCGTCGCTGCGAGCCATCGCTTTTCAACACTTCGCTTTTCCATCTTTTATGGGTAAAGCCCTGGCCAGCCGGTCGGCGCTGCCTCTGCTATTTCTGGTTCCCATGCTGGTTCTCTTGGGCTTGATGATCGCCGCTAATCCAAATCTTTCTTATATCTTTCAATTCAGCGGGGAAGTGGACTATGCCCGTTTCATTCCCCACGGCCTTTTAGAGATGCTCTTCATCGGCGGCAACGTCTTGATCTTCGCCTTCGCGGCTGTAGGCTTGCTCCGGTTTTGGAATGGTTTGAAGAACCACAATCCCAAAGGTGAAGGTTCCGGCTTTGTCCCCTCTCTGATCGCAACGGTTTTCGAAATCGCCGGGCACACGAAATTTACCAAATGCGAGGCCAACCGCCCTCGCTATCTGGGACATATGCTGCTGTTTTACGGCACCATCGGAGCGGCGATTACTGCTGGATTGGCGCTGTTCTTCACAGTCATTTTGCATAAATTGGGCAGTTCGTTCTATCTGACAAGCCCCATTGATTTTCCCAATCCCATCAAAATCCTGGGAATCGCCAGCGGCATCGCAATGTTCATCGGCGGCTGTATACTGATCAGCCGGCGCCGCAGCGGCAAGGACGAAGTGGGCGGCAGCGGATACGACGACTGGTTATTCCTCAACGTGATCTTCTTGGTGGGTCTGACCGGATTGTTATCGTGGATCCTGCGTTTGATCGGCGTACCGATCATCGCATACATTAACTATTATGTCCATCTGGTGCTGGTCTTCTTCCTGCTATGGTACGCGCCCTATTCTAAATTCGCGCACATGTTCTACCGAACCCTGGCGCTGGTTTACGCCAAGGGCGCGGGGCTGGACGTTCCTCGGAAGAAAATCTAAGAATCGAGCTGATTCTACAGGATTTGAATAATACAAAAACGAGATAGATGGAGTCAATGCGCAATGGAAATTTCTGAAAACGGAGACCGGATCACCGCCGATCTGTTAGTGGTCGGAGGTGGAATTTCCGGTATGACGGCCGCCATCGAAGCTTCCGAGCTGGGCAAGGATGCTGTTCTGGTGGAAAAAGAGCCCTTCCTGGGCGGGCGCGTGGCCAGACTGAACCAGTACTTTCCCAAGCTCTGCCCGCCGATTTGCGGTCTGGAAATAAACTACCGGCGCCTCCGCTTCAATGAGCGCGTCAAGGTTATGACGTTGACCACGGTCGAGGAGGTCAGCGGCAAGCGCGGGGACTACGAAGTCAAGCTCACCGTCCACCCCAGGTTCATCAACGATAACTGCACCGCATGCGAAGAATGCGAGAAGGTCTGCGAAATCGAAGTTTCTGATGACTATAACTTCGGTATGAACACGCGCAAGGCGGTTTACATCAGGCAGATGGCCTACCCGCCCATCTACGTGGCCGACCCGGATTACGTGAAGGATCCGAAGTTCAAAGCCTGCGTGGACGCCTGCAAATACGACGCCTTCGACCTCGATATGCAGCCGCGAACGGTGACAGTCAAGGCCAAAGGGATCATCTGGGCTACTGGCTGGAAACCCTACGATGCGTCCAAAATCGATAATCTGGGTTTCGGGAAGTACGAGAACGTCATCACCAACGTCATGATGGAACGCCTCGCATCAGTTGACGGCCCGACGGAGGGCAAGATCACCCGCCCTTCGGATAATGGAGCTATCACCAAGATCGGCTTTGCACAATGCGCCGGTTCGAGAGATGAGAACCACCTGCCCTACTGTTCGGGCGTTTGTTGCGCCGCTTCGATGAAACATGCCCTATATGTGCGTGAACAGTATCCTGAGGCTGAAATCCACATCTTCTATATAGACGTCCGTACTCCGGGGCGTCTGGAGGATTTTTACAATAGAGTGGACGAAGATGAGAAGATTTTCTTCCACCGGGGAAAAGCCGCCGAGGTTCGGGAGGTTCCCGGGAGCAAGAACCTGATCGTGGCGGCGGAAAACACGCTGACCGGTGAGATTTCCGAAATGGAGGTGGACATGTTGGTGCTGGCTACCGGCATGGTACCCAATACCACTGATGACAAGCCGCCGCTGGATACTCAAATGGATGATTGGGGATTCCTGCTGCCCGATCCAATATCAGGGATCGTAGGTGCCGGTGTGGCATGCAGGCCGGTTGAAGTTGCGGCTTGCGTCCAGGATGCAACTGGATCGGTTTTGAAGGCTATCCAAGCGGAGGAAAGGAGCTAATTCATGGCGATAGAAACTAAAGTCGGCGTATACATCTGCTCTGGGTGCGAAATCGGCGATGCACTCGACGTTGAAGCACTGCAGAAAGTGGCAACGGACGAGCTTAAGGTTGCGGTTTGCAAGGTTCATGAAAAGCTCTGCAATCCGGAAGGCCTCAAGATGATCCAGGATGACATCTCAGCTGAAGGCTTGAACCGCGTGGTCATCGCCGCCTGTTCGGGGCGAACCAAGGTGCAGGAGTTCAACTTCAAGAACGGGGTTATGACAGACCGAGTCCCCATCCGCGAACAGGTCGCCTGGGTGATGGAACCCAACGATGAGGATACCCAGATGGCGGCTGTGGACTACCTGACCATGGGTGTGGTCCGGATGCGGAATACCGAGTATCCTGAACCGTTAATAGAAGAAATCAATAAGACCGTACTCGTCGTGGGCGGCGGCATGAGCGGTATGCGTTCGGCTCTCTCCTCGGCAAGCATGGGCTATGAAACCGTCCTGGTGGAAAAAGAAGACAAGCTGGGCGGCTGGGCGGCGAAATATACCAAAGTCTTTCCCAAGACTCCACCTTACGCGGAGCTCGCCGACCCGGAGGTGAATCAACTGATCCAGAAGGTCGAATCGCATCCCAAGATCAAGGTTTACAAGGGTTCCACCGTTAAGAGGATCAGCGGAGAACCGGGCAAATTCGAGGTTGAACTCGAAGGCGCTTCAAAAGGCGAGAAGTTCTCCATCGGATCCATCGTTTTAGCCAGCGGCTGGAAACCCTACGATCCCGAAAATTTGGGGCACCTGGGCTACGGCAGGTCGCCCAACGTCGTCACTAACGTTCAGGTCGAAGAGATGATGTCCAACGGCGGCATCAAACGGCCCTCGGACGGCAGCGCCCCAAAGAGCGTGGCCTTCATTCAGTGTGCCGGTTCTCGCGATCAGGATCATCTTCCCTACTGCAGCGCAGTCTGCTGCCGGGTCTCTCTGAAGCAGGCGATGTACGTTCGCCAGGCCTACCCCGACGCCCAGGTCTTCATCCTGTACAAGGATTTGCGCTCCCCCGGCCAATATGAGCAATTCTACAAGAACGTCCAGGAGGACGAAGGCGTTTTTCTGACCAAGGGAGAGGTCGTGCGCGTGGACGCCATTGATGGAGACAAAGTGGAAGTCGAGCTGGAAGACACTCTCTTCGGGGAAAACGTCGTGGTGCAAGCCGATTTGCTGGTGCTGGCGACGGGAATGGTGCCGACTACCAAGGTTGAGGATTTTATGGAGGAAGAGGCCGAAGAGGAAAAAGAGGAAGAAGCGGAGACCGAAACGGCGGAAGGAGATGAAGAGGCTGACACGGGCGTATCCGCAGAAGTGGGCGCTAAGATCCTGAACCTGACCTACCGCAAGGGAACGGATCTGCCTACACTGAAATACGGATTCCCCGATTCCCACTTCATCTGTTTCCCGTACGAAACTCTGCGCACAGGTATCTACGCCGCCGGTACGGTGCGGGCTCCCATGGATCTGGCTACAGCCGACAATGACGCCTACGGAGCCGCTCTTAAAGCCATCCAGGCTCTGGAAATGATCGGCAGAGGGGAAACGGTTCATCCCCGCGCCGGGGACACCTCCAATCCGGACTTTTTCCTGCAGCGCTGTACGCAGTGCAAGCGTTGTACGGAAGAATGCCCCTTCGGCACACTTGACGAGGATGAGAAAGGCACGCCGCAAACCCATCCCAACCGCTGTCGGCGCTGCGGTATCTGCATGGGCGCCTGTCCTGAACGCATCGTCAGCTTCAAGAACTATTCGGTGCATATCATCGGTGAAATGCTGAAATCGCTGGAAATTCCCGAAGAAGAGGATGAAAAGCCGCGGGTTCTGGCATTTATGTGCGAAAACGACGCCATTCCGTCGCTGGACATTGCCGCAAGACACCGGCTTAAGATCAATCCCTATGTGCGCATCATTCCGGTCAGGTGTCTGGGTTCGATGAACGTGGTTTGGATCGCTGACGCTTTATCCGCCGGATACGACGGAGTACTGCTGATAGGCTGCAAGCATGGCGACGATTACCAGTGCCACTTCATCAAAGGCAGCGAGCTGGCCAACACCCGCATGGAGAACGTCCAGGAGAAACTGAAGCAGTTAGTGTTGGAAGAGGAGCGGGTTCAGATCGTTGAACTGGCCTTGAACGAATGGGAGAAAATTCCTAAGGTCTTCGAAGACTTTATGGAGGACATAGACACAGTCGGGCCAAACCCCTACAAAGGGTTCTAAGATCGCCCCATAGGTTGTTGTATAATATACAACCAAAAGTGCTAACAGAGGGGGAAATTGATCTATTTCTACCCATGATATTCGCGTAACTTGCAGTCCGGAGAATGGTTTTGCCGGACTGCAAGTTACCAATCCTCCTCAATTTATATATTTTTAATATTTTTGGAAAATAGAGCTTGACTCATATTGAAATTGTTATTATATTCACAGTATAAGGATTAGTGTTATATAGCCAATCCTAAGGGTTTGTTATTTTATCGCTTGTGAATTTGTAAGCGTAATTTTTTTCCTTTATTTGTGAAAATTATATCATATCCTCTTTTTCATTTTGCAATCGAACGAATCAAAGATAAATAGGAAGGGCCGAATAATGGCAAAAACCGATCTTATACCTCCCCACGGTGCTGCTGAGCTGAAGATACTGCTTCTGGAAGGAGCCGCCCGTCAGGAGGAACTAAACCGCGCCCAGAGTTTGCCGAAAGTAATGATGTCATCGCGTGAAGTCGGCGACCTCATTATGCTGGGCATCGGAGGCTTTACGCCTCTGGAAGGTTTCATGGGGCATGATGACTGGAAGGGCGTTTGCGCCGACATGAAAATGGCCAACGGCATCTTCTGGCCGATCCCCATCACGCTCTCGGCGGACCAGAGCGTCGCCGATGGTATAGCCATCGGTTCGGACGTCGCCCTGGTCAACGCAGAGGACAACGAGATTATGGGCACCATGACCGTCACGGACAAGTACACCATTGATAAGGAATTCGAGTGCAAGCACGTCTTTACCACCACCGACCCGGAACACCCCGGCGTCAAGATGGTCATGGCGCAGAAGGAAGTCAACCTGGGCGGACCCGTCAAGGTCCTCTCCGAAAGCACTTTCCCCACCGAATTCGCCGGCATCTACCAGCGCCCCGCTGAAAGTCGTAAGATTTTTGCCGAGAAGGGCTGGAAGGACATCGCGGCATTGCAACTCCGCAATCCCATGCACCGCAGTCACGAATACCTGGCCAAGATCGCCCTGGAGGTGATGGACGGCCTCTTCATCCATCAGTTGGTCGGCAAGCTGAAGCCCGGTGACATCCCCGCCGACGTGCGGGTCAACTGCATCAACACGCTGGTTGACAACTACTTCCTCAAGGAATCGGTCGTCACCGGCGGCTATCCCCTGGACATGCGCTATGGCGGCCCGCGCGAAGCGCTGTTGCACGCCACCTTCCGCCAGAATTTCGGCGCAAACTACATGATTATCGGACGCGACCACGCCGGTGTTGGCGAGTACTACGGCCCCTTCGACGCCCAGAAGATTTTCGATCAGCTCTGGGACGGCGCGCTTCTCTGCAAGCCGCTGAAGATTGACTGGACCTTCTGGTGTTATAAGTGCAACGGCATGGCTTCGATGAAAACCTGTCCGCACACCGAGAAGGGCGACAGATTGTTCCTGTCCGGCACCATGCTGCGCAAACTTCTTTCAGAGGGCAAAGTCAATGAAATTCCAGCCGAATTCAGCCGGCCGGAAGTCCTGGAAATTCTGAAAGAGTACTATGCCGGACTGACCGAAAAGGTTGAGGTGAAAGTCCACGGATACGCCACAGGCGACGCCAACAAAAAGTAACCGAGAAAGTTAACAATCAATTAATAGAAGGCAGTCAGCGGGAATGCCTGACCGCCGAAAAACTTACCTTGACAGGAGGAATAAATGCCAAGTTTCGTCATCAACGAAAAGTGCGATGGGTGCAAAGCGCTGGATAAAACCGCCTGCCAGCACATTTGCCCCAACGACCTGATGGTCTTGGACAAAGACCTCATGAAGGCGTACAACCGCGAACCCGAAATGTGCTGGGAATGCTATAATTGCGTCAAGATTTGCCCCACCCAGGCCGTCGAAGTGCGCGGTTATGCCGACTTCGTGCCACTGGGAGCTGCGGTTACGCCGATGCGCGGCACCGACTCCATCATGTGGACGGTGAAGTTCCGCAACGGGACTTTAAAGCGTTTTAAGTTCCCCATCCGCACCACCGAAGAGGGGAAAGCGGTGCCGGACGGCGGTTTCAACACTGGAACCGATGACCTGAAATCACCCATTCTGTTTACTGAACCAGCTTCCTCCGGGATGTCTGCAATTCCGTCGTTGAAGTAAATGAAAAAATAACTATAAGGAGAATAGCAGTGGCAGATTTTCAAACCAAAGAAGTCTCGACCGATCTGCTCATCGTTGGCGGCGGAATGGCAGCTACCGGTGCTGCAGTCGAGGCGGCTTATTGGGCCAAGAAACAAGGCCTGAAGGTCACCCTGGTGGATAAGGCAGCCCTGGATCGTTCCGGCGCTGTGGCCATGGGTCTTTCAGCCATCAACCAGTACGTCGGCCTGAAGGACGGGGAGAACACGTTGAAGGATTACGTGGACTACGTCCGCAACGACCTGATGGGTATCACCCGTGAAGACCTGGTGGCCAACATCGCTCGTCACGTTGACTCAACCGTCCATCTCTTCGAGAAGTGGGGACTCCCCATCTGGACGGATGAAGAAGGCAAATACGTTCACGAAGGCCGTTGGCAGCTCATGATCAACGGTGAATCTTACAAGGTCGTCGTCGCCGAAGCCGCCAAGAACGCTCTGGGTATGGACAACATCTACGAGCGCGTTTTCATCACCGAACCTCTGATGAACGGCGACAAATGCGTCGGTGCGGTCGGATTCTCCGTTCGCGAGAACATCTTTTACGTCTTTAAAGCCAAGGCTGTGGTGGTCGCCATGGGCGGCGCAGTTCACGTCTTCAAGCCCCGCTCATCCGGCGAAGGTCTGGGACGCGCCTGGTACCCGCCCTGGAACTCCGGCTCCAGCGCCTACTTCACCCTGAAAGCCGGTTGCGAGATGACTTGCCAGGAAGTCCGTTTCATCCCGGTCCGCTTCAAGGACGCCTACGGCCCCGTCGGCGCCTGGTTCCTGCTGTTCAAATCCCGCGCCACCAACGGCCTGGATGAGAACTACATGCAGACCAACGCCGATGAGCTGGAAAACTGGAAGCCCTACGGTAAGGTTAAGCCCGTTCCCGCAAATCTGCGTAACTGGCTGATGATGCTGGACGTCATGGAAGGCAAAGGCCCCATCTTCATGCGTACCGAAGAAGCCATCGCCAACATCGCGGATGCCTACAAGGACGACCCAAAAGGCTACAAGAAAAAGATGAAGGAACTCGAATCCGAAGCCTGGGAAGACTTCCTGGACATGACCATATCGCAGGCTATTCTCTGGGCGGCTTCGAACGTGGCACCTGAGGAGAGCAAATCCGAGATCGCCGCAGCCGAGCCTTATTTCATCGGTTCGCACTCCGGCGCTTCCGGCGCCTGGGTCAGCGGCCCCGAAGACCTGCAGACTCCGGAAACCAAGGATCACTATTTCTGGGGTTACGGCCACATGGCCACCACTCCGGGCATCTTCTGCGCCGGCGATGCTTCGGGTGCTTCCAGCCATAAGTTCTCTTCCGGCTCGCACGCCGAAGGGCGCATTGCAGCCAAGGAAGCCATCCGCTACATCGTTGACAATCCCGCAGAACCGGTGGTTGATAATGCCGTTGTCGAAGAACTGAAAGCCCGCATCCTGAAGCCGCTGGATATGTACAACCAGAACAAGGATTACAGCAGCGACAACGATATCCATCCGGAATATATCAAGCCGAAGATGTTCATGTTCCGCCTGCAGAAGATTATGGACGAGTACGCCGGCGGCGTCTCCAGCCAGTTCAAAACCTCCAAGTCCCTGTTAGAGAAAGGTTTGCAGTTGTTGTCCTTCCTGAAGGAAGACAGCGAGAAACTGGCAGCCGAAGATCTGCATGAACTGATGCGCTGCTGGGAGAACATCCACCGCATGTGGCAGGCTGAAGCCCACGTCCGCACCATCCTCTTCCGCGAGGAAACCCGTTGGCCCGGTTACTACTTCCGCGCCGACACTCCGAGCATGAAAGAGGACTGGCTGGCCTTCGCCAACTGCAAGTGGCACAAGGATAAGGACGAATGGGAAATGATCAAGCGCCCGGTGATCTACATCAACGAGGCCCTGTAAGCATCCCATTCTCCGATCAAAAAAGACGGAAAGCCTCCGGGCGGCGTCAGCCGTCCGGAGGTTGTTTATTACAGCCTCAGGGAACTTATGAAAAAGTCAGGCCAATAACAAGAAGAGGCCAAAACAGCTTCTTACCAAATAAAGCAGATATGAAAGTCGGATTCATACAGTTCGCTCCCGTCCTGGGAAACCGGGATGCGAGCATCGAGAAAATTGACAGGTTGATCCCGCGGAGTATTGACGCCGACGTCCTGGTATTGCCCGAACTGGCCAATTCCGGTTACAACTTCCAATCAAAGGAGCAAGCCTGGGAAACCTCGGAAGATGCGAAAAACGGCGTCTTTGTTCAATACCTGACATCGCTCTGCGCCCGATACAATTTCCACATCATATCGGGTCTGAACGAAAGAGACGGCGATCACTTATTCAACAGTTCGGTGCTCATTGGACCGAAAGGGTATCTGGGGAAATACCGTAAAATGCACCTGTTCAAGGATGAGCCGGATACCTTCGAACCCGGAAATCTGGGATTGCCGGTCTTCGACATCGGTCTCTGCAAGCTGGGGATGCTGATCTGTTTTGACTGGATTCATCCGGAGGTGTGGAGGATATTGGCTTTAAAGGGCGCCGACCTCATCTGTCATCCTTCGAATCTGGTCTTGCCGGGATTTTGTCAGAAAGCCATCCCGGTTCACGCCATGACGAATCGCATCTACGTCGTTACCGCCAACAGAATCGGAACGGAGGTGGATATCACGTTTACCGGTCTTTCGACCATCGCCGACCCGAAAGGAGAGGTCCTGGCTCAGGCTTCCGCGACAGAGGAGGAGACCGCCGTCGTTGACATGGACGTGAATCTGGCCAGAGACAAGATGATGACGCCGCGTAATCATTTGTTCGAGGGTAGAAGGCCGGAAGAGTATGTGCTTTTAACGGAAAAACACATCTAAAATACGGATTTCGCTGACTTTCTCTGCAGTCCTCTTGGTAATATCGGGGGCTTCTATAGTTCATTCTTCATAAATATCTTGTAGTGCTGTCAATTTAAACTTAAATTAAACAAACAATGAACGCAACCGATAAACCCACCTGCCCGCACTGCGGAGCGAGGCTCTTGAAATGGCTGCCTCCGGCGGAATCGTCATGGGGAGCGAACGTGCAATACGCCTGTTTCAACGACGAATGCCCCTATTACCAGCGCGGCTGGGATCACATGATGGAAAAATACCAGGTGAAGGCATCCTACCGTTACCGGCTCGATCCCTCAACAGGACAGTCGGGGCCACTACCCGTCTGGTCTCCTGCGGCCATCCGCGACCGAATCGTTGATGAAAAGAACAAAGGAATTAAATAGCATGAATGAAGACGCCCGCTCCATTGAAAACCTGAAGAAGGCCATCCTGCAGGATTACCCCCGCTTGACGGAAGAAGACACCTTCAAGTTTGCCTGCCGCCCAGGCCTGTCCTGCTTCAACGAATGCTGCTGCGACGTTAACATCTTCCTGACGCCATACGATATCTTGAGAATGAAGAATGCTCTGAGCATTACTTCGGAGGAGTTTCTCGATAGATACACCATAACACCGATAGACAAGAATCAGAACTATCCGGTGGTTCTGCTCAAGATGCAGGATGACGAGAAAAAGACCTGTCATTTCGTCTCGGCCGAGGGGTGCACCATCTATGACGACCGCCCCTGGGCGTGCCGCTATTACCCGGTCGGCCTGGCCTCTCCAAAAGAGGGTGAATCGGAAGTCGAGCAGGAATTCTACTTCATTCTGCAGGAAGACGTCTGCAAGGGATTCGAGGAGGACAAGGAGTGGCGCATCAGCGAATGGAGGGTTGATCAGGGGCTGGAGAAGTACGACGAGTTCGGCAAACTCTTCAAGGAGATCACTCTCCACGACTATTTCGGACGAGGCAAGCAATTGGATCCCCCCAGAATGGAACTGTTTCACATGGTCTGCTACAACCTGGATAAGTTCCGGCGGTTTGTTAGGGAAAGCAGCTTCTTGAATCGCTTTGAAATCGAGCCGGATCTGCTGGAGAAGATTCTCGAAGATGATGAGGAACTGCTTCAGTTCGGTTTCAGGTGGTTGAAGTTCGCGCTGTTCGCCGAAAAAACCATAAAAATCAA
>CAZHMN010000012.1:26130-48685 GCA_964533705.1 uncultured bacterium
GGCATGATCACCTTCCCCATCAGCGGCGTGGAAACCTACTGGTGGCTGCCCGCTGTGGTGGCTCTGGCTATTTCCACGTTCACTTCCACCGGTGGCGTATCGGGCGCCTTCCTGCTTTTACCCTTCCAGATCAGCATCTTAGGTTTCACCGGGCCGGCTGTCAGTTCCACCAATTTCATCTACAACATCGTCGCCATCCCCAGCGGCGTTTACCGCTACTATCGCGAAAAGCGCATGGTCTGGCCGCTGGCCTGGACGGTGGTGGCGGGCACACTGCCCGGCGTTTTTATCGGCGCTTTCATCCGCGTCAATTACCTGCCCGACCCGCGCAATTTCAAGCTGTTCGCCGGATTGGTGCTGCTGTATATTGGCGTCAGGTTGATCCTCGACCTCTTCCGCAAAGCAAAAAAAGCCGCTACGATGCCTCCAGAGGAAATCAAATTCGAAGTCACTGAACCCTTTCTGAAGTTGGGCCGTCTCGGCTATGTTTTCAACGGGGTGAGATATGGGGCTTCAACCTTTGGAATAGGGATGATCAGTCTGATCGTGGGCGTCATCGCGGGGACGTACGGCATCGGCGGCGGCGCTATAATGGCTCCGCTGCTGGTCACCATGTTCAGGCTGCCGGTGCACACCATCGCCGGCGCGGCTCTGTTGGGGACCTTTATCACTTCAATCGCCGGTGTGATCTTCTATACGCTCATCGCGCCTTTTTACGCCGGAAGCGGTATGGCCATTTCGCCGGATTGGATGTTAGGGGGGATGTTCGGTGTGGGGGGGGCTCTGGGGATGTATGTGGGGGCTAGACTGCAACGCTATATGTCCGCCAAAGTCATCAAAGCGATTTTGTCTCTCGTCATACTATTCGTTTCCATAAAATATATCCTGCAATTCTTTTCTTAGGGCTCTTTCACTTCCGCCGAGTCTCCCGGTTCGTCACTCTTCTTATCAACTCCTTCCTCCGAATCGAGAACTTCCGGCAGCAGCCTCATGAAGTCTCGCACCAGAGACTGCGAAAAGGCGTCCAACGCCCGGTATTCGCTCAGGTGAAATCCCTCTTTAAACCTCTTCAGCTCCTCCTTTCGCAGCCGGTTTAATTCCCTGTGCATCTTCAGGACTTTGGTGCGCTGCCTCTCTTTCGCCCGCCAGATGGAATACTCAGAGACCTGCTCCTCAATCAGCGCTTCCGCTTGCGGGATCTCCCCGGCTCGAACGCTTTCGGAATGATCCAAATATTTCCTGACGTCCTCCAGATCGAGAAGTACAACGCCCGGCAATTCTCTCAATTCCGGTGAAATGTCCCGAGGCACGGCCAGATCTACGAGAAAAAGGGGATTTTGCCGCTGAGAGAAACCCTCAAAATGCCCTCTATTAACGATGGGTAGCTGAGCCGCAGTCGCTGAGAAAACGGCTTCCACCTGGGGGATGACTTCGCCGATTTGATCCAGTGCGAGAACTTTAGCTTTGAAAACTGCAGCCAGCTTTTCGGCGTTAGCGACGGTACGATTGGCCAGATAAACCGGCACTCCCCAACGCGTCAGACCATCCAGAATAATCTCGGTCATTTCGTTAACGCCACACACCAGCACCGACTCAGGGACCCGCCCGTTCATACGGCCTTTCAGCATCTCCAGCGCCGCTCCAGGTATGCTGCGAGGTCCGGAACCGATACCGGTCTCGCTGCGAACCCGCTTGCCCACCTGGAAGGCCATGTGGAAGATTTTATGCAGGATTGGGCCCGGACCACCCACCGAACAGGCAGAGCTATAGGCTTCTTTTAATTGATGGAAGACCTGATCCTCTCCCAGCACCATGGAATCCAGACCTGAGGCCACGCGGAAAAGATGGCGGGCCACCGTGGTTTTCTGACGGCAGTAACAGATCTGGCGCAGTTTCTCAGCGTTGGGAACGCCGCGCTCGGCGTAAAATTTTATCACCTGCGGTAACTGGTCGCATTTATCCGGCGTGAATTGATAGAATTCCATCCGGTTGCAGGTCGTCACAATGACGGCTTCTTCACAGCCGGCGAGATCCTTATAAACCTCTACAGCCTGCGATAATTCAGCTCGGCCGAGCTGAAAGGGTTCGCGATCCTCGATTGAGGCGGTTTTATGGTTGAATCCGCAGACGGATAGACCCATTTGTATTTATCTTCCAGGCAAATGATGAATTACGTTTATACCCAATCTAACGATCATCACTCTTTCTATGATCCGGACGATGAAGCAGCCACGGTGTCTTTTTTCTCCGCCGCCGATTCCCCCGGGGGGATGTATTCGAGTAAGGGGCATCTCTTCTCGCGCGTGTTCTCATGAGTCTTCCTGTAAAGACTCTTCACCGCCAGTTCGACGTTGCCGTAGATGTGATCCTCTCCGATGCGATCGAGCAGGTGGGTGCGCCGCATTGTTTCGATGACGTGGTCGTTCAGCCCGCTCATGGAGAAATCGTAACCGGCTTCCCGCACCCTTTCAACTACGTCGGCGAGCACCTCGACGCCTGAGGCATCGAGTTCATTTATACCGTTGCCCACAACGTGAATGTGGCGTAGTTCGGGCATGTGAGCGATAGGCTCCAATATTTTCTCTTCCAGATAATTCACCGTCGCGAAGAATAAACTGTTGTTGAACCGGATAACCGCTATGTGGCGGCATTTCTGGAGGCCGCGCCGGTCCGCATTTCGATAGGTTCCGTCCTTCCATTTTGACAAAACCGCCATTTCGGGTCTAATGTTGCGAAAGAGGAAATGGCCCAGGGATAGCGCAACACCGATCATGATCCCCTTGTCCAGGTGAGGCGCGAAACCCAGGGTGAAGAGAAAGGTAATAACGGCGATGGCTCCGTCATATTTCTGTGCCAGCCAGGTATGCAGAAATCCCCTGGGGTTGATCAGGTTAATGACCGCCATAATGATAATTGACGCCAGTACCGATTGGGGTAGGTGATACAACAGCGGCGTCAGGAACAACAGTGTAATCAATACGACCAGACTGCTGAATACATTGGACAGGCCGGTAACCGCTCCGGCTTGCAGGTTGACGGCCGAACGTGAAAACGATCCCGAAACGGGGTAACTCGAATTAAAAGCCCCCAGTATATTGGCCAAACCCTGGCCGATGAGTTCCTGATTGGGATCCAAACGCTGACCGGTCTTGGCCGCCATCGCCTTGGCAATGGAGATCGCCTCCATGAATCCTAACAGGGAAATAATGATCGCCATGGTCAGCAGGTCGAGCATGACCGTAAAATTCAACATGGGCAGAGCGAACTTAGGAACACCGCTTGGTATTGTCCCCACCACGGCCCCACCGGACATTAACCTCAGCGCGCTCAGATCCAGCGGGAAATTTCCCACTTTCAGACGCCACCTCCTCCCATCTCCCTGCATACCAGTAGGAACGTTCCCGTGAAGATATAATCCCATCTCTTCACCCTCACTTTGAACGCCCTCGAGATGGAAGGCACGAAGTTGAGATCGAAGAGCGCAACTTTCCTCCTTCAATCCCTCTATTTTTAAATCCAATACTTTCAGGTCATGATCCAGCGCTATCGCTTCAACGCAGTGCTTTCCGCTCCTTTTTTCGGTATCCCGCAACTGGTTTCTTAGGGCGACTTTCTGATTGGAAGCCTCTTCGACTTCGTTTAGCGTGGTGTTAAACTCTTGAATTAAATGTTGAACCTGTGGATCTTTGATCTGGCCGAGGTTGGCGATATAATTCTTATCAAATCCAATTAAATATGAGATAATGGTGGTAACAATGACGGCGATGAGCACGTTGGGAATCCTTCGATCCACCCGCCTCAGGATGGCCATGATGGCGAAAGCGAGAATGGCGAAGGCCAATGTAGGCCAGTGGGTAAAGTCAATGGCGGCGACGATGACGTTGTAAATCGTTTCATAGTGATGTTCGGCGTTGTCCACGTAAACGCCGAACAATTTCGAGAGCTGCGACGTGGCGATGATAATGGCGGCCGCATTGGTGAAACCGCTGACCACCGGATGGGACAGGAAGTTCACCACCAGGCCCAGTCGAAGCACGCCCAGAGAGAATTGGAAGAGGCCGACCAACAACGCCAACAGAATCGCATAGGCGATAAACTGCTCGCTGCCCGCCGTGGCCAGAGGAGCCAACGCGGTCGCCGTCATTAGAGAGACCACGGCGACGGGGCCGGTGGCCAACTGATTGCTGGAACCGAATAGGGAGGCTACGATGGGCGGCAGCAGAGCAGCGTATAGACCGTAATAGGGCGGTAAACCGGCCAACTGAGCGTAAGCCATGGACTGCGGAATCAAAACCAGCGCCACCGTTAATCCAGAAATGAAGTCGGCGCGAAACTGCGAGCTGGTGTAGTATTTGAACCAGCGCAGAAATGGAAAAATCATGATTAGTACGCTGCGTTTCTCCCCCGCCCCAATGCTACGTTCGGGTACGCTTATGCCACCCTGATTGGCCATAGATTTTTACCTCTTGGTCATAGACCTCTAATCATAATAATTGCACACCACTTTTGCACAAATTGCGAGACTCGCAGAAGCTAAATTTCAATTATCTGTATTTAATAAGCTTGAATGTCAGATCAAGTACAAAGAGACCACTTTTCAATATACGGAATCAGCGGAATAAAAGCAAATAATTTCACAAGGATTGTCCTTCACTTCTAATCGGTCGCATCGTGAATTCAATCCTGAGAACTGATAAATCCATTGCTTTTTGATACAATTGCCGTATTCCTTAAAAATGATTTGCAATTTTTCCTCAAATGTTGCATTTTTTGTTTATCACACTTCTGATCAGCAAACTGAAATCGGAATGAATTATGATCCGATGGCCCGCGCTCCTTATCGCCGTATCTGTCTCCTTATCAATGACCGTCCCAAATGTATCCGGCAAGCCTGAAGTACGCCTGAACGAATACGGCCATATCGAATTCACGACAAAACGAATTCAGAAACAGGGACAATTTACCTTCGGGGGAGCTCCATCGGTCGAGAATGATCGAGGAAGCGTCGCCTTCATCTTCTCCGAAGAGGATCACCCAACCACCATTGAGTTTTACGATAAGGCCGGCAATCTCAGATTTTCAAGAGTATTTAAGAGAATAATCAACCTGAAAATATCAAACGACCGGCACTATGCAGCTTTCTTCGACGGCTCCCATCTGGTTGTATTGAACCTTGAGGATGGGAGTTTCTCCAATTACCCGGCCACGATAACCTTCGCGCTGGATAGAGGGGGTAACCCGGCCTATTACCATCGAAAAACCCGAACCGTGGTCTATCAGGATGGCAGCATCGAGATGACCCGCGAGCCTTTGGATATTTTATTCTTCAATGATATGCTGGTGCTGTTTTGTCCCAAAGAGGTCTTCTATCTTAAAAATGACCGACTCGAAGAGATATTCCACTTTGAGGGAAAATATTTCGAAGCAGTAGAAGGCGATAATTGTCTATATTTCGTCGAGAAAAAGACTTGCGGTGGGGAATTCCATTATTCGCTTCATGAAACACAGGATGGCGTTCGGTTCAGCATCACCGATGAAAGGATCTACCGCCAGCCGGATAATCCTGATACTCACGAACCGATCGGCGCGCCTCTGCACTATTACGAACCCTCCTTTCCATCCCTGGTAAAAAACGCCTACGCTCAGATTCAAGAATGGAGTCACCTCTATCTGCACCCCGGCATTGATCTATTCGAAGCGCCCTATACCCAAGCTTATTCCGTGCAAAACGGGATCGTCCGGGCGATCCTTACAACCGGTGATGAACAGTACTGGAGGATCGCCATCGAAAGTTTTAGTACACCCGGCGAAGGATACTTATATGCTCATCTCAATCAGGATTCCTTCCCCTTCGCCGTGGGCGATTCCGTAAACGCCGGTGACGTGGTCGGAACGCTCTTTCCGGCTTACAGTTTCTCGCCGCATCTGCACTTCGCCAGAATTTCACCCGACGGAGTCGAATGGAACGGCGAATGGTGGACCGTGGATAATCCGTTAGTGGACATCACCAACATGGCCGATACGCTCGCTCCGGTCATCGAGTACGCTCTGGGCAACGACCGATTCGCCTTTAGAACCCGGGAGGGAGTATACCTGGATCCCATGAACTTGTCCGGCGAAATCCAGATCATCGCCAAATGCTGCGATTACGCTCATTCGATTGATTTCTATTCCAGAATTCCCGTATACGACCTCGAATATCGCCTCTATCCAGCCGAAAATCCCGATTCTGTGATTTACGAACAGTTCAGCTTCGCGCTGGACATGCCTCTGGATACTTACTTCAGCGAAGACTATCAGATGTTGGTGTTAAATACCATCTATTCACGCGATGCCACCTGCTTTTCCACCAACAACAATTCCGTTCGGGATTTCTTCTTCATCATCACCAATTCGAACGGCGATTCGGCCATCACGATAGAAGACAGCCTGGAAGTATTCGATACGGCCCAATTCCCCAACGGAACCTACATTCTCGAGGTAGAAGTCAGGGACGCCTCCGGCAATGCGACCTCGGCATTCATGCCCATCGCTTTCGACAACGTCACGCCTGTATCGCCAGCACCGGTCAGCGGTATGTCACCCATCATGCCAACGGCGAGCCCCAATCCCTTTAATCAGATTACCACGATAACTTTTACACTCAGGGAGAAGGCGCAGGTGGATTTGTCAGTTTACGACGTGTCGGGTAGACTTGTTGCGAATTTAATGAAAGGGTGGAAGAGTAGGGGCCCTTATAAAGTGAGGTTCGACGGGTCAAACTTGGCTTCGGGAATTTACATCTATCGGCTTACGGCGGGGGATTATTCGGCAATTGGAAAGGCAGTGCTGTTGAAATGAGCTGGGAATAAAAACGGACGCGTTGTACGGTGCCCTGAAATATGCGGCTTAGGACCTGCTAAGGCCGCTCGTTGGCGAGAAAACTACTCGACTATTCGCACTTCATCACTCTTCACTAAATCATCTTTCGCGAGGCTTTCTTCTTCAGCGCGCAGAAAGTCCTCTCCCCATCTCAACTGAAGTTCTTCATATTCGGCAGTTTCAACGTCATTGCTTTCCGAATTCAGGGAGATCCCGATGGCAAAGGGATTAAAGGCGACTTTCTTACCTTTCTGCTGCCTCATCCAGGCGCATAAATTCACCCACCCGCCGACCTTTGAAAGGGAGGGATCCAGGCCACCCGCTTCCAAGAAATCGGCCTTTGACAGCAGCACGATTCCCGGCCCGACGGCTCCGACCGTTTGAATGCGATTAAGGGGCGCCTGTTGAAATGGCGTCCCAACAAACAGCCCTTTAATACAACCTTTATCCTCATCATAAGCCAGGGGTGCCGTCCAGATACCGGTCTTATCTCTGCCATCAACGGTCATGCCTGAAACGATCCCGGCTTTCTGTGTGCAGTAAGCCTCGACCAATTCCAGCAGCCAGTCCGGCTTCGCCGGAATGCATCCCGCATCCAGAAAAACGAGCAGTTCGCTTTCCGCTTTTTCGGCGGCTGCACGGAGCGCTTCAGATGTTTTCATCTCCGGGCTGATTGCCACTATTCGGTTCTTCACCGCGGATTTGGAGAGAATTTCCATGCATTGAACGTCGGACTGGGGGGCAACGATGAGAAGGTCGGCGTTTCGGTAGTCCGTCTTGCGTCCGAGCTCGTTCAAAGTCATCATCAGCGCATCTTTTCCGGCGCCGGCGTCTATGATCAGAGTGCAGGATGGCTCTCGAAGTGCAGCCTTAAAGATTTGTATATCAATGGAACGAAGGTGCTCATTTCGCCCCCAGATCAACTCCGGGCTATCATTCACTAAATGGGAATACCTGTCATATAATTTCAGGTAGTTCTGGCGATGGCGTTTCAGGGTTGGTGGATCCAGCGGCGAAAAAACTCGAAATTCGTTGGTTTCCACCTTCAAGTGTTTGAAATCATATTTTTGCGAAAGCCGGATGAGCAGGTCGAGATCTTCCAGAACGTTCATCTCCTCATCGAATTCTTCACTTTCAAATACCTCGCGCCGAAAAACCAGCGCCAGGATGGGGATGTAGTTCGACACCAGCAAACGATCCCGGTCGAAATCATTCCGATAGACCAGCTCGAGTTTCTCAATCCGCAATTCGTCGTCGCAGATCTTCACCCAGGCTCTGTTGCTATCAGCGAAAACGATCCTGCCTTCTTCGCCTTTCATCTCCAAAGTGGCCACGGCGATTTCCAGGTGGTGACGGTAAAAAATGTCATCATCGTCGAGAAAGGCGATGTACTTGCCGCAGGCTTCTCTAATCCCCAGGTTGCGGCAATAACTGCGCTCGTGATTCTCCGATAGATTGATGATTCGAATTCTCTTATCGTCGGGTAGTCCGTTCGTTCCCAACTTCAGGGGATCCCCGCCATCGTTGATCACCAGTGCTTCCCAATTGGCGTAGGTCTGATCAATCAACGATTGCAGAGCGTATTTCAACAGGTGAGGCCGATTGAATGTTGGAATGATGATGCTGACCAGTGGGAGATTTTCCGGCGGCGGCATTTTACGCAGATAGTGCCGGCAGAGAACGTCAATGCGTTCGTATTGGCCGTCAAGCCCCTTATGCTCCAGAGATTCGGGATTATCCAGGTACAATCCCAGCATTTGATCCACGTGGAGCATCGGATATTTCAAGCTGATACGCAACCAGAAATCATAATCTCCGGCCGATCTATAGCGCTCGTCAAAATAACCGAGCTCACTATGCAGACTGCGCCGCCACATCGGCTGCGGCCCGATACAGCAGTAACTCTCCAATTTTTCCCTGGAATATTCACCCCAATGAAAAGCGTCTTTGGCGGTGTTCCTCTCGAAGGTTTCACCGGGCAGATGGGTCTTCAATACGTCTCCGTAGCATACGGCCACCTCTGGATGCTCGTCCAGGGCCTCAGCCAGAACCTCTAATGCATCGCGCCGGTGGCGGTCATCGGCATTGGCATTGGTGATATATTCACCCCGCGCCAACTTTAAGGCGCGGTTCCAGGCCTGGTAGAGGCTCTCCCGCTGTCTGGTGCGAATTGCCAGCACGTGCTTGCGCTCGGGGAGGTGTTTCTCGATGATGGTCCATTCAATCTCGGGTGAAGCGCTGTCCACGATGATGATTTCCAGTTCACCGCGCTTGTATAGAGTCTGTTCGAAGAGATCCAGCAAGCACCCCTCGATGACGTCCGCAGAAGCATAGGTGGAAACGACGGCTGTGACTCTATATGAAGAATAGGGTCGGGTGTCAATCCTCTTTTCAATTTCCTCATCATCGCAAATCTCGGTTTCCCCTCGAGTTTCAATCGCGTCGCCGGGATCCGCCTTATTCAGCCGCGCCATCAGGCGCTGCATTTCGGGATCATCGGGATGCTCCTTAAGATACCGGCCAGCGTAATCAACAGCTTTCCCAACATCGCCCTTCCCCTGATGGAAGAGCGCCAGGCGTTTGTAACTACCGGCATCACGAGTCTTCTTAACGGCACCGACGTCAACCTCGGCGACCGGTTGATCCGATTTCCCCGCCAATTCGAGGTACAGACGGTTGAATTTCGCCGCCGATTTTTCCGCTCCGAATTCCCGCAGGACATAGTCTCTGGCGTTATTGCCCAGCCTCTCTCTCTCTTCGGGGTGATAGTACAGATACTCGACGTATTCACGGTACTCCTTCTCCGAATAGGCCACCAGTCCGTTGTAATTGTGCAGAATTGCCCACTTCATGCCGCCATAGGGCAGGATAACGATGGGCAATGCCGCCGCCATCGCTTCCTGTAAGTTCAGCTCACCGCCCGCGTAGGTTTTTTCATCCAAAACGTATCCGTACAGGTCGAAGAGGCCGAACATCTTGCGCATGTCATTCTGATAACCCAGAAACTGAAAACGATCCTGCACGCCAAGGCGGACGGTTTCCTGAATGGCAGCTTGTTTCAAAGGGCCTTCGCCGCAGAGCATGAAACGCACCTTGGGAATGGCGATCTGGCGGCACATGTCCACGAAACGCCTATTGTACCTTCCAGCGCAAATATCTCCAATCCAGCCGACATTGAATGAATCATGCGGGATGCGTTCGATGGGAAGAATGCGCTCGAAGTCGGGACTTTCCAGAATAATCCGCACCTTGCGCTGACGCTCCATCTCCGGCAGAGAGCGGATTGCCTGCATGTCTCGCGTCAAAGGGGTAGTAATGACCATGACATCCGCGAAATCAACGACCTCCCGGGTCAGCTCGTTGGGAGGATATTCCCCGGAAACCGCACACCAGACAATGGTAGGCTTGCGGGGTAATTTTTCGCGCATCAATGGAAAATCCTGCCACCAGTGCCAGTGAACTACGTCGGCGGACTCCATCAACGACCGAATCTCATCCAGACCGGGCGCGGAATACACCTTCAGCCCTTCAGCTATTCCCTCAGATACCACCCCATCGAAAAGAGGATTGACAGAGATACATTCATGATGAAAATTCCCCTGCCTGGAGGAATATTTAGCCACTCCAATTAAGCCTCGGCCGGCTCCGCCTTTAGAGAGGCAATCGGTGATGTGGAGAACCCTTATCGGCCGGGTGTAAGCGGCTTCGCTTTTTTCCCCAAGGGACATAGCTTCGATTTTTCTACTCTCCTGCACGATGGTTGATGGAACTGTGATTCCCGATGCCGCCGCCTTGTATACGGCACCTTCCTCGCGGCCTTCCAAGATATCGTCAATATAACGAATCAAGTTGCCGACAACTTCACTAACTTTAACATGTGGGAACTTCGCCAAATAATTGCGCCGCTTCGAAGCGATTCGCTTCTGGAAAACCTCATCATAAAGGCAACGATCCAGCGCTTCTTCCTGGGATTTTTGATCATCAACGGGGATGATGGATCCGGAATTCAGGATTTCGTCGTGGAGCCAATCTCGGCAATAGGGCCACATGATCACGGGACGGTCGGCGCTTAGGGATTCGGAAACGGTGCTTGAAACTTTAAAAGCCAACACCGCATCCGCAGCGGCCAGCAGGAGAGGATTGGATTCCTGCGGGCTGATCATGACCAGTTTCTGGCCTTCCTGCTCAGCGATGTATCGGTAAGCTTCTTCGTCATCCCATCCTGCAGCAGCCATGGTGGGGTGACGTTTGACCAAAAGCTGTAATTTTTGCTCATGGCGGGAATTCAGAGCTTTCGTCGCTCTGCATAGCTGGCGAATCAAGTCCACCTGATAGCCGGTGCTCAGGTTGAACAGAAATTCGAAGGCATCTCCGCAGTCGTACTGGTTGAAGAGCAAAGCAAACTTAGTCTGGGGATCGATCCCGTATTTTTCACTGAGAATTCGGACTGCATCGTCCCTGTTGACGTTGCCGACCGGTTGTGAGGGCAGGCCGGTAACCCGCATTCTCTCCGCTGGAATCCCCAGATGCAGATAAATATCTTTAATCAGTTCCGAACCCAATGCCAGATAATCCGCCTGGCCATTGCGTAACAAGATCAATTCCGGCTTCACGGCCAGTGTAGCATGGTAAATCTCAAGAGAAGGGATGCCCAGCCACCGGGCCGCACCCAGCCAGGTCTGCTGCCGTAATCCCGGCCCATCGGTAATGAGAAGGTCTATCGGCAACATTCTGACCATGTGCTCGAAAGCCTCATTCATATAGAGAACCTGGGCGGTTGACTCCAGTAATTCGGAGGCCATGCGTTTGTCGTCGCGGAGGAACGAATAACGATCAGAGTCACTGATAGCGCGTCGCGCTTCCGCGCCAAGATAGGGGGTCAAAATCGCCAGCCTGCGACGCGCTTCAACCTCGATTTTCTGCGCGTTCGCCGGTGGGATGAAGGACTGGTAGCTCTTCAGGTCGGGATGGCTGCGGCCGAAACCCTTCACGAAATTGTCTTCACAGTAGATTTCGAAGCGGCCCGCATCCAGGAGTCCGGCAACCAGGGAGCGGTATCGGTCAACCCACTGGCTGCAAAGTAGCAGGCGTTTTTTCAGCAAACCGGTTCCTCCTCCTTAACATAGCGCTCCAGATACATTCCCCTGATCAGCATCCGCAAGATCGGCAGCATGAGCGGATCGGCGAGATTTAACTCACCCAGCCGTCCTTCGGAGGGATAATCGCCCTGCAGATGCCAGGTGGTGACTAACTTGAAAAGCTCCTCGTCCACTTTCCGAAACCCCTCCCTCCCGTCGGAATCGTGATAGTGCCGCAGGACATCACCCAGAAAATCCGGATGGATCAAGCGGGGTTCCAGGCAGTGGGAACAATAAGTCGCCCTCAAGATCATAATACCCCAACCGGTCGTTTCTATATAACTCAACCCGCAGGCCGGACAGTGGAGGAGCATTTTCATGCTGTAATGGCTGTCATGGAGATCGAAAGCGTAGTCCTTCAGCAGGGGAGGTTCGAGCGATTTCAGGGGCGGTGAGGGTTTCGAAAGACGTTCAATCAGGAGCTCCAATTCAGCCGGCACTATTTCCGGATCATCTTGCTTAATCTTGCTCGCAAGATTCCTGGCCCGTTGACGATCACCGGAGAGAAACAGAAATCTCAGGAAAGCGGAAATGATCGGCGGTTGATTTCGTGCGGATTCCGGCAACTGGGCAAAAACCGGCGGTAGAACGTTGAAATCCTTCACCGCTAACAGTTTTTCCAGCGCCGAGACGAGTTGTTCAAGGCTCTGAATTTCGCCTTTATTCAATTTTATTCTGGCCTGTTCGGCATCCCTTTCCAGGTCGGCGATCAAAGGAGTGAAGGTTGACCTATCTTTCCTTCCGCTAAGTAATTCTTCAACCATATAACCTCTCCGTCTCGCGGATTTTTCTCGATGTAAAAAGAATAGAGATTGAGGGCATCATCGCGCTTATTGAACTTGGCCAGCGCTTTGCCGCAGTTGATCACAGTGCCTCGATGGCAGGGATCTATCTTCAATGCTGCTAAAAAGTTTTTCATGGCATTTTCGATGTCGCCTGCATCCCACAGAACGGCTCCCATAAAATTATACGCGCTGGGGTGAGAAGGCCAGCGTCGAGTGATCTCAACGAAAATGCTTTTCGCCTCTTCGACTCTCCCCTGTTTATATTTGATCAAAGCTGCAAGGTTGTGAAGATCGGGACTGTCAGGATACTTGCGGAGGCTGTGACCCAAAACCAGGGTCGCCTGATCGTATTTTTCCTCACGCAGCAGACTGAAAACGGTATCACCGATGACCTGAATTTCAGCACCGGGGAATTTTTCGGGATCCGCAAGGTCTGACAAATAACGGGCGCAATGATCGTTCAGCAGCTTGAATACCTGCACCTCTTCGTGGAAGGAATCATCCTGGTGAGCGATCTGCTCGGAGAATAGTTCTTCGGCGTAGCGATACAGCTCGCAATCAAACGTCTGGTACTTTTCGACAATCGCCAGAACTTCAGGCTGCAAATCCTTCTTTCGGATTCGCTTCGTCGAAACGTTCTCCCTGACATAGTAGGGAGTTCTCCAACCCAATGTACGCTTCAGGAGAATCAGCGTTTCATCGAATTTTTCGCTGGTGCCAACTACCGCGAAATGCTTTTTCAGGTTCGCTCTGGCCCTTGCCAATAGCTCAGCATTGCACTGCCCAAAGGGCACGTCAACAACGCCTGAAAGAAATTTGACCTGTGCGTTATCCCCCCAGAGGTAGAATCCATCCTCCAAGAACTTATCTATGCTACGGACTTTTGCATATTTATGAAAATGCTGGTCGGGCGCTTCCAGAATGTAATTGTAATCAGAAATGATACGATCCACAGGATTGCGTAGGGCCGTGATCCAGGTAGCCGGGCTGGGGAACTCCTCGAAAAAGCCAAACTGAATGTGACCGGCGATGACCTTTATCCCGGGCGGGATCTCCATAAGGGCGCCAGGAGTGCTGTAGAAGATGTGAACTTGATCTTCACCGTATTGCCTCCTCATAACCGCCCGCAGAGTGTTTCCCGCTGCCTTCATGAGGTGCAAGTAAATGAGGGGGAAATGGACGTCCGGCTTTTCATTTATTGCCGCAGCATGTGGACGGCTGGTTAGCACAGAAACGGATTCTTCCACTCTCTTCGAAGGCGCATTTTCCCTTGCGATTGTATCGGAGCCTGTGTTCATTAGATCTTGTAACTTTAGTAGATCGGTCGCATCCGGGTGCTGCTTGAGCGCATAGGATAGAACTGTCAGAGCTTTGTCGAATTGATGTTGATTAACCAGAGCACTAACGGTTTTCAAAGCCAAAAGACATTCGACCTGATCGAATTGACCGGGATCGGCTAACTGGGGCAAGAAAGGCCCGCAATGCTGATTCAGCAGTTTAAAGACTTCAACTTCCTGGATAAAGTCATCCCCCTGGGCAGCGAATTGTTCTTCCAGTCTTCCACTGGCAAATTCGTTCAGCTCCAGATCCATCCGGGCGTAGTTATTGATGACCTGTAATTCTTCTTCAGCCAGACTCCCCTTCTTGGGCCGGTTCATGGTGACATTCTCCCGCAGGTAATAGGGAGTTCTCCAGCCGAAGATGCGTTTCAGCAAGATCAGGGTTTCGTCAAATTTCTCGGTCAGGCCGGCGACGGCGAAGTGATTTTGCAGGTTTTCTCTGGCCGTTTCCAGCGCTTCAGGGACGTATGAGCCATATTCGAGGTCCTTCCTGGCGGAAATATACTTGGTCTGGGCGTTGTCCAGGGAATGATACATTCCACTCTTGACGAAGTCGGTCAGGGTTCTGTAATTCGATGTCATCCTTTCGTGAAATTTATGCTCCGGGTGAGTGAGGATGTAGTAGTATTCGGATATAATGCGATCCACGGGATTACGCAGCACCGTGATATAGGTGTATTCACCCGGCAGTCTCTGATGCAATCCGAAGTGAAAGTGCCCCATAATCACTTTCACATTGCTCCGCTCCGCTTCTGAGAGGGCCTTAAAACCGCTTATATTTTCATCGAGTTTCTTGGGGAAGAATCTGACGACTTTGGATTCCCCATACTGCCGCCTGATGATGCGATCAAGCGTAGTTCCCGCCGTTTTCATGAGGTGCAGAAAGATCACCTTTCGGTCGCGTTGTGCCTCAGCTCCTATACCCATCGCCAGTTGCCCTTTATTAAAATGGTTTATTAAGCTCCTGCGCCTTGTCGCTCGACAAATTTGCCGTTATCTATATCTTCCAATGCCTGATGATAATCCTTGAATTCCCCGATATCCATCCAGTATTCGCGCACCGGGAAACAGATGACGCTGCATTTCTCCGCGATCAGACGGGCGATCAGGTCGGGCATGTCGAACCGTCGACTACCGGGAATGTAACGGTGGACGTCGGGATTGATCAGGTACATTCCCGCATTGATAAAGTTCTGCACCGTCGGTTTTTCCACGATGCCCGTAACCCGGACTCCATCCGTTTCAACCACGCCATAGGGCACGCGAATTTCGTATTGGCGCACCGCGATGGTCATGTCGGCGGAATGCTCGTAATGAAAGTCCAGCATAGCGCGGAAATCAACCTGCGTCAGAATGTCTCCGTTCATGACCAAGAGGGGTTCATCCGGCTTCTCCAAGAGTCCCAGGGCTCCGGCCGTCCCTAAGGGCTGATCTTCGCTGACGTAGTTAAGTTCGACGCCGAAATCCCTGCCGTCCCCGAAATAATCGGAAATTTTATCCTGCATATAATGAGTCGAAATCTGCACGCGCTTGATCCCGGCCTGGCGCAATTGATTGATGGTGCGCTCCAGAAGGGGTCGGTCGCCTACGGGCAGCATCGGCTTGGGCGTGCTCTCGGTCAGCGGACGGAGCCGCTTTCCGTAACCCCCAGCCATAATCACAGCTTGCAACGGCAGGCCTTCATCGGGTAGAAGGTCTTCCAGGGTGATCAGATCCAGGACTCTTCCGCCGGCATCGAGAATGGGGATCTGGCGAATGCGATGCTTTCTCATCAGAACCAGCAATTCGCCCGGTTCCGCTTCCTCCGGAGCAGTGATCGGTTCAGGATAGAGCGAATTTGCTTTTCGCTCCAGTAACTCCCGAATGGGGATCTCCAGATCGGTTCCCATCAGAACGGCGCGGCGCAGATCGCCGTCGGTCACGGTGCCGATTAAACGACGATCCGCATCCACCACCAGCGCGATGCCCCTGGCGTTGTTGTCAATGCAGGCCATGACCTGGCGGATGGAGGCCTCGGGAGACACCAGAAAATCATTCAACGTGCCGTTCATCTTCATAGGCCGAGAGATGAGAGTGTGCCTTTAACGCGGTCAGAAAAAATAATCACAACTGAGTCTCGTTTTCGCCTCCTTTCGCCGTTTAATAGGTCATTTTCTTCTGAATTAAAGCCAAATCTATCGGAACAGAAGCCAAAACCTCGGCGATGCGTGAACCGGCGTCCCCTGCACCGTAGGGATTCCGGCAAGATCGGGCGCGCTCTCGAAAGGAATCATCGAAAAGGCAACGCCTGATGGCTTCCACAATCTCTTCGGCGCTGTAGTCGACGTCGAGGACGTTTTCAGCCCGCAGGCGGCCGTTTTGCCGGCTGCCGATATTGACGCAGGGAAGACCGAAGGCGGGCGTTTCCTTGATGCCGCTGGAGGAATTCCCCACACAGGCTGCGGCAACGTTCAAAATGCCTTGATAGTAATAGCGCCCCAGGCTCTCATGGATCTGCACGAAAGGCAGCTTTCGGGCGGAGAATCTCTTCAGTTCCTCGATGATTCCGCGCCCGCCGACGTCGTTGTTGGGGTAAGTCACCATCACCTGGCAGTTCCATTGCCTTCCCGCGGTTTCCAGCGCTGCCAGCGAAGGCCGAATCTGCTCCACAGCGCGCTCATACTCAGTGGCAACCGAATGCTGCGTGAAAACCAAAATCGGCTTACCAGAATCCAGATGAAAGCGCTCGTAAACTTCTTCAGGCGAAGCGAAATCACCGGATTTAATCAAATCCAGAGCCGGATAACCCACGTTATGGATGCGCCAATCTTCCTCACCCAGGCGGCGCACCCGCTCCGCAGCCGCTTCGTTGGTGGTAAAGTGTAGATGAGCCAGTTTGGTGATGGCGTGGCGCACGGAATCGTCCAGCGCTCCGCCATCGGTGTAATCCCCGCCTTCCACGTGAGCGGTGGCGATTCCTGACTGGGTGGCTGCGATGGCCGCGGCGAAGGATTCGAAACGGTCGCCGTAAACGATCAGGAAATCCGGTTGGATGTCGAACAGAGCGCGGCTTATCTCTACGATGCCGCTTCCTATTGCTTGAGCTGTCGTATAGGGAGCTTCTCCGACCCCTTCCATGGCGACTTCGGCTGAAATGGAAAAGCCGTCTTTCTCGATTTCGCTGATGGTTCTCCCGAATTCTTCATTCAGGTGCGCTCCCGAGACGATCAAGCAGTACTCGAGAGCCTGGTGCTCTGCGATCGCCTTGAGGATCGGGAACTGCAGTCCGTATTCAGCCCTATTGCCGGTGAATACGGCTATTTTGCGTTTCGTTTGCCGCATTCGAATTAATAATCTTGCGCCACAAAATCTGCTGGCGAAAGCTGCGCGTTGGCGGGCAGATCGCGCCGGGCCATCTTCCCCAGGACTTTGTCCAGATCTCTGGCGTGGATGGCCCCGGTTCCAGGCCGCTTTACCCAGACATTGTCCAGATCAAGGACTTCACCAGCCTTTACGTCCTTTATGGTTACCACGCTGGCATAGGCGAAGTCTATCACCGGCTTTTCAATCGGCAGTACCGTCTTGTCCCCGCCGCGCGCCTGGAAGATGGCTCGGACACCCCTGACCAATTCAGCAAGCTCGTCCGGTTCGATGGATATGGGATTGTCCGGCCCCGGCCAGTTGCGGGAGATGGTGAAGTGCTTTTCCACAGCGCAGGCCCCCAACGCCACCGCTCCCAAACAGGTGTAAATGCCCATCGAATGGTCACTTAAGCCGACCGGAACGCCGTAGGCTTCCTGCAACTGCCGGATGCTTTCCAAACGAACGTGCTCGTAGGGCGTCGGATAAGCCGAGGTGCAGTGCATAAGCATCAGGGGGCAGCCGGATTCCTGGATCGCTTCCACGGATTTCCGGATTGATTCAAGATCATTCATGCCCGTCGAGAGGATGATGGGCAAGCCTTTTCTGGCTACGTGCCGGATGAGCGGCAGGTTGTTGCACTCCCCCGATCCAATCTTAAAACCGACCACATTCATCGCTTCCAAACGATCTGCGGCTTCACGGGAAAAAGGCGTGCAGAGATACATGATGCCTTTCCGCTCGCAGTATCGTTTGATTTCCCGCTCTTCTTCTTCAGTCAACTGACACCGCTCGATAATGTCCCACAGCTTTTCCTCGCTGATGTCTCCCGGCTTCATATCGGTGGGAATCATCTCCGCTTCAACAATGTGGCTCTGAAACTTGACGCAGTCGGCGCCGGCCGCGACGGCCGCGTCCACGAGTTGTATCGCTTTTTCGATCTCACCCTCGTGGTTGATGCCGACTTCAGCGATCACGAAAGGTGGATGATCCTCGCCGATCCGGCGGTCGCCCAGACGAAATTCAGTCACGGGCTTGTACTCCCTTCCTCACGTTGGTACGGGTTGGGGATGCTCAGCTTCATTTTTGACCCTTATGGGTTTGGCGGGCTTCTGCTTTATGGCGGAGTTGATCGCCACCAGATCGGGCCTGGCCCGGCAGAGATTGATGATAGATTGCAGAGAGAATACCTCTCCGGGGATATAAAGCTCCTCGAATATCTTCGTGACCAGGGCGAAGTCCTCCGGGGTATCCACCGTCAATCGTAGTTCCGGCCAATAAACCTCGGGATCGACCGGCAGCAAACCCCAGGAAAACAGGCCGGTGTCGGTGAAGTATCCTCCCCAGACTTCCGTATCAATAGCGTCTTTGATTTCGCAAGCGCGCACCATCGCCGGATAGGACAACGCCCAACCGAAGGCGCCCAAAGGCAGCCCTTCGCAGCGGCTATAGTCGTAACCGTTGCTCTGATGGAAATCAACCAGGCGGTCAATATACTCGTGATCCACGAAGGGATTATCGGCTGTGCAGTTGATGACGGTATCAACGTTGAACTGACCGGCGGCCTCCGTTAGGCGCAGTAATACGTCATCGGGGTGGCCGCGAAAGCAGTCAATCGCTTCCTGCCGGGCGATTTCGACCAGCGGATCATCTTCAGGCAGTGGCGAAGTGCAAAGGATGATTTTTTCAGGCCTTTGCGCCAATTTCAGGCGGTCTATCATATGGCAGATCATGGGACGGCCCAAGATGGGCTTTAACACCTTCCTGGGCAAGCGGTTAGATTTCAGGCGGGCGGTGATTAAGATAGCGGTGCTCATGTGAGGTCATCCTCCGATAAGAGGTCGAAAGCGGCGATGTCTCGATTCGTTGTCTTTCCAATGAGCCGATAAGCCTGGTCAGGCGGCAGACCCGGATGTTCGGCGAACATGAACTTCAAATGGGATTCTTCGATGCGTTTTCCCCGGGGAAGATCCCGTGCGGCGACGATGCTCTTCTTGGCATACTTGCGATACTTCAGCTCTTCATCCGAGAAAGGCCGGGGGATGGACTCGCCCCTGGCGCCTTCTATCTGGCGTACCATAAACACAAAGCGGGCGAATTCGTCGGGATTTAAGGCCGCCTGGTGATCAACGCCGCGCCGCGTTCGGTCGTGGGTAATGTGTTTCTCCAGGACGTCCACACCCATGCCCACAGCCGCCGCCGGCAGCCAGAAGGCGGCTCTGGTATCCGCATCGCTGTGATCCTGATAACCGATGGGCAGTTCAAACAGCTCTTTAAGCTTCATCATATAATTCAGGTTCACCGCGTCGGTGGGCGTGGGGAAGTTCTGCATGCCATACATCAGCCAGATGGGGGCATCCGATCTGGAACGAATCCAGGAGATAGCTTTGGTGATCTCATCCAGCGTCGAAGCTCCGACGGAGAGGTCAATCCTTTTTTCGGTACCCGCAACATGCTTGATCAACCGGGGATTGGACAAATCGGCTGAATGAAGCTTGAAAGCGTCCACGTTAATGCTTTCGGCAAAGTCCACGCTGCCCGGTTCGTAAACGCAGGCGATGATCTGCATGCCGGGATAACGATCCCGCGTGAACTGAGCCAATTCAGTCCACTGTGCAGGCGATAGTTCCAGCTTTCCCAGGAGATCGTAATCCGGGTGTTCGGGGACGGCGCGTTCTGCGCGGGAATAAATCTGAAACTGAATAGCGTCCGCGCCGGCCTGGCCTGCCCCGTCAATGATTTTTTTAGCCAGTTCAGGATCGCCCTCGTGCGAACAGGCCATTTCTGCGATGATGTAAATAGGCGGCTTCGCCGGCATGGTCATTCATCCTTTCAGAAAACGGACGTCAGGATTCGGTCAAAGCAGGATTCCCGGGTACGGTCACCGGTGGATTTCGATCCGGTGGTTTCTCCATATCCGTACTTCCCGCGGTAATCCTTCAACTGACTCTTCAACCGGTCAACCGACATCACGTCCAACTTGCCCTGAAGTATCCACTGGCGGTGAATCCCGACATTGCCGGGTTGGATACTTTCCAGATCAACCGTTTTCCCCTCTGAAAGATTCAGTGTATGCGCCAGGTTCAAAAGAATGTGGTGAGGGTGCAGGCAGAGGTCTTCGAACTTAACCTCCACGAACTTCCTGGCTTTATCTGCGGCCTGAAGAATCCTATCCGTATAAGCCATCCAGAGATCGCCCCAGAAGCTCAGCGCTTTCTGGGGCAATTTCCCTTCAGGCGTGAACTTGTCGTATTCAGCCGGCAGCGTTCCCAGAACGTCCACCGGATCGCGAACGATATGGACGACTTTCGCCTCCGGAAACGCCTCTAACCACGCCCCCAAGGTCGCGCAGGTGCGGGGATCCTTGTGTCCCCAGGGCTGATCGTTGTTATAGCCGTACTCTTTCAACATTTCGCCGATTTCCAAGGGTGAAATCTGGGAGGGGCACCGCTGAGGATCGAACCCGCGGACAGCTTCAGGATTGTTCCACTCCGGCAGGATCGAGGAATTTAAATCCTGAATATACCCCCATTCGAACGCCTGGCGATCCACTACCTGGAAGACGCCCATCTGCCGCAGCAATTTAGCCAACAGACCAGTACCGGAGTTATGGAAACCAGCGATGAAGATGGGTTTGAAGAAAGGACCTGCTTTCGTGTCAGGGGAATCATTTAATTTTGACGACATCTTGAGCCCCTCTAATTACAGCAGTGACGATTGATTTTAATGACGTGGATTGGAAGATGCAACATCATGCGGACAAATCCTTAGCGTATCATATCGCTCTCGGCCTGTTGATTTGGTTGGCCAACGGAGACCCCCGCCTTCATGAGGCAGTATTCCATATATTGATTCTGAACCTGAGCCCTTTCCTCATTTTCAAACGGGGAAGAAACATTATACCCAACTTGCTCCATCTCGCGACACAGCAGAATTTCCGCTATTCTGCCCGCTTCAGGGTTCTGAATTTTCCAACGGCCTACCGGTGTTGCATCTATGGCCTGCTTCAGATCATCAAAGGCGGAATTGCCCTGCCAGGCCTCTCCGTAGTCATCCATTTTCTCCGGGATCACGAGCTTCTCGACTTCTAAAAATTGTGAAAGGCAGTCGAGAGTCCGGCTCCAGTCAATGATGAAATCTTCGTACTTCAAAAGTAGAATCCGGGAATTAAATTCCGGATTCCTGAGATAATTTCGAATGGTAATATACGACTTTTGCCATTGGTCAATGTATTCGAAGAGCGGGGTATCTTCATCGGCAAATCGCTTGAGCGCCGAAGTGACAACGTCTCGCGGATCTCTGATGCAGTAGATGACTTTTAAATCGGGAACGCATCTGAGAAGTCTCCCCACAATTCTGTGCGCCATCGTAGTCTTATGCCCGACGACGACATCGCCGGGTTGTGATATGCTTTTTAGAATATATCCATACAGCTCCGCTATGGTGGTGAATTCCCCGGGGTCCAACTCAATTTCAAGTTCCAGAGCCCTGGTCCACTCGTGAAAAGAGTTGATGAGCTGTAGACGCTGGATCATCGTCAGAGGATCGGTCAGCGAAACACCGACCAAACCTCTGATCATACGTTAGATATGTAGAAAATCCCGGTAAACGGTGAATCCTCGCTGTGCATTCAAGAAATTTGCGATTAGAGTTGTACCGCTGCGTTTTTCACCGGTAATCATCAGTTTCTGGGGCATCGAATTCATGCTCAAACCCGGGTGGTTAGGCCAGTACTGGAATTCATCATAGCAGTAAAGGCAAATCATATGCCATTGGAGTTGATTTAAGCATAATTACTATATTAGTTTAATAATATTTAACTTAGTGGCTGAAACTCGAGGGCTTTTTCAGTTAGAGCGGCATCTTTTTCCTAAAGGAATAGTCATGTTTTCCGCCCTCTTTGAGGCGAAACAAGGCGCAATACCGGTCCAGCATAGAATTACCGAAATTATTGAACTTGACATTTAGGGCGGTTTGCCTTATCTTTACTGGAAATATCATGAACATCGCAGGATTGTTTGCTTGGATGATTAAACCGCAGTGGGGATAACATGGAAAAGGCATTCAAAAAGCTGGCGGTTATACTTATGGC
>CAZHMN010000013.1:0-9186 GCA_964533705.1 uncultured bacterium
CGCCAGAGGCCTACGATATAAGCGGCGGTAGGAATAAGAAAGAGCAGAGAATCATGACCGCCTAAATGTGGCAGGAAAAACACGATGATATACAATCCCCCGGCGATGCGGAACCAGATATCGCTGAGAATTTTGGGTCGAGTGCTGGTTGGTCGCGCTCTGATGTAAAAGATAGGGCTACCCGTAGCGATCAGCCAGATGGAATAGACGAGACCGAATGCGCCGAACATGGTTTTCTTCCAGGCTATACTATTATCTCCCTTAAAACCATCTCCACCGCCCCTTCCGGGCAGACATCCACGCACACCCCACAACCATAGCACTCATCCGGATGAACTTCAAGGAATTCACCGTCGAAAACCCGCGCGCCGAAATAGCAGAATTCCTCGCAGGTACCGCAATGGTTGCAGAGCTCCTCATCGGTCTGCTCAATATACAGCCCCCTATCACAAGGGCTGGGATTTTCGGTGGCGAAGTAGTCGCAGCAGCAGTCACAGCAGAAGCAGATGCCGTAGGTATTTTCCTCATCGTCGTAATCGCGGAAGGGCCTGGGCACCAGATGCGTCTTCCCCGCTTCTTCTAGGGCTTCTATCACTTCTTCCCGGGTTACCTCTCGCCTGCCCGATCCCAGGACTACTTTTGTTTCGTCAAATTGCAGGCAGAGGAAGATGCTGGATCTCTTGCACGGCCCTCGCTCTTCGCGGCATTCGCAGTTGGACATCCAGAAACGGTCGCGTTCTGCGACCATCTGGCGGGCTTCATCGAGGGTGCAGACGTAGTGGAAATTTGATCCCTGTTGATCCACGTTTCTCCCCAGTTTGTGTTGAGAGTACGAGGCAGGATCGGGTCGTTTGAAGTGCCGTCAACTCCCTATTGTCGGCGGCGCAGCATTTTTCCGTTCCCTGCCGAGTACGGGGAGTCGGCAGCACAGTAAATCCTGTCTACTTCACCTCTATCCACAGCGCGTAAAACCGCAGGAACGACACACCAGGCACCCATCTTCATGGGCGATGGGCCCGCCGCAATCAGGACACTGATCGGGGATTTCGGTCAGCCCGGTATCCTTCTTTACTACCGTGGCCCCGCTCTTTTTCTGAGTGGGATTTTCGTTGGCTTCACGTCTCTGTATGTAGCGTTCCATCGCCTTGGCGATGGCATCCGGCGCGGAAGTGATCAAGGTGCCGTTCTCCCAGACGGGATTGGGGCCGGAGATTCCCTTTAGATGTTTGATGATGTCTTTCGGATCAATGCCGGATCGGAGGCACAGCGATATCAGCCTCGATATCGCCTCGGATTGTGCCGCCAGGTTCCCCCCTGCCTTGCCGATGGAAGTAAAGATTTCACAGAGTCCCAATTCATCTTCATTGATCGTAATGTATATCGCCCCGTCACCGGTGTTGACCCGCTCGGTCATCCCGTAGGTAACCGCCGGGCGTTTGCGCGGGCTCAAGACCGGCCGAGTGCCGCTTGCCGGTTCGTCTTTTGCTGCTTGCTTGCCCTTGTGCATGACCTGTTCTGAACGCGATCCGTCACGGTAAACGGTTAACCCCTTGCATCCCAGATCGTAGGCCAGCATATAAGCCTGCTTGACGTCGGCCGCAGTAGCGTTTCGCGGAAAGTTGATCGTCTTGGATACGGCATTGTCGGTGTATTTCTGGAAAGCGGCCTGCATGCGAACGTGCCATTCCGGAGCGATTTCATGAGAGGTCACGAAAATACGCCGAAGTTGTTCTGGGACCTCCTGAACCTCTTCCAGCGATTTGCACTCGGCGATCTTCTCGATTAGCTTATCGCTGTGTATGCCAGCTTTCTGCAAAGCCTGCTCGAAATGTCTATTAACGTAGAGCAATTCCTGCCCATCCATGACTCGCTTGACGTATACCAGGCTGAAAGCGGGCTCGATTCCACCCGAACAATCTGCGATCATGGACAGCGTGCCGGTGGGAGCAATTGTCGTAATGGTGGCGTTGCGGAGGGGTTTTTCGTAGATCGATTTTTCAAAGTTGGGAAAAGGCCCTCGCCACCTGGCCAATTCTTCCGATGCGGCCTGAGCGGCCCGCTGGACAAAGCGCATGAGTTCCTCACCCAGCTTTATTCCTTCGGCGGAGTTATAGGGGATCTCCAATTGGAAGAGCAGATCGGCAAAGCCCATCACCCCTAAACCGATCTTTCGATTGGAAAGTGTCACTTCCCTAATCTGCGGCAAGGGGTACTTGTTCACTTCTATGACGTTATCCAGAAAGCGGACGCAGAGCTTGACGAGGTTCTCCAGCCTCCCCCAATTGATCTGGCCGTCCTCGATCATATGATCCAGATTGATCGAACCCAGATTGCACGACTCAAAGGGCAAAAGCGGCTGCTCACCGCAGGGATTGGTTGATTCGATGGCTCCGAGTTTCGGCGTGGGATTGCTGCGATTAACTTGATCCAGGAAGACGATGCCCGGTTCCCCGTTGCTCCAGGCGTTTTCGGCGATTTTATCGAAGAGCTGCCTGGCGACCACTTCCCTGACTACCTGACCCGTCCGGGGATCGCGTAACTCAAATTTCAACTGGTTCTTGACTGCATCCATGAATTCATCGGTGACAGCGACCGAGATATTGAAATTATTCAGGGCGTGTTCGCCTTTTTTGCAGTCAATGAATTCCTCGATATCAGGATGATCCACGCGCAGAATGGCCATATTGGCCCCACGCCGCGTGCCGCCTTGCTTGACGGTTTCCGTGGCGGCGTTGAAAACGGACATGAACGATACCGGGCCGGATGCCGTCCCCGCCGTGGATCGCACCACGCTGTCCTTAGGACGCAAGCGAGAAAATGAGAAACCCGTCCCCCCCCCGCTCTTATGAATCAGAGCGGTGTATTTTATCGCATCGAAAATTCCCTCCATGCTGTCTTCGATAGGCAGCACAAAGCAGGCGGAAAGCTGGCCTAACTCCCTTCCGGCATTCATCAAAGTCGGTGAATTGGGTAAGAAGTCCAGCGAAGCCATCAGGTGGTAAAAGGCCTCTTCCACCATCAACAGCTCTTTGTCGCTGATCTTAGGATTGAATAACTTTTCAGCCGAGGCAACCGCTTTTGCCACCCTTCGGAACATCTCCTCCGGCGTCTCCCTGACCTCGCCGTTTTCATCCTTAGCCAGATAGCGGCGTTTCAGCACCGCCATGCTGTTCTCACTATAGGTATACTTCGCCTGCCCCTCGATCTTGGGGAAAGCGATTTCAGCCAAATCGCCTCCACCCAGGTGTTTATCCAGCTCATTGCCTCTGGTGAAAAGATCGTTCCCTTTCTTTTCGATGGACGTCGTTTTTGTAGGCATACCGACCCCAGTTTTGTTGAAACTTTTTAGGCGCAAAGTAAAATATAATACTTCGAGTTGGACTTGTCAAGTAAAAGTTTAACGCAATACATCGTTGTTTGAACATACGTATACACAATATAAGGCATTATTCTGCATATGAGAGCGCGGACACTTGTAGCGAAATTTTATAAACATCGAATTATTCGGAGGGTACTGTAAATCGATTAAAGGGGGGTACTATTCAGATTAATCGCGGCAGAATTTTTCCAGCTTTTTCGTGAAATACCCATTCCGTGATACCATCCATCGGAGTCGGATCTGCGTTGACAATCGCCAGGCGAGCTCCGGCAGCATGGGCCACCGCCGGAACCTGAGCGGCGGGATGGACGACCAGCGAGCTTCCCACGACCAATAACAGAGACGCCTGTCTGGCCAGTTCGAAGGCTTCGTTCAGCGCGCCTTGAGGCAGCATTTCACCGAAGAAGACGACGTCCGGGCGGAGAATGCCCTCACATTCAGAACAGCGTGGAGGAAGTTGAAGTTCCAACGCCTGTTCGGCTTCCTCAAGTGAATGGGGTTTGTGGCATTCCAGGCAGTAAAATCTTCGAGATGAACCATGCAGCTCGATGACTCGCCGGGAACCAGCGGCCTGGTGCAGCCCGTCAATATTCTGGGTGATAACCGCTGTCAGCTTGCCCGCATTCTCCAACTCTGCCAAGGCGAGGTGGGCAGGATTGGGTTGGGCATCGTGAACCAGTGGGCCTCTTACATCCCGAAAGAAAGACCAGTAGTAGGAAGGATCAACCGTGAAATAATCAATCGAGGCGTACTTGTCGGGATCGTATTTCATCCAGAATCCTCCCGTCCCCCGATAGGTCGGGATGCCCGATTCTTCCGAAATCCCGGCACCCGTGAAAGCGACGATCCCGCCTTGGCTTATGGCCTCCTTCAAGCTTCGGATTCGATCTTCCATAATATCCCATTTCAGTCAATTATGTCCCAAATTCACGGTTCACTGATGCTGTTAAATGATCGCCCTAACAGTATAGCGATTTCACAGCCGTTTTTCAAGTTTTTTCAATAAAAAGGGTCACATGAGATTACCCTGCCACTCGCTTATTGTTCCATTTATCATTGACTTTGCCGCGTCCTGGTAGTATTTTATTACAATTATGAAATGGCATCTATCAAATTTTCAAATTTTCGGATATGGATAAAAAAATCGGCATCGCTCTGGGCGGTGGAGGAGCTCGGGGTTTTGCCCACATCGGGGTACTGAAAATACTCGACGAAGCCGGCATCCATCCGGATATCGTCGTAGGTACCAGCATGGGCGCAATTGTGGGGGCGCTTTATGCCCAACTTCAATCCGCCCAGGCCGTCATTGACCGTTTGCAGTTGCTTTTAAAGGATCAGGGGGTGGGAGCTCGTGAATTGAACGTTTATCCCGAAAATCAAAAAGCTGACAACTTCTTCGAGCACGTCACCAAGGAAATAAAGGAACGAATTATTATCAACCTATCCATATCGCGGAAAGCGCTTTTGCCATCCCTAAGGCTCGAGCGGGCGATCAGTGGTCTAATCGAAGAAGGGCGCATCGAGGATCTGCCTATCACCTTCGCCGCAATGGCCTCCGACTTGAACACGGGGAAGGGAGTCATTCTGCGCCGCGGATCGTTGCGCAAGGCTGTAATGGCCAGCTCATCAATCCCCGGATTCTTCCCGCCGATTCAATACAACAATTGCCAGTTGGTTGACGGCGAAGTAACCGATTTGATTCCGGTTGACGTCTGTCACCTCCTCGGAGCTGACTTCGTCATCGCCGTTGATGTAAGACGCGACCTCGAGACCACCGTTGAAGTTCACCATATCATTGATGTCTTATTGCGTTCCTTCCGGATTACCAACCACCGGTACACCGAAATTTCACTGAGTCACGCGGACATCGTATTGCGCCCCATCTCAAAGGATGTCAAGTGGTCGGAATTTGATCGTCTGAACGAACTCATATCATACGGTGAGTGGGAAGCGCGAACCAAGCTCCCGGAGTTGAAAAAGGCATTGAACTCCGAAAAAAAGCGGAAGCAAGTACTTTCTGATCATGACTTTAAACGTACTCATATTGACCTCGAATTATCCGATTCTATCACAGGAGAAAAGGCCTGAGGGGAAAATGACAGGTGGAAAATTTAAGGTGATTTGCAATGTCCTCGGGGTGGTTTTAGCCTGCCTCACCCTATCTTTTATTCAAGTCCAAGAGACTTTCGCACAATGGCCCACAGGTCTGGAAGCCCTGGAGCAGGTGGAAGACTGGCCCCTGCAAAGAGAAGGCGTCCTCTACGGTCAGATTTCCAGCGCTGATCCCATTGGAGGCGATGCGGATGGAACGGGTTACCTTTACCGTCAGGATTCGCTTTACGTTATTTTCGATCAACAGGGTCCAGGCTGCGTTTATCGCATCTGGGTGCGAAATTCGGCCGGTGCTGCCGATCGTACCCTGAAGTTTTTCTTCGACAATGAAACGACGCCGAGAATCAATCGCACCGTGGGACAGTTGTTTTCCGGCCTGGTGAATCCCTTTCTAACCCCGCTGGTGGGAAACGCCGGAGTCTCTTCGGGTGGAAATTATCTCTACCTGCCCCTGGCCTTCGCGCAGCACCTTAAGATTGCTTTTGTCGGCGGTGTTGAAGCGCATCAGATTTCCTATCAAACCTACCCGCCGGGGACGGAGATTACAACCTACACAGGATCTGAAGACCCCTCGGCAGTCGTCAATCAATGGCAGAACACCGGTAGTGACCCCAAAGATCCTACGGGGAATATCTTTGAGAGCGGTATGATCGGTCTGCCGCCCGGTCAAACGGAGACCTTTTTCTCCTGTACCGGTACCGGCAGTATCACCAGTCTCCGCATGACTCCGGATCCCAACGTGTTGAGCACGATCGAAAGCCTGTGGCTTCGCTTCTACTGGGACGACAATCCCAGCCCACAGGTTGAATGCACCTTCGGCAGTTTCTTCGGCTGTCTATTGGGCCCCGCCACCCTGGAAGGCCTGCCCGTCGGCATTTCCGGATCGGAATACTACTGCTTCTTCCCCATGCCCTTCTGGGACGCGGCACGCCTGGAAATCTACAACGCTTCGATTAACAATTCAGTTGATGTCTCCTATGAATTGACCTATAAGACCGATCCCTATCCTTCCGAAAGCGGGTATTTTTGTACTTTGCAAAAGAACTTCATGGAGTCAGTTCAGAATTTCGATATGTTACTCGCTGAGTTGCCGGGGCATGGCCATCTGGCGGGGGTAGCCGTTTCACTCATGTCCAGGTCGAGCCAGGAATTCCTGCACGGTGATTTATTATGTTACCTGGACGGAATCGCACATCCAATCATTCAGGGAACCGACTTCGATGGCGATTTTAACGCCGGCAATTATTTTTCAACGGGTGCATATTCGCTTCCGGTGCATGGAGCTCCCATCGTGAGCCCTGGTTTGGAAAATAAAGTCAGCGCTTATCGCTTTTTTCTCGGAGATTTGATACCTTTCGGCAATTCGATCTCTCTGCGAGCCGAGCACGGTCATGGCAACAAAATATCGGTGGAATACGCCGCCGTGGTTTACGCCTACGCCCGCCCCGAAATTGCTCTGATCCTGACGGACGATCTGAACGTAGGTGATCCCATTGATGAAGCCGCACACGATTACACCGTATCCGGCGGGCAAATTCCGGTGGATCACTATTACGCTTATCCAGGTTCATACGACGATCAGTATTTCGAGGATAGTGGGTGGAACCATTACGGCCATTCAGACTTCACGGTCTCGGTGGATCCTGAAAATACAGGCGTCCGTCTGGTGCGACGCCGCGATGCTTCTGTGTTCCCCCAGGCGGCGGTGGTTTACGTCAACGGCGACAGCGTGGGAATCTGGTGGGACGGTTATTATAATTTCTACAAACGCTGGGGGGATTCCATTTTCGAAATCCCCGGCGATGTCACCTCTGGTTTATCTCAAATTGACGTAGAAGTTTCCTTCTACGAAGGCAATAGTGGTTGGAATGAATACTATTACTGGGTTTTTTCACACGTGCCGCCCCGCCCGGACGTGACGCCTCCCGATCAGGTTACCAATCTCATCATCGAGAGCGTGGATTCGGGTTCCCAGATGAAGCTTTCCTGGGATCCGGCCGGGGATGACGGAGGGATTTCGCGCTATCGAGTTTACCGAAGTGCGGAGCCGGGCGTCGAGCCCACTGAAGAATTCCTCGTGCGAGAAACGCCGGTAACCGATTTCACCGATCTATTTCTCCAGCCGGGAACCCGATACTATTACCTCGTCAGTGCGGTGGACTACAGCGGTAACGAAGGTCTCCCCTCGCTCGAAACCTCACAAAGAACCTCCAGCAATTATCTTTATGAAGCGGAATTTTTTGAGGGTTTCGTCACTTCATCGGGTGATACTGCTTATGTTGAAAATATGATATCTTACGGCGATAATTGGAGCGGTCAATATCATCTCTTCTACGGTTCTGATCGGATCGGCGACTTCTTCACTGCATTCTTCGAAGTGGCTGAATCCGACACATACGACATCTCAGGTTATTTCACCCAGGGCTGGAACTACGGCTCTGTCAGCCTGAAGATTGACAGCATCCCCGTTGGTGATGCCGTTGATCTCTATTCGCCCGTGATCGTTCGCAGCCCAAAATTTGAATTCGGTACGATCTACCTGGAGGCAGGACTGCATCTCTTCGGCTTCGAAATAACGGGCAAAAATGCCGCCAGCACTGGCTATGCTATGGGAGTTGATAATCTCCTGTTGACCTCTCACTATCTGCTTCCGGTTTCACCCGGGAATTCACCAGAATCACCGTATATTTTCAGTCTATCTCAGAACTTCCCCAACCCCTTCAATTCGGCCACCCGCCTGCATTTCAGTCTCCCCCAACCCGGTTTCGCCTCCTTAGCCATATATGATATTATGGGTCGGCAACTGTCTGTTATTGCAGAAAGCTGGTTTTCAGCAGGACCACACACCGCAATCTGGAATGCGGAAGATGCCGCCTCCGGGATTTACTTCATATTACTGCGGCAGGGTCCGCGTCGGGACGTCAGAAAGATCCTGCTCTTAAAGTAAATCATCAAGCCCGCCTTTTGAATTGGACGCTTTCGTTGAAATTGATTTGCCAAAATTAAGGATAACGTTTATCTTCGATTCAAAAGTAAATAATAGATTATTGAAAAATTCGTTGCAGCGTCATTCCTGCGGAAGCAGGAATCTATTTATTCTATTGTTATTTATGAATATGCGCTTCTGCAACAGTCTCTAACATCAAAGGACCATTTGATAAAATGCCGGAGAATACCAAATTCAACCTGGTTATTATCGGTTCCGGGCCGGGCGGATACGTCGCCGCCATTCGTGCCGCCCAGCTGGGCATGACCACTGCCATCGTTGAGAGAGAGAATCTGGGAGGTATCTGCTTAAACTGGGGATGTGTTCCCACCAAAGCGCTTTTAAAATCAGCCCAGGTCGTTCACACCCTGCGAAATGCCTCACAATACGGAGTGAACGCCACCGGAATGGAAATCAATTTCCCCGCGATGATAAAACGGAGCCGTCAAGCCGCCAAGCGCTTATCCACCGGCGTCGGCTTCCTGATGAAGAAGAACGGCGTAAGGGTTTTTAATGGCAGCGGGTTCATCAAAGATCATCACACTGTTGTCGTAACCGATGAAACCGGCAACGACACGGCGACCCTCCAGGCGGATCGGATCCTGTTGGCGACCGGGGCGCGGCCGCGCAACCTGCCGGGACTCGAATTGGACGGGGAAAAACTGATCTCCTACCGTCAGGCGATGACTTTACCGCAGCAGCCCAGATC
>CAZHMN010000013.1:9286-34413 GCA_964533705.1 uncultured bacterium
AAGGATTCGTGAAGGTTGAGGATGTTTACCGCACTTCGGCTGAGAACGTCTGGGCTATCGGCGATTTGATCGGAGCGCCGATGCTGGCTCACGCCGCATCGCATGAAGGCATTGTCGCCGTTGAAGCCATGGCGGGATTGCCCGTGCATAGAGTTGATCCATTAAGGGTTCCCTCCTGCACCTACTGCCAGCCACAGGTGGCCTCGATAGGGCTGACTGAAGCTGCGGCCTTAGACAGGGGATTGCGCTTGAGGATCGGCCGCTTCCCGTTCGTGGCTTCCAGTAAGGCCGTGGCGGCCGGGGAACGGGAAGGCATGGTCAAGCTGATTTTCGACGCCAGTAGCGACGCTCTTTTAGGGGCACACATCGTTGGTGCAGAGGCGACGGAAATGATCGCCGAGCTGGGTTTGGCGCAGATGCACCCTTCACCGCTGACGGCCATTGCCTCCACGATCCACGCCCACCCCACTCTATCCGAGGCGGTGTTGGAAGCGGCGTTGGATGCTACGGGAAAGGCGATACACCTGTAAATAATACCACATAGTAAACCGAAAAATCAAGAACTGAGATTAACGCACTTTTAGATAGATGGAAGAACAGGCATCTCAGCAATCGAGAAAAAAATCAGCCCGGCACGCCCTGATCGTCATCGGCTTGTTGTTTATTCTGCCGCCCTTTTTCTTCTGGCTGACGGTGGCCATGAAGTTCGGCGGTGGGACTGACGTCCTGTTTCGCTTCTGGAGTTATCTCCCCAGCTACATGCTCGATACCATCATCATGCTTTTGCCCATTCCCTCGTTGTTTTTGGGCGTGCTTGCCTTCTGGCAGATCAAAAAGCGCAGGGGAAGGGGAATGCCGCTGGCCGCTTCATTGGTTATTTTAAGCATCCTGTTTATGGTTCTTTGTACGCTGGCGGCGTTTCGACCAGACTAATGCAATCGTAAACTTATTCTTTCAGTATTGGGATTTCGATCATGAAAAACGTACAATCTGAAGTCCCGGCCAAAGCGGTGAAAGCTTCGTCCGTGGAGATGGTCGAAGTCGTACTGCCCAACGACGCCAACACCTTCGGCACGCTTTTCGGAGGCAAGGTCATGCAGTTGATTGACATCGCCGGGGCCATCGCCGCCCGTCGGCACAGCCGCCACCTGGTGGTCACCGCCGCCGTGGACTCGCTGGCTTTCCATCACCCCGTTAAGGTGGGCGATCTGGTCGTCCTCAAGGCATCCGTCAACCGCACCTTTAAAACCTCGATGGAGGTGGGCGTGAAAGTCTGGTCGGAAAATACCATCAGCGGCGAATTGAAGCATACAGCTTCAGCGTACCTCACCTACGTCGCCCTGGACGAAAAGGGCAAACCGACGCCCATCCCCTCTGTTATCCCCGAAACGGCAGAAGAAAAACGCCGCTATGACGAGGCCGCCTTCCGGCGCGATTCCAGGTTATCATCCTGCGCGCCCGAAGTAAACCGCTGAATTCCCTGAAGAAACATTAAAAAAGCCAGACCATCCGATCTGGCTCACATGTTGTTCTATACGCTCTTGCGCTACCAAAAGAATCTGTAACCCAATCGGAAAATCCCCACCGTTCTACCCGCTTTGCCCTTTATCAGGGTTGGATCATCGAAATAGAACAGGTGGCGGTAACCCACGATGAACCTTTTGATATCCACTATCAGACCGGGCGAAAAATAAAGATCGGTTCGATATTCCGATTCCAAGTTATAAGTGTACTCACCGTAGCCCAGGATCTCGATGGGGTCGGTGTCGTTTAATCCTTCGAAGACCGTCTGCTTCAAAGTGCCGGCAACCGAATTAATGATTGCACCTGCGGAAAGTGTGATTGATCCTTTAAATCGGTCGTCCAAGCCGGCACCGAAGAATCTCCAGCGACCTTCCAGATAAAGGTCGAAATTAATGATTTCGACAAAATCCTTGTTAAAATAATACCAGGTGGTCGTATCTGTGGTGTATGCTTCACCGGGATCAAATTCGTTCAAGGGTGACTGATCATACTTGAATCGATTGGAAATGTGCAATCCCAGTCCGCCCCCCAGCGAAAGTCCCCTCCATTCCAGCATTTCAGGACGGAATGATGCGGTGAAACCCGTAGTAACTTTACCGTAGGGATCAACCAGGGAGAGATTGACCTCGGCATCAATCTCTTCCGCCATAACGTCTGCGGCCAGAACCAACAGAACCAGAAGGTAAATCCAGCGTTTCATGGGGTCGCTCTCCATTAGATCGTCTTTAGAACAAAATAAAGCCTCCTGGCTTTAAAGTCAAGCTGAATTTGTGCTGATGCATTGAGAATGTGAAGGACAAACGCAGTCTTTCTTATCACATTTTTATCGCGGCAAAGTTGTTTTCGGGAAGAAGTTTTCGTAAATTTATTGGTTGTACAAAATCTTTTCCCTCCAGTAATGGATCAACCGGCATCAAAGAACGCCATCGTCATCAAGGGTGCCCGCGAACACAACCTGAAAAACATAGACCTGGTCCTGCCGCGCAATCGCTTGATCGTGATTACCGGCATATCGGGTTCGGGTAAATCCTCGCTGGCATTCGATACTCTCTACGCCGAAGGACAGCGGCGTTACGTGGAATCCCTCTCCTCGTACGCCCGGCAATTCCTAGGATTGATGGAGAAGCCTGACGTTGATTTTATTGAGGGGTTATCTCCAGCCATTTCCATCGAACAGAAATCCACTCACCGCAACCCCCGATCCACAGTCGCCACCGTAACGGAAATATACGATTACCTCCGCCTGCTCTACGCCCGTATCGGCAAAGCTTATTGTTACAACTGCGGCCGACCCGTAGAAAAACAATCGGTGCAGCAGATCGTGGATCAAGTGCTGAGCCTGCCTGAAGGGACGCGGTTTATGGTCCTTGCTCCCATCGTTCGAGGCCGCAAAGGGGAGTACCGGGAGGTCTTCGCGAATCTGCGCCGGGATGGGTATCTGCGCGTGCGCGTCGACGGTGAGGTCAGATCCCTGGAAGAAGTCACCTACCTGAAAAAAAACCTCAAGCACACTATCGAAGTCGTGGTGGACCGGCTGGCCGTCGAAGGCGATCTACGGGTGCGGCTGACCGATTCTGTCGAGACGGCACTGCAGCTTTCCTCGGGTTTGGTCGTCATCGCCGTTCAGGGGGAGTCAGAGATCCTCTTCTCCGAGCACTATTCCTGCCCGGATTGCGGCATCAGCTACGAGGAATTGGAACCGCGCAGCTTCAGTTTCAACAGCCCCTACGGCGCCTGTCCCACCTGTTCCGGGTTAGGATTCACGCTGGAAATTGATCCCCAGCGGGTCGTCCCGGATCCAAGATTGTCCGTTCGATCGGGTGCCATTACTACCCTGAACAACTGGAACGAGACCATCTGGCTCCGCATGCTGGAAACCGTGGCGGACAATTTTGGATTCTCGCTGAGCGTTCCCTTTGAGCAACTAACCGAAGAACAGCAGAACATTTGCCTTTACGGATCGGGAGATAAGGAAATTCGTTTCCGTCTGGTGCATAAAAATGGGCGGGGCGTCTGGGAACATACGGGCAAATGGGAAGGCGTTATTCCCAATCTGAAGAGGCGATACCGTCAGACCACCTCACCGGCGATCCGAGAATGGATCGAAGGTTTTATGAGTGCACTCCCCTGCCCCGACTGCAAAGGTGGACGCCTCAAGCGGGAAGCCCTGGCAGTTAAAATAAACGACGTAAATATTTCCGAACTTACCACCCGGTCTATCAAGGACGCCCTAAGCTTTTTTGAGGATCTCCATCTGACGGAACGGGAGCTCACCATCTCCCAACAGATTTTAAAAGAGATCAAGACGAGACTCAGGTTCTTGATGGACGTGGGTCTGGATTATCTAACTTTGGATCGTTCGGCCGGGACCATATCCGGCGGGGAAGCCCAGCGCATCCGTCTGGCCACTCAGATCGGCTCCCAGCTCGTCGGAGTGCTCTACATCCTGGATGAACCCTCAATCGGTCTGCATCAACGGGACAACCGCCGATTAATTCATACTTTGATGAGGTTGCGTGATTTGGGTAACACCATTGTCGTCGTGGAACATGATCGTGAAACGATTACTTCGGCCGACATGGTGGTTGATCTGGGGCCCGGAGCGGGAAGGCACGGCGGTGAGGTAGTTATCTGCGGTACACCGGATGAAGTTGCCGCCTGCCAACAGTCGATCACGGGACGGTTTCTCTCAGGAATCGAGTTCATCGAGACTCCCCAGACGCGCCGGCAGGGAAGCGGTAGAATCCTATCATTAATCAATGCCACCGGCAATAATCTGAAGTCCGTCAATCTCGAAATCCCGTTAGGATGTTTCGTCTGCGTAACGGGCGTCTCGGGTTCGGGCAAGTCAACCCTCATCAATGAGACCCTCTATCGTGTCTTAAGTCAAAAATTGTACAAATCCCGAGAGAAACCTCTGCCCTACCGAGAAATCAAGGGATTGGAATACGTGGACAAAGTGATAAACATCGATCAATCGCCTATAGGGCGAACGCCGCGTTCCAATCCAGCTACCTATACGGGACTTTTTACTCCCATTCGCGATCTTTATTCGGAACTCAAGGAATCCAAGATTCGGGGCTACAAACCCGGCCGCTTCAGCTTTAACGTCAAAGGAGGGCGCTGCGAAGCCTGCCACGGAGACGGCATCATAAAAATCGAAATGCACTTCCTGCCAGACGTTTACGTGCCCTGCGAAATCTGCAAGGGAAAACGGTACAACCGGGAGACGCTGGAGATCAAATATCGGGGCAAATCCATCGCCGACGTCCTGGACATGACGGCTGAAGAAGCACTGGAATTCTTCGAAGCCATTCCCACTATCCGTCGCAAACTCGAGACGCTGGTGCGCGTGGGATTGGGTTACATCCGTTTAGGTCAGCAGGCGACCACCTTATCCGGCGGCGAAGCGCAGCGCGTAAAGCTCTCCACGGAGTTGTCGAAGGTGCAAACGGGCAACACCCTATACTTGCTGGATGAGCCGACCACCGGCCTTCATTTCGCCGATATCCGCATGCTGCTGTCGGTTCTTCATGAGCTGGTCAATAAGGGAAACACGGTGCTGGTCATCGAACACAACTTAGACGTGATCAAGACCGCCGACCATATTGTGGATCTGGGCCCCGAAGGTGGCGACGACGGCGGCTGGATCATCGCCCGGGGGACACCCGAACAGATCACGCAAATCCCCGAATCCTACACCGGCCAATTTCTGCGAAGTGAATTGCAGAAGCACAGCTTAGAGCCGGCTCAGTTCACAACCTGAAAGGGGGATTAAGTCGTATTCCCCAGCACTAATATGACATAACCTCCATCCGCGATGCGGGCGGCTAAAGATACATTGTACTTAATAACAACAACTTACGCTAAATATAATTTTGCAAATATTGTATTTTTTGCTTGCATAAGATTTTTACCCTCGCTATATTACCCGCCGAAGAAAACTTTAAGACCTTAATTCCTTCAAAATATCATTTAGAAAACCTATATCAAAGTATCCCCAAAGGAGGTATAGCTAATGGCCGAAGTAACAACCGGATTCTGTGTTCGTTGTAAACAAACCAGAACACTTACTGGCATTGAAAAGATCACATTGAAGAATGGCCGCCCCGCCATCAAAGGTAAGTGTGAAAAATGCGGAACCTCTGTCTTCCGTATTTTGCCCAGTAAAAAATAGTCCCTCTTCACCAGACTATTTTTTGCGTTTTAGTGTATTAAGAAGGGTGTCTCAATATCTTGGCTCGTGGTTGGGACACCCTTCTAATCTCACGTGATGCAATCGCGCTGAAGGAGTTTACCTGGTCCTTTTATCTTCAGATTGACCTAAAATATACCCCATGCCCAGCTTCTATAATAAGCATCGAATTTCGATCGCCGTTTTGCTGCTTTTCGTACCGGCGGTGTTGATTCGGTTCGTACTTCCACTTCACTTTCCCCTGATATTCTGGGATGAAGGCTTGTGGAATCTGGGTGCTAAGCATAGTGTGTCGGTCGGTGATCCATTTCTATATGGTTGGTCTCATGCTTTCCTCTCACCGCTCCACCATTTCACCACTCTACTCCTCTACAGCCTCTTTTCACCAGGGCTGATGATCTCACGCTGGTTGAGTGGTTTTTTCGGCGTTGGAATCGTGGCTTTTACTTACTTATTTGGAAAACGTTACTTCGATAGGCCCACTGGGTTCATAGCTGCTATATTGGTAGGCTACAATTCCCTGATGATACTGAGCTCCCGCCAAGCGATGCTGGAGCAGGAGGTGACTTTTTACATGCTCGCAGCCGCCTATTTCTGGTTTCATTCCAGGCCAATGTTAATCCAGATCAGTGGTCTATTCCTCGCGGCTGCCTTATTGGTAAAAGCCTATGCCCTGTCTTTGATCCCGGCTCTGATTATTGGCCAAATATTATTCGTCTATCCCGGGACATCCAACTTAAAGCGCGGGCTTAAGAGGGTTACCGCAAATCAGTGGTTGGGCATCTTCCTGGGCATAGCCATTGCCTTAATAACGTATTGCTTGATGTTCATAAATCATGCAGACCTTTTTTTGAAATCCTGGTTAGGACACACCATTCGGCGCCAGGATTTATTATTCATGGGGGAAAGCCTGGATAAACTTTGGGACCCGCGCAGTGTTTTTAGATTTCTCAAAGAATTCACCTTGCACTGTCCGGATCTGTTGCTATTAGCCTCGTTTGGTGCTGTTTTTGCAATTAAAAACAAAATGACAAGAGCTTATTTCCTGGTAGGCTGGATAATCTTCAGCTTTCTTCTTATTTCACTTCAGGTTTATCGCCCGGCCCGCTATTATTATCCGATTATTCCCGGGTTGGCTCTGCTATCGTCAATAGCGTGGGTTTATTTCCTATCGTCAAATGCGAAGAGAACTGCAATCCAAAACGGAATAATTATTCTGATCGTCTTATTCTGTTCCTTGCAGATCGTACGCCTACTTCCTTACTATAGAGAAGGGACCCATACAAATAAATCTATGATACAAGCATCCACATGGTTGAACAATAATTTGAAACCTGGCGAAGCCGTATTGTCCATGTATCAAACGGCCCTGTTAATAGATAATCCTATAATCCCGGCACCTCCATTTCTAAATGAGCGGTGGAGAGCCAGTAATGATCCTGAAATTGTCCCAGAACTACCCGGGGCGCGTTATTGCCTCTGGACGAGCATAAAAGCTCCTGGGATGAATCCATCCAAACTTTGGACTCAAGAATTCATCTTTAATAATTTTGTGATCGTTAAAAGGTACGGAAAGATTGTCACCATTTACAAGGTCAAGAATTCTCCAAGCGATCTCGAGGCGGATCACATTACAGTGAAGCAGCTATCCCTGCAAAAAACCTCACCGTAAATGAATTTCAGTATTACCCTAGAGCGTCAAATCGTGCAATTTTCTGATTCCGATCCCCTATCGCGCTCATTAACCTCATTAGAATGAAACTTTTATTAACGTTATTCCTTCTTGTTATTAGCGAGAAGACTTCAGCAAATTCTCCAGAAAGAAATGTCCACCACAAACTGGAAAATATTCTTTCTTATCCTTTCGGCAATCGGAATAGGCATCAGTAGCCTGGCGATTATTGACGGTTTAACCCCCAAGCCCACTGATGGTTTGATCTGGCGCCTGGGGCACGATCGGGTAATCGTCGAAGGCGTCCTGCCTCGTGGCCCTGGATTCAAGGCTGGGGTCAAAGTGGGCGATGTCATACTGGGGATAAACCACAATTTGGTTAGGAATCCTCTTGAGGCTGCCTCCATTCTAATGGATCTTTCCCCCGGCATAAGAGTCCCCTATCTGATCCAGCGAGACGATGAAATTCTCACCCTAAATCTGACGCCCACACCCTACCGTACCGGCGATTATCGGCTCTTGTATAATGCTTTAGTCGGGATCGTCTTTCTGGGAGTAGGGCTTTACACGTTTCTAAAACGACCTGCACTGCTTTCAGCCCGTCTATTTTTGATGTTGGATTTATGTTTTCTCTTAGTATTAACGTGTAGTTTCAGGGGAAGTCCTTATTACTGGATTGACCTAATCGTCCAGAATGCTGCGCGCTGGGGTTTAACTTTTTTGGGTCCCCTCTTTCTTCATTTCTTCCTCATTTTCCCCTCAGATAAAAAATTCCTCAAAACTTATTCATGGATTATCCCCATCTTCTACATCATACCCTTAATTCAACATCTCTTATTCACCTTATCGCAGTTTTTCACGTTCACGCCAGCTCAGTTTTTCGGTGCCGCGGCCGAGAGTCGGGAAATTTTCGGAATACATCTTGAACTCTGGGTGCTTCTAATTCTCTACTTAGCCGGAGGTGCGCTCGCACTATTCAATTCTTACCTTCGCACTGCTGATCCTCTGGGCCGCAGACAAATCAAGATGATTCTATGGGGCACCTTCATCGGTCTTTGTCCCTTTATCGTTCTATCAATTGTGGGAGCGGGCATTTTAGGTAGAAGAGAGCTTTTCTCCATCGGTGTTTTACCCCTCATGGCCATACCCCTCTCGTTTGCCTACTCTATTATTCGTTACCGGCTCTTGGAGATTAATATCATCATCAAACGAAGTCTTCTCTATTCCCTCTTAACGGGGCTATTCATCGGCATATACATCATCATCGTTAACGGTATAGGAGGCTGGGTTGAGCGCGTATCACCCTTCGGTGGCAGTATTTTCGGCATTTTATTCGTGCTTTTGATCGCCGTCAGCTTTGAACCCACACGAGCCCGCCTCCAGAAGTTCGTCAACCGCCTGTTCTTCCGTTCCGACTACAACAGGCAAACCACCCTTACTCGCCTGACCGATTCTCTACGCACCTTCAGTGAAATGGAGGAGCTGGCCAGGGCAACCCTCCGCACTATCGACGAAATCTTCCATCCCCTCCAATTAAGCCTCTCGGTTATCAGCGACCGACCTGGGGGGATCGAGGTAAGTCAATTCAGATTTGATCGTGGAGTGATTAAAAAAAACGTCTATTCTTTAGGCGAGAGCGCCCCTGGTATTAACCCATCAATTCGAATGGCTGATAATATGGATGGGAATAAAAGACGGGGTAACCTCTATGTGGGCGGCATACATAGCGATCCGAGCAGACGGCCGCCCGAACGACTCGAGCTGCCTATTTTCAGTCATCAAAAAATGGTTGGCTTATTATCTCTGAATGCCAAGGAGTCGAGTGAACCCTACACGTTGGCGGAATTGGAGGCACTGGAGGGCTTCGCCGATCAGGCCGGCCTCGCCATTGAAAACATACAACTGATCAAATCCATCTTTGAAGCCAACCAGCGCCTCTTCGAAGCTGAAAAACTGATGAGTTTAGGGCAGCTTGCTTCAGGCGTCGCTCACGAAATTCGCAATCCGCTCTCCTCCATTAAGATGAACATCCAGGGATTGGCACGCAACCTGCAACCAGATCAGATAAATGAGCGCCGTCTGCAAATCATTCAAAAGGAAATTGACCATCTGGATCATATTGTCCACGACGTATTGATCTACTCCCGGCCGTCACGTCTGCAGATTGAATCCGTTAACGCCAGAGAGGTGTTGTTGAATACTCTGGAACTTTTATCGCCGCAACTCAAAGAGAAGAATCACAAAATTATTCTAGATGTGCCGGATCAGTTACCAGCGGTCGCTGCAGATCGCGATAAACTCCATCAGGTCTGCAAAAACTTGATTGTCAACGCTTGCGAAGCCATGGAAACGAACGGAAAACTGGAAATAGGCTGCCAGACCTTCCATACCCATATCGAGATTGTCTTTGCCGATGACGGCCCGGGGATTCCAGATACCAATATCAACTCCATCTTTAACCCGTTCTTTACCACCAAAGCAGACGGGACGGGTTTGGGTTTGGCGAACGCACGAAAGTTTATTCAGGAAATGGATGGTACCATTGAAGTCAAATCACCAAGCGGTGCAGGCGCTGAATTCACCGTTACATTGCCTCTTTATATAGAGCAGGCGAGGGAGTAATTGATGAAGCAGATACTGATCGTTGACGACGACGACTCGAGTCGTGAATCGATCATATTGAATTTAAAACGAAAAGAGTGGCATTTTCTGGAAGCATCCGATGGCGAAGAAGCTCTTCGACTGGTCGAAACTGAACAACCCGACCTGGTCGTCAGCGACATCCGTATGCCCCGGATGGATGGTCTGGAATTTCTCGCCAAGGCCAGGGAGTTACGTCATGATTTGCAGGTCATTATGATCACAGCCTACGATGACATGCAGACGACCATAAAAGCGGTCCAATCGGGCGCTTACGAATACGTCCGCAAACCGATTGATTTGAACGATCTGGAAATCACCATCCAGAGGGCGTTGGAAAATCAGGACATCTGCCGCCGATTGGATGGCCTCCTGGAGACCATCGGAAAAGAATATCAGATCAATAACATCATTGGCAAATCTCCGGGAATGCTCGAGGTTTTCAAGATCATCGGCGCGGTGTCCACTTCGCCGGTAACCGTACTGATACGCGGTGAATCCGGCACCGGCAAAGAATTGATCGCCCGCGCCATTCACTACAACAGCCCTTTTCGCGATCATCCCTTTATCCCCGTCAACTGTACGGCCATCCCGGAGAACCTGATCGAATCGGAGCTTTTCGGTCACGAAAAGGGCTCTTTCACCGGCGCCGTTTCCCAGAGCCGGGGCAAGTTTGAACTCGCAGGCCAGGGAACCATCTTTCTGGATGAAATCGGCGATATGCCCTTGCAGCTCCAGACCAAATTGCTGCGGGTCATCCAAGAGAGAACCTTCGAACGAGTGGGCGGCAATCGGCCATTAAAAACGGAAGCCCGGATTCTCGCAGCAACTCACAAAGATCTCGAGCAAATGCTCACTGAGGGCAAGTTTCGTGAAGATCTCTATTACCGTCTCAAGGTGGTCGAAATCAAAGTGCCTCCCCTGCGCGAGAGGCATGAGGACATCCCTGCTCTGATCGATTATCTGATGGAAAAAATCAATCGGGAGCTGGGGAAAAACGTGCGCAAGGTATCACCTGAGGTGATAGACTGTCTGACGAAGATGGAGTTTAAGGGCAATGTAAGAGAGCTGGAAAATCTGCTGCGGCGTGCCATCGTGCTCAGCCGAGGGGACGTCCTGTTACCGGATGATTTGTCAGCCGATTTATCACCCTCAGAAGCCGCGCAAGCCGCTTCTAATGGTGTCTCCATACCATTTCGCACGCTGGCAGAGGCGGAAAAGGAGTACATCCTCAAAGTTCTGCAATATCATAACTGGAATAAAAAGCGCACTTGTGAAACACTGAACATCGCCCGAACCACATTGGATCGCAAAATTGAGCAGTACAATATCACCAATCCAAACCGATCCACCGAGTAGCATCTTCAAAATGCTACTCAACAGGCCAAGATGTAGCAATCTTAAACAATATAACGGACGGTTCGAATCGCCCGTTATATTATTTTGTTATTAAAATTTCTGGCCTCTATCTTGCTTTAACAGAAACAGACCTTCAAATGAACAGAAGAAGCGGAATGAAAATTCGATGGATATTGGTCGCGGTTGGATTCGCGGCACTGATTTCAGTTGCGCTCTCCCTGCGCACCAGCAGAGAGGTGACCACCTCCTCCGATCAGGCCTACAACTACTTCCGTGCCGGTCTTGAAAACGCCGACAGATTATATTCCGTCGAAGCGCTGGAAAACTTCGAAGCGGCCGTTCAACTCGATAGCTCTTTCGCCACCGCCTGGTCGTATTTAAGTATATATTACGCCAAACTGGGTCGCAAAGAGGAATGCAAAATCGCCGCAAAACGGGCTTATGATCTCGCTCAAGAACTCCCGGAACGCGAAAGACTAAGCATTTTTCTCAGAACTGCCGAATATAGGGGCGACCGCGAAAATATTGAAATCTATCTCCGGGAAATGTTGGAAAAATATCCCGACGAGCTAGAGCCGATATACATGCAAGCATCCCGCAACTGGAAGCAGGGAAAATTAGACGAGGCCATCAACGGATTTAAACGAGTATTAGAGATCAATCCCAATTACGCACTCGCCTACAACAACCTCGGTTACCTCTACGCCCAACTCGGCGATTACGATCAAGCAGTCGTGAACTTAAAAAAATACGCCTTCATCGCTCCCGAACAGGCGAATCCCTTCGATTCGCTGGGAGAGATTTACATTATGATCGGCCGCTATGACGAGGCCCTCGAACAATTCGAACGGGCTCTGGCGGTCAAACCGAACTTTTCAATAGAACCGAGCATGTTGGGCAGCGCGATTTACATCCATATGGCGCGCGCATTATGGCACCAAGGGAAATTACAGGCAGCAAGAGAACGCCTGCAGAAGGCCAGCGAATTATCAATTTGGGATTGGAGGCATCAGGAAATTCTGATCGAGGAAGCCAGAATCCAGCACGCGCAAAATCAATTCACCGAGGCAATCGCCACCCTGAATAAAGCTCTTGAGCTATACAAAAATCCTGTTGAAATCAACCCCAGGCTTGCGCTCAACTACGCCGAGCTCGGCAATACAGTTAAAATTAAGCAGCTCATTGATGAAAACCAGATCCATTTGATTAAGCGCGTGCAAAAATGCTTGGACGACTCGACTGTGAGCGATGAGGAGACCATCACCGATCACATCGAAACATGCGAGTACTGCAAGACAGTCGAAAGACTGGGCCGTTACATGGACATTTTTGCCAAACGAGCCTCAGGCGACTATGCCGGAGCATTAACCCGGACGATGGAAATTTTAGGTGAGGTTAAAACATCTGAATCCAAAATCCTGCTGCAACATCTGATTGCCAGGACGTACTATGACATGGGTGAATACGAGAAAGCGCTGGAAACGCTGGAACCTCTGACGGAGATCAATCCGAACCATTATCTGTTCGTGCTCTTGACTGCCAAATCGCTTATCAAGCTGGGTGATTATCAGCTTGCAGAAAAGAAGCTGCAGAATTTCCTTTATAAGTACAACGACGCCGATCCTGATTGGGAGCCTCGTCTGGAAGCGGAAAAACTCCTAACGCAAGTTCAAAAGACTTTGTTTTAGTTAGATTAAGAATAAAAGCGGGACCTGGCCGGTGCACCGTAAGATAGTTGGGACGGTTGCAGTCTGCCCCCGGCCAGGAATTCCGCCTCTTTACCCTCGCTGCATCACGGCGGGGGTTCTGTATTATTATCCTTGATTTTTGGGGTGGATTATTATTAAATTAAAGCGGTGGCAAAAACGAAGTCAAATGAGAGGTGCACCGTTCCTTCCGCAACTGAACCTATCACTAAAAAATCGGGAATCCTCGAGGATGTTCGCCGATTTTTCCGGTTTGGCATCGTGGGCGGCCTCGGCATCCTGGTCAACATGGGTTTTTACGCCTTATTGCATGATCTGGTCGGGATCTACGACCTGATCGCCGGTGCCATAGCCATCGAACTCTCTATCCTGAACAACTTCACCCTGAACGAGCGCTGGACCTTTCGTGACCGCTCCTGGGGCGGTTGGAAAGTGTGGATTAAGCGTTGTGTCGCATTCCACCTATCCAGCGGTCTGGTGGCCATGTTTACGCAACTGGTAACATTGTACGTTCTGACCCGATTCATGGGTATTTGGGATAAACTGGCATATCTGATCGGCATCGCGTTGGGAGCCGTTGCCAATTATTTCATCTGCAGTCGTTGGATTTTCAAGAGTAAGAAAGAGACGCCATCAACCTGATCGAAAATACCCCGTTTTGTCTGGATGCCCCACACTCATCACCTGCAAGTGACGTAACCAAAAAAGAACGCACCAATAATAAATGCAAATTATCGCACTTTACAAATTATACTCCAATTAGTTAAATTATACAAAAGGGCAGAATCCCTGATTGGCTGCGAGAAAACCATGAAATTCCTGAAGCGTGCAACGATCTGTCTATCCATTTTGGCAATGCTAACCGTTGCAGCCCGGGCGCAAAGCAACACCGTATCCACGATCCCTGTCGACCGGGTGTCTGTAGAAGTCAATGGATCACCCAAATCAGGCTCTCATATTGCCGTAGACTTCCGTTCTTACTGGAATAGTCGGACCTCGGCGGATGGAACGGAAATCTTATCTCTATGGGTTGCTCTCCCCGATTTCGGTCAACCTTCCATCTCTCTATGGGGGAGATCAAGTGGCGCCGCTGAGGCTATCCCCGGAGATTGCGTTCGATTGGGCGAGCCGGTCATTTTGCGCAGCGTCAGATTCGCTCCTCTGATCATCAAACCTTCCTTCTGGAATGGCCAAGAATGGGAGAAGATTCTCTCTCTGGATATACGGATCAATGCTTCAGGATCAGGAGTAAATGAAGTTCTCAAATCGCGCCCTTCCAGAGCCTTCGATAAAATATTGGATCCGTTTCTGGTCAACTCACCACAAACCACAGGTACCGATGATTTCGACCAGGAACACCTCCTCATCATCTGTCCTGATTTCGCCGAAGATGCTATCTCGCCGTTCATCGAGTGGAAGCGGCGCAAGGGTCTGGAGTGCACGCTGGCGACCCTCGACGATATAGGCATATCCCCTACCGATGATCACGGATTGAGAGAATTCATTCAGGAAGCATACGATACCTGGCCAAATCCGCCCGACTTCGTCCTCTTGGCCGGCGATGAAACCGTCCTCCCCGTTCACTACGATTACACGGAAGATCCCCCCACCCCCTTCTCTTCCGCTTCCGTCCCCGGTTGGTATCTCGATGATAACTATTTCGCCTGCCTGGAAGGTGATGACTATTTCCCCGACGTCATTTTGGGCCGCTGGGTCGTTAATACTGCTTACGAATACACTTATCTAACTGCCAAGTTCACTCGATACGAGATGCAGCCCAATCTCTATGAGACGGCCTGGTATCGGAAAGCCATCGTTGCCGCCGAGGACACCCTCTATTATCAGGGTGATCCCAGCATGCGTGAAACGAAGCTGACGGCACGCCAAATGATGCTGGATTACGGCTTTAATCAGGTTGACACCCTTTTCACTATGGGTAGCCCCAGTCAGTTAACCCAATGGATCAATCAGGGGAGAAGTTTCCTGAATTACAGAGGATCAGGCTGGAGTATGGGTTGGGCGGGCATCAATTATTACATTGATGAATTGGACAACCTGGAAAACTCCTTCAAACTGCCGGTTATCACCGGAATCGGGTGCGGAGTAACAAGATTTGATGAACCTGATGGAAATTGCTTCGGTGAAGTCTGGATGTTGTCGGGCTCCATGCTCGACCAGTGCGGTTCAATCGCCTTTGTGGGCCCCAGCCATAATACGCATACGTTCTACAACAATTCCCTGGATCTCGGCATCTACAGTTCCATCTTCGAGCAGGGGGAGGCGCGGATCGGCGCCGCCCTTATCGCCGGCAAAATTGCTCTCTACGACGATTTTGACGAATACTTTCAAAGCTACCCCGAGGTTGAGGAGATCGTGCGGGTGGCCTTCAATCAATATCTTCTGCTCTCCGATCCGGAACTGCAGCCTTATACAAACGTTCCAGCCCACTTCCAGGCGGAATTCCCCGCGACGGTACTCATGGGGATCCAACCCGTCACCGTGACGGTTTATGATTCAACGGGGCTTCCCTTCGAAGGTGTACAGGTGGCGTTATATGCTCCGGGCGATTTTCAAGCCGTCGATGTGACCGGCCCGGATGGAACCGTAGAATTCATCTCTGAGGCCACCATCATCCCCTCGTACGTTTACCTCACAGTTACCCACCCCAATTACGCAGCCTTCCTGGACAGCATCCTGGTGATCACCGATTCCCAGTACGTGCTGCACGAGAGCACCTTTATCAGCGACGAATCCGGAGGCAATGGCGATGGGGCTCTCTCGCCGGGCGAAGAGATAAACTGGGTGGAAACCCTCAGAAACTTCGGAATTCTCACGGCACCGGAGGTCCAGGCGACCCTTTCTTGTTCACATCCTCTTGTATCGGTCATACAGGATGAAGCCTCTTTCGGCAATATTGCAGCCGGCGACACGGCTTCCGGTGATCCAGATTTCCAACTGACGCTGGCCCCATGGCCCTACCAGATCGGGGATGAGATTGCATTTCAGATTGACATTACGGACGCGATGGATTCGAGCTGGACTTCAAACGTCAGTTTCCCGCTGCTGACACCGGAGCTATCCGTCCTCACCTTCGATCCAGATCCGGAAGGAAACGGACGCCTGGATCGAGGCGAGACCTGTGATATATCTTTTTTCATCAGAAATACCGGCCCAATCGGCTTGAGCGACGGAACGGTGGAACTGCACTCCGATGATCCCTACGTAGAGATCGTGGAAGGCAGCATTCCCTGCGGTTCGCTTAGCATTAATCAATCTTTCGCCAGCGGTTCTTATCCCTTTGTGGTTTCCATAAGTCCTTACGTGCCGACCATGCATGAGGTCAACTTCAAGTTAAAACTCGTATCCAACGAACTGACCTATTTGTTTGCCGATTCGGCATATTTCACTTTTCCTGTGGGCGAATACGGCCCGGATGATCCCACCTCAGACGACAACGGCACCTACTACGCCTACGAGTCCTGGGACACACTTTACACCGAAGCGCCTCTATTCGAATGGTTCGAGATCGATCCTGAGGCAGGTGGCCCGGGTGAGGTGCTCCCATTTACCGCTGGAACTCAAGTGATAGCGGTGCCTGTGCCCTTCAGATTTCAATATTGGGGTGAGAATTTTCATCTGCTTACGGTCAGCGCCGATGGCTGGATTGCCCCGGGTTACACACAGGTGGTGCTGCCTGATAACGGCGAATTGCCTTCCGAAGATGGCGTGCCTGGAATGATCGCAGCACTCTGGGACAATCTCTGGCATCCATCCGGGGAAACCGGTCGGATAAGCACCTATGCCGACCCGGTAAGTGGGAAGTTTTACATCGAATACTATGGGATATCCCACTGCTCCAACACGATGCCGAAAGAGACATTTCAAATCGTGCTCTGCAATCCGAGCCTTTACCCCACTGCGTCCGGTGACGTTGAGATATTGTTTTACTACAAGACCCTGCATCTTTACGGCATTAGCTTTTCCACGGCAGGCATTGAAAGCCCTGACGAGACGACTGCTATTGAGTTCAGTTACAATAACAGTACACCCGTGACCTCGCACGGCTTGAGCGACAGCCTGGCGATTCGCTGGACGCCCGATCCGCCGCTGATTACCGCAATCCCCCCATCAGGAGAAGCAAAGTCGGCTCCCCTGCCGTCAACCCTGACTTTCAATCAGCCCTATCCCAATCCCTTCAATCCCACAACCGTATTGCGGTTCGCTATTCCTGCGGCCGGCATGATTAAATTTGAGATTTACAATATAAATGGCCAACGCATCTCGGAGCTATATCACGGCATCCTGCCGGCCGGTTGGCATCGTTTCGATTTTGACGGATCCAATCTGGGATCCGGAGTTTACTTCGCCAGGTTAGAGGCTGATAAAAACATAGCCGTTCGCAAATTGCTACTCGTCAAATAAGGCAAACACATCTTGAGACACGGTCTCTCAAAATCCGGATTTCATCTGCGCAAAAACGCTTCGCACGCAGCGGAGAACAGCGAACCGGGGCGCTGGAGAATCAAAGACATGATGGCCAGGCTGCTTCCCTACTTTCGCAGATATCGCAAGAAGCTTCTTATTGGATCGCTCTGCATCGTGGGGACCAACCTGTTCGGCGTCCTATCCCCACTTGTGCTGAAGTATGGAATTGATGACCTGAAAGCAGGCGTAACGACAGAGAAAATTTACTACTACTCAGGGCTGATCGTCGCTCTCGCCTTTTTCGCCGGGATTTTCCGCTACCTGATGCGCAGGATCATTATCTCGGTATCCCGGCACATCGAATACGACTTGCGAATGGATTACTTCGGACATCTGCAGCGGCTTTCCCCCTCCTTCTATGACCGGCAGCAGACGGGCGATTTGATGACCCGGGCTACGTCCGACATCGAAGCGGTGCGCATGGTGGTTGGCCCGGCGATCATGTATTCCATGGATACCTTCCTAACCTTTATATTCGCCCTGACGTTAATGCTGCTGATCTCTGTGCCATTAACCCTTACAGTTCTGGCTCTGGCACCTTTCATATCCACTTTAATATATTTTCTGGCCAGACGCATCCACAAGTACTCCCTGAACGCTCAGGAGCACTACAGCGCATTAAACGCCATGATTCAAGAGCACCTCTCGGGGATCCGTGTGGTGCGCGCCTACTGTCAGGAAGAACCGGAACAGCACCTATTTAAAAATTTAAATCTGAAATATCTGCAGGCCAATATGAAGCTCGTTAAGGTGCAGGCCATACTTCACCCCCTGTTCTTCTCGATCTTCGGCATCGGCATGGCCCTGATCCTTTATGTCGGCGGCAGATCCGTCATCAGCGGAACCATGAGTTTAGGCGATTTCGTCGCCTTCAGCGCCTACGTCGCCATGCTGGCCTGGCCGGTGATCGCCATTGGTTGGGTGTTGAACCTGTTCCAGCGGGGATCGGCGTCCATGCAGAGAATTGCAAAAATCATGGACAGGCAACCGGAAATCGCCAACGCTCTGAAAAAATCCCCGATATCACGCCTGAAAGGCGAAATCACATTCAAAAACCTGAATTTTACCTATCCCGGAACAGATACGCCCGTTTTGCGCAACATTAATCTGACCATCCCCGCCGGCTCTTCGCTGGGCATCGTCGGCCAGGTAGGGTCCGGAAAGTCCGCATTGGCGGCATTGATCCCTCGTCTTTACATGGTATCTTCAGGTGAACTGAAGATCGACGGAGTAGGAGTAGATAGAATTCCTCTCGAGATTCTGCGCAGGGATGTCGCCGTCGTCCCCCAGGACAGTTTCTTGTTCAGCGACACGCTGCGCGACAACATTCTGTTCGCCGATCCCGAGGCAAACGAAGACAAGCTCAGAGAAGTCTCGGAAATCTCCAGTCTGAATGTGGACGTTAATGGATTCCAAAACGGTTTTGATACCTGGGTGGGAGAACGCGGCATCACGCTCTCGGGCGGCCAAAAGCAGCGCAGTTGTTTAGCTCGCGCACTGGCCGCCGATCCTCGCATCCTGATCCTGGACGATTGCTTCTCATCGGTGGATACCAACACCGAGGCGGAGATCTTGGAGAAGATCCGACCGGTAATTCAGGGTAAAACCGTCCTGATCATCGCCCACCGCATCTCTACGCTGCAGTGGACCGATCAGATTATCGTACTGCATGAGGGGCAGATCGTGGAGAGAGGCACACACGAAGAGCTTCTTGCTTTAGAAGGGCGTTATGCGGGATTGTACCAGAAGCAACTCTTGGAGGAAGAAATAAAGGAAGTAAGTTAATGTTCTGCTGAAGTAATTCAGCTCGCAGGGAAGGATAATACCGATACTCATAATAAGTTTCATATCTTATGATCGGAAATAAATGCGGTCATCCCACTCAGTGGAATGACCGCTTCTCCTCTATTACCGAGTCTATCAGGTCTTACTTCACCTCGAATCTGATGACCTGTTGCATAGGGACCTTTACAAAGCGATCTCGCTGTCGGCCGGGTTTGAACTTCATGGCAGCTATGGCCTTCATGCCCGCTTCGCCGAACCCCAGCCCCGCCGGTCTCTCCTGAAAAACCTCTATATTGGTCGGTTTACCCGTTTCGTCCACAATGAAACGGATGATACACACGCCGCCGACTCCGGATTGCTGGGCCATGGCCGGAAACAGGTTGTTCTTCTTAATGTAGTCGTAAATGGCCTGCGATCCTCCGATCAGCTCGGGCTTTTCTTCGACCGCGAAGAAGTCCACGATTTCCGCACCCGTTGACGGTGGAGGCGGCGGAGGCTCATCGAAGATATCCCATTCCGTATCGTCAATGGTCAGATCATCCTCGATATCCGGCTCATCGGATTCGATGGGTATGGTAGGTCTCGCTGGGGGTGGAGGACGCTTGATTTGGTGCGTGATGGGAATGTCTTCGACCTTGATGATGACTTCTTCAACCCTGGTCTTCCCCGCTTTGATGGTGAACTCCTTTGAAGTGATGAAGACGAGAGACACCAACAGCAACGATATGGCCATCGAGGCCTCAAAGACTTTCGGATATTGAAAGCGAAGATCTGCTTTTGGGTTTTTCCTGCGCATAGCTTCTTCTTATTTGAAGCGTGTCGAATAATTTACTCGCAGCGCGTAGGCGTCACGCAACTGCTCCTGTATATCGCTGACCAATCCCATCTTCGTTTCTTTATCAATCTTAAGGGAGATGATCAGTCTTCGATTGACGGCGAATTTTTCGCCGATAACGTGTGATACCGCATTGATCGGCACAATCTTATCATCAATGGAAATGCGGTTATTCTTATCCGCCCACACATAGGCGATATTGCGTTTCGCTTCAACCTTTTCCGTTGATCTGGCTGCTGGAGTCAGGATAGGCAAACCTCGAAATTCCTTGAACACCGTTGACACCATGAAGAAGATGAGCAGCATGAAGATGATGTCGGGTAAAGAGGCAGTCGGAATTGAGGAGCTTACTTTTTCCTTTTTGGTGAATTTCATTTCGGATTACCGCTCCGGTTCAGCTATAGATATCTTGGTCACACCTGCAAGCTTAACCTGATCAAGAACCTGGATGTAGGTATCGTAGTCCGTTTCCCTGGCGGTCTTAATGGAAACAATTAGGATGGGCTTGCCCTGGTTATCGTACCCCTTCTCACCTATTTTCTGTCGGAGTACTTCACGTATCTGTTCAACGCTGATCGGTTCGTTATCCAGAAGGACCTGACCGGCCGCGTTGATCAATAAGTTGGCGATGTTCCCCTTTTTGATCTTCACCTGTTCGCCGCCTTTTTCAGGCAGCGTCAGGTTGATTCCCTTATCCATATCTATAGTCGTCGTGACCAGGAAAAAGATCAGCAGGAGAAATGCGATATCCGCCAGCGAAGAGGAAGGGATTTCTGCCGCCGGTTTTTTCTTCTTTCCAATTAACATTTCTAAAACCAGATTTTCAGATCATATGTTGTTGATTAGCCCGCGCTGGCTTCCTTGCGACCGCGCTGTATCTCATCCAGCGCGTCGATGAACTCGACCGATCCCTCCTCCATATCAATCACGAGCTTGTCAATTCGGGATACAAAGTAATTGTGGCAAATCTGGATGAGAATGGCCACAATCAGCCCGAAGAGGGTCGTCAAAAGCGCTTCTGAAATGCCGCCGGCAACGAGGGCAGGTGAAATATCGTTCGCTTTTGCGATTTCATTGAAAGCTTTGACCATCCCTGACACAGTCCCGGTGAATCCCAACATAGGCGCGACGCCGATGATCGTTGATAGCCAGACCAGATTCTTCTCCAGGAAGGCCATTTCAATGGATCCGGCGGTCATAATCGCCTTCTCAACATGCTCAAGGCCGCGATCAACCCGCATCAAACCGGCATGAAAAACGGCAGCGACGGGTCCACGTGTATTTGAACAGATATCAGCAGCCTGTTCCACGCCCCCATCCGTTATCGCTTGCCGGATTCGCAGGATAAATTTGCGTGTATTGATTGACGCTCTGGTTAACGTCCACAGCCTTTCCAGGGAGATTGCTATCCCAATAATCAGCAACGCCAGAATGGGATACATGAAGGGACCACCCTGAAGAAATAGCTTAACCATGCTCCTCGTTCCTCCTTATTTATGCTTCGAATTTTCTCAATTTCTGCCGGATTTAACTTAACAAATTTTCCTTTTATTGTCAATGTTTTTTTTTGTTTTTGTGGTAAATTTGCATTACAGACCCGCGATATCTCTAGCCTGGTCGAAAAGCGTCAGGGCCTTCTGGATTTGCCGATCTTTTTGAGCGCGCACCTGGTAATAATAATCCCGATTATTCCAGTAAATTTGCGCCATCTCCGCCTTGGTCGCTAAGGCGATGAAATCTCGATCCTTATCGAAACCTTCCTGATCGAATTTGATTTCTTTCTCGGTGGCAAGCTCAATTAACTCCTGAAGCATCTCCTCACTGACTTGATAGTTTTTAAGATAATCTTTAAAGTCTGCATACGGAACGGGATGGTCGGAACAGTAACGATTGGCGTATTCAAAGAAAATCCGCTGGCGAAGTAGCTGCGCGCCGTAAACCGTAAGATAATCAGATTTGACTTTGACGTCCGGCGTGATCCCGCCACCCCCGTAAACCACTCGGCCTTTGGCCGTGTAAAATACTTCTTTTAAACTATCGGGCTCCTCGTCTTGTTCGCTTTCGCCTTCTTCATATGCTTCTGCGATATACTCTGCCAGTCCTTTATCAAAGGGCCGTTGGATCAATCGTCCACTGGGCGTATAATACCTGTCCGTAGTGATCCGGACGACTGATCCATCATTCAGCTCAAATCCCTGCTGCACCAGCCCCTTGCCGAACGTGGTCGTCCCCACCACCAGCCCACGATCCAGATCCTGTACGGCGCCTGAGACGATTTCTGAGGCGGAGGCGCTGCCGTTATCAACCAGGACGATGATCGGCAAAGACGGGTAAGGCGCCTCCTCATTCGCATAATATGATCTCTTCGAACTGGGATTTCTCCCCATGGTATAGACCAGCAACTTCTTATCCCCGATGAATTCTCTCAGAACGCTGACGGCCTGCTGCAGATATCCCCCCGAATTCCTGCGCAGGTCGAACAAAAGTTGCTCCATCCCCTGACCGTAAAGATCCTCCAGCGCCTGCCTCATCTCATCGGTGGTGTTGGACGTGAATTGGTTCAGCAGAATGTAGCCCGTGCGGTCATCGAGCATGAAATGAGTTTCCACGCTGTGAATGGGAATTCTATCTCTGGTGATCGTATATTCCAGTAACTCCGACAATCCCGGTCTTTGAACGGTGATGTTTACCTGCGTGCCTTTGGGCCCCCGCAACTTTTTAAACACTTCCTCATTGGTGATTCCATACGTTGAAATATCATTTATTTTAATAATGCGATCGCCTGAACGCAATCCCAACCGGTCGGAAGGTGTTCCCGGGATGGGACTGATGACCACGATGACGTTATTCTGAATGGCGAAGCTGATGCCGATGCCTTCGAATTCGCCGGCGAACTGTTCGGAGATTTGCTTCTGGTCTTCAGCGCTGATGTAAACGGAGTGAGGATCCAGAGATGAAAGCATTCCTTCGATGGCTCCGTCAACGAGTTTGTTCATGTCCGGTTCTTCGACGTAATTATCCCTCACGAGTTGCATAACGAAGGCAAACCGGTTGACCTGATCGTAAATGCTCTTGCCCGCTGCCCAGAGGTTCTCCGTGAACTTCATTCCGCCGATAAAGGCCAGAACGATTACCAGAGACCCCATCATGAACATTTTTTTCTTCACGGTATCTCCATTCCTTTTTCTAATTTTCCTCAATCACGACATGCGATTTTTGTGGATCCAGGTCAATGCCTCTACTTCGCCCTTGCTGAGCTTCTGGTTCCTGCGCGCCATGACCGCTCTGATTGCGACCAGAGTCGGTTTTAGATGATAAGGCGTTAGCTTCTCCGACCCACCCCAATGAAACGAGGGGATAAATCTGGGCGGAAATCCTGCGCCGAAGATGATGCAGGCCACTCCCACGACCGTGCCCGTGTTGAAAACCGTACCGATGGCGCTCTTGGAATGATCCCCCATGGCTAAACCGACGAAGAGCCCTTCGGTATCAACCAGATCGGAACCGACCTGCACTTTGACGTTCGTATAGTTGTTCTTCAGATTGGAGGTTTCGGTTCCCGACCCCAGATTGCACCATGAACCCAGGTAGGAATGACCCAGAAAACCGCCGTGCTGTTTATTGGTAAATCCCTGGATAATGGAGACGCTGACCTCGCCGCCGACGCGGCACTGTTCCCCGAAGCAACTGCCCCTGATGTGCGCCAACGGCTTGATTTGTGTGCCCGGCCCCAAGTATGTCGGGCCTTCAACGACGGCATTCGCGCCGACGAGAACGCCCTCATCGAATACGACAGGTCCTTCCGTCGCATCAATCACAACGCCGGGGGATACGCGGCATCCTGCCGCCATAAAGATCTCCCCCGCTCCGATCAAATGTGCAGAAGGGTGAACGTCGCCCTGAATCTGGCCTAAAGGCCGCAAATCGCGTGCCTCAGCAGCATTTTCAGCATTCATGGCGTTGACCAGCTCCCAGGTGTAGCGAACTAATCTGCCGATATTCTGGGGAGCGTCCACTTTATGAAACCCGTTTTCGGGCAGATGCGTTCCAGAAATCCATTCCGCGGGCGGTTCACCCCGAAAAGCGACCACCCTTCCATCAGCCACCCAGGCGTATCCCGGTTCAATCTCAGCAACTCTGGAAAAACCGCTCTCCGGCAGAAAGGATCCGTTCACCCATAACCGATTGCGGACATCGGACCTCTTATTGGAAATTGAATTATCAATAATGCCCGCTAAATGGGGTCGAGCATATGAGAAAACCTTAACTCCCGGAAAAAAAGCCCTGATCTTCTGCTCCAACGTACGGATGCCACAGCGCAGTTGCCACACCGGTCGGGTCAGCGATAGAGGTTCCAGCGTGAGAGCCGCTTCATCTTCAAAAAGTACGATGGATTCTTCTTGTTTTTTCAATATCTCTCCCCCGTTTTCGATGCAGATTCTAAGCGAACAACCTCGCCAGCATACTCATTTCCTGGTAGATGGCGTTTTCCGGACAGATTTCATCGCAGCAGCCGCACTTAATACACACAGAATAGTCAATCCTGGTGATCTCTTTCTTGATTTCCATTGCATTCATGGGACAATTATCAACGCAGATGGCGCAGGCCGTGCAGCGTTTTGGATCGGCCTTCGGGCGTATCCAGATCAGCCTCTTCAGATTGCGATGCACGAAGGGCGGAATCCTCTCCAGACGGCTGACGTCCGGTGGCTTGAAATCGGGAACGACAATCTCATCGAGATCTATGCCGATTACCGCAGATTCCCTGGAATTCCAGTTCCACAATCCCGCTTCCACGGCAGCCTGAAAAATGGGCAGTCGCGCCTCTTCCATGCCCATGATTCGGGCGGCCAGACGGTCCATTGATAGTGCATCTTCGGAGAGCAGCAGCGCGCCGACATGGCGAGGCTGACCTGAAGAAGGCCC
>CAZHMN010000013.1:34513-47307 GCA_964533705.1 uncultured bacterium
AGGGCGATCCTGGAGATGCTGGCAAAACCTCCGGGAACCTCAAAACTCTTGACCCCTGCCTCCTCGAAGGAAACGGGTTTAACACCCAGCTTTTGCGCTGCATCGGCGATACCGGTCTTCGACCAGTGCTTGGGCAGGTTATTTCCGGCGCCGGCGGGACTATCCCCCAGAACAATCTTACCCCCGCAATCCAGCACCATCTCCCCCACCGCGATGATGATTTCTGGGTGCGTGGTGACGGCGCGCTCCGGTTCCTTGGCGGAGAGCATGTTCGGCTTGATCAGGATTCGGTCGCCGGGACGGATGAAGCGTTCTGGCGAACCCAGCAGATCTAATCCCTGACGCAAGGCTTTGCGCACTTCGATGGGATCGTAACTCCTGCAGCGTACCAATGCCGTCGGAGAAGTTGTCGGCCTGGGAATCGGTTCGGTTACAACCAAAACAACAGCCTGAATTATCTAGATTATGGTCTCCTGAAAGCGAACAATTTCCCGGGTAGCTGCATCACCCAGCCTTTCATTTCCAGGCTCAACAGATCAGCGAGAACGGATGATACGGGCTTGCCCAGGTCGCGCACCAGATGATCAATATGGATCGGATCGGTCGAGAGCTTCTTGATCAATTCCTCTTCGGAAGAATTCAACGTCGGTAGTGATCGTGTCTTGGACAGTACTTGTTTGGCGTTGAATTGCACACCGATCCCGTCGAGAATGTCCTGCGCCGAAACGGCCAGCGTGGCTCCCTGGCGGATAAGCTGGTGGGGGCCGCTGGAAACTTTCTGATCCACGCTGCCGGGTAATGCGAAGACTTCGCGATTCTGCTCCAGCGCGCAGCGCGCCGTGATCAAGGCACCGGATTTCTCCCCCCCTTCCACAACCAGCACTCCTTCACAAAGACCGCTTATAACGCGATTTCTGCGCGGGAACAGACCCCTATCCGGTTCCATCCCCGGCAAAAATTCGGAAATCAATCCACCGGAGGTCTCGATCTTAGCGGCCAAAGATTTATTCTCGCGAGGGTAAATCACGTCAATTCCACAGCCGAAAACCGCGTATGTTTTGCCACCGCCCTCGAGGCACCCCTTATGCGCCGCCGAATCCACGCCCCGCGCCATGCCGCTTACCGTGCTTACGCCCTGTTGAGCGAGACCCTCAGCGATGCGAAAAGCTTGCTGCAGTCCGTATTCGCTGGGCGTCCTGGTTCCCACAATGGCGATGCAGATTTCATCCTGAGCAGGTAGTTCTCCGCGCAGAAAAAGCAAGGCCGGCGGATCGTGGATTTGCTTGAGCCTTTCTGGATAGGTTTCATCCCAGATGCTGATGATACGAGCCTGGCAACTGCGAAGTTTCGCCAGCATCTTTTCGGCGCTGCCGTCCATCTGAAATCCCGCGATGGCGGCTGCGGTTTTAGAGTCGAGGCCCGGAACTTTGGATAAAGCCTCTGCGCCAGCTTTGAAAACCTCCGATGGGCTACCGAAAGCTTTCAGTAAGGCTCGATACCGGGCGGAACCCACACCGGGTACGGCGTACAGGGCAATGGCTCCAACAGGATCATCAGCAATCTCTTTGGCAGGTTCAAATCCAGGATCGAATAATGCCGACTGTTCAGAAGTCATGTTGATAAATCCTGCAGCGCCGTCCAGAGACCATTGATCAGTTCTTTCAAACCCTGCCCCGTTACAGCCGAAAACCTGTAATCGAATCGAAATTTTGTCACCTCGGCAGAGGGCGTTAAATCAGACTTTGACATGGCGATGAACCGGGGCCGTTCGAGCAGGTTAGGATTGAATTGCTCCAACTCCTTTTCAAGTGCTTTAACGGTTCCCTCCGGATCCGGCTGACTCGAATCAATCATCAACAGGATAATTCTGGTGCGTTCGATATGTTTTAGGAAGCGATGTCCCAGTCCCCTGCCCTGACTCGCACCTTCGATTAAGCCGGGCAGATCGGCCATGACAAAAGCGCTATATTCAGCGGCGGAAACGATGCCCAGATGTGGTTCCAGAGTCGTGAAGGGATAATCAGCGATCTTGGGGCGGGCGTTCGACAATCTGGCCAACAAAGTCGATTTACCGGCGTTGGGCAAGCCCACCAGGCCGACGTCTGCCAACAGCTTCAGCTCAAGCTCAACCTGAATTTCTTCGCCGGGCTGGCCGGGCTCAAAATGGCGCGGCGCTCGGTTGGTCGGAGTTGCGAAGGCAGCGTTTCCCCGGCCGCCGCGTCCGCCTCTCGCGATCAGATAGCTCTGTCCTTCCTCCACTAAATCCGCTAAAAACCTACCGCTTTCCGCCTCCTTAACGATTGTACCCGGCGGCACCGGTATATAGAGATCCTCGCCGCTTTTGCCGGTCTTATTCGCTCCCTGCCCGTGTCTACCCGCTTGAGCTTTGAAGTGCTGACGGTAACGAAAGTGGAGAAGCGTATTCAAAGAAGGGTCAACTTTGAAGTAAACGTCCCCCCCTTTGCCGCCGTTTCCACCGTCAGGGCCGCCCTTGGGAACGTACTTCTCCCGCCGAAAGCTCAGGATCCCGGATCCACCGTCACCGGCCTTAATGTAGATGCGGGCTTGATCAATGAGCATAGAAAATACTTACCGATATCAGATTAAATTGCCGCTATTAAAGAAAATGTCTAACTCAATATATCAGAAAAATATAAAAGAAAAAAGGGGTTAAAGCAACGGCTTTTCCCTGTATTTACATGCGCTTCCTCCATCTTAATTCTTGACATTTCCCAGGGGATTGGTTAATTTATTGGTTCGAGGGATAATACTATAACTTGAAAACCACTGGCAATAACGTCAATACCGCCATAAATCTAAATGAAGCGATGAGCGAATTTGAAATCTGGCTGGAAACCGCAACCGTTAAATTTACATTGCACGGCGTTCCCGACCGCCCGGGCATCGCGGCTGAGATCTTCGACCGTTTAAGCCAGGCGGGAATAAACGTGGATTTGGTCGTGCAAACAGCGCACGGCGGAGACAGGGCGGATCTATCCCTGGCCGTTCCCAGCGACCATGCAGAGCTGGCGATGGACCAGTTGGAAAAACTGCGCCGTTCGATTCCGGCTGAAAGAATCTCGAAAGACGAAACTGTCGCATTGATAACTGTGGAAAAAGAGGATCTCGCTAAGATCCCCGGAGCGGCCGCTCGAATGTTCCGTACGCTGGCCAATCTTGGCATCAACATAGACCTCATTTCAACGAGCCTGAATTCCATCACCTGTTTAATCACTCAATTGCAGAGCGAAGATGCCAGACGCGCCCTGATGGATGAATTCAACCCGGGGATATAGACCCCTGTGGCTCATGTCATAGTAATATCGTTTCATAGCCCACCAGCATTCTACCGATGAACCCCCCGTCACCTGATTTTCAAACCTGCATCTTAAAAACTCCTCCAATTATACTTCAGATTTCAGGACTCACATCCGATACCATAAATGGATGTTTATGTTAGATGAGGGACTGTAATGCGTCGGGCGCGCATTCTAATCGTTGACGACGAAGCGGATATATGTATTCTCCTGGGCGAGGCTCTGGCGTCGGATCAGTGGATCGTCGAATGGACGACTCACCCTTTAGAGGCCTTAGATCGCCTCAAAGGGGGACTCTACGAGCTCGTCCTCTTGGACATCAAGATGCCGGAAATCTCCGGACTTGAACTCCTCCCCCAGTTGAAAAAAGCCTCACCGGAAACCGCCGTCATGATCATGAGCGCCTACGGGAACGTAGCCATTGCCGTACAGGCGATGAAAGAGGGTGCGGAAGACTACATCGAGAAACCGTTTCGGGATCTTGAAGAAGTCCGCATGACCGTCAACCGCCTGGTGGAATCCGCCAGAGTCCGCATGGAAAACCGTTTCTTGCGGCAACAACTGGAAGAGAGATTCCAATTGGGCGATCTGATCAGCGCCAGCCCCCGGATGCAGGAAGTCTTTTCTTTAGTGAAAAAAGTTGCTCCGCTTTCGACGACGGTGCTGATCACCGGTGAAACCGGGACGGGTAAAGAATTGATCGCCAGAACCCTGCACCGCAATAGCAAGCGCTCCGGAAATCCATTCATTAGCGTAAACTGCGGAGGGCTGCCCGAAGGCCTGCTCGAATCGCTTCTCTTCGGACATGAAAAGGGAGCTTTTACCGGGGCGCTGAGGCGAACGCGCGGGTACTTCGAAGAGGCTGAAGGCGGCACTCTTTTCTTAGATGAAGTGGGTGAAACGCCGCCCGCTCTTCAGGTGAAACTGCTGCGCGTCCTCCAGGAAAGAACCTTTCAGCGGGTGGGCGGTAGCGAAGAGATTCCCGTTGACGTCCGTTTAATCGCAGCGACGAATAAGGAGCTGGAAGAGTGCGTGGAAAACGGTTCGTTCAGGCAGGATCTTTATTACCGTTTAAATGTCATCACGATTTCCCTGCCGGCTCTGAGGGATCGCAGAGAAGATATTCCCCTTCTGTCAAAATACTTTGTTGACAAGTACGCCAAGGCTTTCGAACGCGGTTCTCGTGAGCTGACCCCTGATGCCATCAACCACCTCTGCAATAGCGACTGGCCGGGCAACGTTCGCCAGTTGGAAAATAGCATTGAACGGGCCGTGGCTTTGTCTGAAAGAAATCAGATCACCGCCGAAGAACTATCAGAAGACGTATTGGATCACCCAAAAGATTGGGTCACCGAACTGCTCAGCCTCCCAATCAAGGAAGCTCGACAGGAGTTTGAAAGACGCTATCTCGTGGAAAACCTGCGCCGCAACGATGGCAACGTCACCTTAGCCGCCGCCGATGCCGGGCTCCCGAGACAAAACTATCACCGCAAAATGAAGCAGCTTGGCATCCCCTCCGCCCACCGCTTATCCCCGGAAATTGCATCCGAAACCTAAATGGTTAGCCCTTCTCACCAACTTGGTCTCTGGTGTCACAATTTCGCGACTCTATCATACTTTTATGACACCATCGTAATTCTCTGATCTTTCATGACTTAGTTCAAATACCCTCCAAAGCCTGTCGCTCAGGAGCGACAAAAAGTCCCGAACCCACGCCAAATTTGACTCAATAAAGTGAGTAGGGTTTAAAATGCACTCCTTATATCTTTATTATCAATTACATACAATTATGGCACGGCGATTGTATAGATATGCGTCAAAGGTGGACAGCGCCCTAAAACTGGAAGCTCAAACCAATCATTAATTCAACGTAATATCCAAGTGTAAATGGAGGAATCATGGGACAGCAACAACTCCTACTCATCGTTCTATCGGTGATTATCGTGGGTATCGCGGTGGTCGTTGGTATCAATATGTTCAACGATCAAGCCGCTTCATCCAACCTGGACGCAGTTACTGCAGACCTGGTTAATTTAGCCTCCCGGGCTCAGCAGCATTATCGCCGTCCGACAGCCATGGGTGGTGGCGGTGGCACATTTGCCCTGCTTACTGCAGATGCCGCCGGTCTGGCGTACTTGACGACCCAGCCGAGCAACGAGAACGGAACCTACTCGATCACTTCTGCCGGAGATGCGACCTCGGTGACGATCCAGGGTGTCGGCACAGAAGATGGCGATGGCGACGGCACCAACTGTACGGCATCGGTTCAAGTCTGGGCTGACAGCATCAGCGTCTCAATAACAAGCCGCTAGTCAACATCTGCTCCATCTATCACGGGCAAACCAGCTATTCCGACGCCGGCTGATAGATGTTTGCCGGCGATCCGCACCGCGCGGATCGCCGGCAAAAGCGATTTTCTAGATGTCTTGAAGACAGCTTCTGCGTGAGTTGTCTCCAGCCTTTTCCAACCTGGTTCTGGGACACGCAGGAGGTGGTTGCAAGGTCATCATACACCTTTTAGATGGATCCTGGGAAAGGAAATGTCGTGGCCTCTTTTAATCCTTATTTCGGTCATAAAAATAAAGTGTTCTGACAGGCGCGTACCATGCCTGTCATTTGTAATTTAGAATAACAAAATAATTTGGATGGCACATGGCTGAATTTCGTTACCAGGGGATTGGTCTTTCAGGACGAATCATTCAGGGAATTATTTCCGCTCGGAACAAGCGGGAAGCGATGAAGCGCGCCGAAGATATCGCCAAATCACGCAGATTCAGGCTGCAAAATATCAACCGCAAGGCGACCTTCACCTACAAAGTCCGCAAGGGGCGGGAATCTGTCGTGACGGGGCAACAGAAAGCGTTTACCGCTGATGAAGTTCGGCGCGCTCTGGAGAAGATGGGCTACACAGTAATGTCCATCCAGAAAAAACTGTTTGATATTAAGCTAAAACCGCCTTCAAAAGATGTCGTCATGTTTATCCGACTGTCAGCGGATCTTTTGCGGGAAAAATTGCCCTATGACGAGATCCTGAATCTCCTCTCCAACGATATGGACAACAAGTCTTTGAAACAGACGTTGAAGGAGATCAACCAAGATTTAAAGGACGGAAAAGATGGTGAAGAGGTTTTCGGCAAACAAGCGGATGCTCTTGGAAAATTCCCCGCCCACATGCTCGGCGTGGCTTCCAAGTCCGGTAACATGGTGGAGATTTACGAATCTACCGCGAAATTTCTGGAAAGAAATGAAGAATTCAAGAAGAACCTGAAAAGCGCCCTGATTATGCCGGCCGTAGTCATGCTGGCTTTGGCGGGAGCGGTTCTCTTCTATGTCGCCTATATTTTCCCGGAAACTGCAAATATGTTTTTGAAATTCGACATCGAGCTACCGCCGATGACCGCTGCGACATTGAAGCTATCCCACATGCTCCAGGCCAATGCCTTGTATATTTTCGGTGTGGTTGTGGTAATCGCTGTGACATTTGCAAAGTTAGCCACTTCCATCAGGGGTCGTTTTCTCCTGTCCAAATACATGATAAGAATTCCGGTGATCGGTTCATTAATGCACAAAACCTCGATCGAAATCTGGTGCCGGGTTTTCCATTCGCTGTATTCGGGTTCCGGTGAGAACGTCGAGGCCATCCGCATCGCTGCTGAGGCCTGCCGCAGTCCTTATATGGAACAACGCATCAAGGAAGTGGCTATACCGATGATGCTGAAGCAAGGGCAGGGATTGGTTGAGGCGCTTGAGAAAACCGGAGTATTCACGAAAAATGCTCTGTCCCGGTTACATTCCGGTGCCGAAACAGGAACCATCAGAGAAACAGCTCTTCAGGTTGCGAACTACTACGAAAAAGAGACGACACATAAACTACGCAATATCATTGACCTGATTCAGGTCGTCATCGCATTGGCAATCATGATCGTTATGACGGCAATAACGATTATCAGTTCGGAAACCGCCGTGATAAAGCCGAAAATGCCGGGTGTAAGTTAACCTATGATCGTAAAGGATGAAATAAGGAAGATTACGCGCACGGGCGAGCTCCTGGTTCAGCGGGGCGTCATTGACGAGGAATTGCTTGAAAAGGCTATTCTCATTCAGTCAGCGGAAAGCGGCCAAAGGCGTAAACTCGGTGAAATCCTGGTCGAAGACCTGAATTGCGACCACCACGAAATATACAGGGAATTGGCTCATATATTCGCCTTTTCAGAAGTTGATCTGGAAAAAGAGGAGCTGACGGAAAAGCGGATCCAATTCATTAAAAACATCTATGAAGCGCTCGACAAACAAGACCGGGATGAACTTTTAGCAGCAAATATTCTTCCCTATCAAATTGATTCGCACCAGGACACGCTCCTGGTGTTGACTGATGATCCAACCGATCGGGACCGCGCTCAAAGCGCAAAGAAATTCAGATTCCGCCACGTCGAACTCGCCTACGCGTGCAGGGAATCTCTTAGGAAGTGGATCGAAACGATCTATCCCACCACCAATGAGTTCCTTCAAATCATCGAAGATGCCTCCAGCACTTTTGAGACGGTCGAAGATGGAGGCGGAGATGATGGTATTGACGAAGAGGCCCTCGACCAGGAAATCAATCAATCGCTCTTAATTAACCTGATCGAAGGGTGCCTGGTCGAAGCGGTTAGAAGAGGCTGCTCGGACATTCACGTCGTCCCTCGAGAGAGAAACCGAACCGAGTTCTTGTTCCGCACCGATGGAAAGCTCCATAACTGGCACACTCAGGAGTTCATCAAACCCGAAGCGGTCGCTGCCGTCGTGAAAGATCGCGCCCGTAATATTGACCGCTTCGAAAGGGAATCCGCACAAGATGGTTTCATCCAGAGAAGCATAGACAACCATCTAATTAGATTCCGAGTTTCAATTCTTCCCATCGTCGCCCCGGAATACCGCCGCAAGCTCGAATCCATCGTCATCCGGGTGCTCGACGACAGGAAAGTCATCACCGATCTCGAAGTGTTGGGCCTTCAAAAACAGGCGAAGGAGGATTTCCAGAAAGCTATCTCCAAACCCCAGGGCATGGTCATTCTGACAGGCCCTACGGGATCAGGTAAATCCACAACCTTGATGGCGGCTTTGCATCAGGTCATCACTCCGGAAGTGAACGTCATCACCGTCGAAGATCCGGTGGAATACATGATTCCCGCGGCGCGGCAGATCAAACTCGGCCCCAGCCTCGACTTTGAAGACGCAATTCGAGCTATTTTGCGACACGATCCCGACATCGTCATGGTCGGTGAGATGCGCGATAAAGTCACGGCGGACATTGCCATCAAGCTGGCAAACACCGGCCATCTGACTTTTTCAACACTTCACACCAACGATGCACCCTCAGCGATCAGCCGTTTATTCAAAATGGGTGTGGAACCTTTTCTAATTGCCTATGCCATTAACATTATTGTCGCTCAGCGTCTGGTTCGAACGCTGTGCAAGGAGTGTAAAACCGTGGATACCGATCTCGATCCGGAGGTACCCCTGAGCCTGGGATTCACGGCCGAAGAAATCGAGGAAACGACTTTTTATAAGGCAGTCGGATGTGAAAAGTGCAATCGAGGATACAAGGGGCGTTGCGCCATACACGAAGCCTTGTTCTTTACCAAGGAAATTCGCCGGCTTATCCTCGAGTCCGGCGATGAAGTGGACGAGGACGCCGTTAGAAATGAAGCGCTCAAAAACGGGATGTTGACCCTCAGAGCATCCGGGCGCGAGAGAATTAAAGAAGGGGTAACAACCTGTGAGGAAATCGCCTTTGCCACGGCTGAAGATTAAAACCGTTCTAGCAATAGATAGAAGTAGGGTTCGATCATGGCTAACACGGGTCAAATGCTGCTGGTTTTGGGAGCGCTGGTGCTTTTCAGCATCATGCTGCCTTCTCTGAATTCGACGATCCTGTACAACGACAGAACGCTGATCGCCACGAACGCGGAATTGGCAGGCATCTCGATCGCTCAAAAGATTATCGCTGAAGCCGGGACGAAAGCGTTCGACGTCGTGTGCATAACCTCGCACCCCACCTCGGCCAGCCAATTGACATCACCCGGCAACCTGGGACCGGCCGGAGGCGAAACTTATCCAAACTTCAACGACCTGGATGACTATCACGGTCTTTCCATCGTGGATAGCTTAACCTTGCCATCAATTTTGTTTAATATTAGCGGGCAGGTCAATTATGTTGACCCCAATAATCCATCTCAAACTGTGGGCTACCAGACTTTTCTGAAGCGGCTTCAGGTCTCTGTGACCAGTCCCTATTTGATCAACCCTGCATCCGAACAACCGGTAACGATAACCATGGAGCAGATCTTCGCATATTACTAAAAGACAAACACTCTGATCCGAGAGAGAAACCATGGAAGAAAAAATCCTGATCGTTGATGATGATCCTGAAATCAGGAATTTGTGCGTCGAAGCGCTTGCAAAGGAAAAATATCAGATTATCACATCCGCAAGCGGCGAAGAGGCGTTCGATCTCGCCCGACAGCACGATTTCTCGGTCGTCCTATCCGACATTCGCATGCCGGGTATGAATGGTTTAGAGCTTCTCAACAATCTGAAAGAAATCAATCCGGAGCAGACAATCATAATGTTTTCCGGATTCGGAGACGTTGATGCCGCTGTGGAAGCAATGAAACGGGGGGCGTTCGACTACCTGGCTAAGCCATTGATCTTAGACGAGCTAAAGATAACTATCCGCATGGCACTGCAGCAGACTCAGCTACGCAGAGAAAATCAAAAACTGAAGAAAAAATTAGAGGAATCGGTAGCGCAGGCCAGCAGCGGAACACTGACTATCCCGCTGCTGCAAAATATACCTGCGGAGATCGCCAAAGATTTCATGGAGCTGGGAACGGTGCGTTCCTTCGAACAACTCGATGTAATTGTGCAGGAAGGAAAAACCAACGGTCATCTCTATCTAATTCTCGACGGTGAAGTGTCCGTCAAGCAGGATGGGGCCGAGCTGTTTCGATTGAATAAATTTGATTCTTATGGAGAAATGCAAATCTTTCGGCCTAATCTCGGCACCCAAACTCTCACCGCTGAATCGAATTGTAACATTCTGGAAATTGATCGAGATTCAGTCATGCAATTCTTCAGCCGCAAAGAAGAAAAACTTTTCAAACATTTCATTTTGAATACATTGAATTCGACCTATCTGAAGTTGCGAAGGGCCAGTAGCCGTATTCACCAGCTCGAGCGTTTACTGGGGGAATAAAGAATGAGTACAATGCTTGACATGGTCGGGTCGTTCATTATCGGCGGCTTGCTCCTGATGATGATCCTCAATGTTAATGCTAATTTCAACATGATGTCCACCGAAAACCGGTTGGACCTCATGGTTCAGGAAAACCTCGCTGAACTGATCGAAGAAATCGAATTCGATTTTCGCAAGATCGGTTACGGCGTACAGAATCCTTCACTTTCGATTATCAGCGCGGATACCAGCTCAATCTCATTCTGGGCTGACCTGGATAATGACGGCACCTTGGATCAAGTTTCTTATACTCTGGGCCCAACCAGTGATGTATTCGGTACAGTTAATCCCCGGGACAGGATTCTATACCGCAGCATAAATGGTACACAAACTGGCGGATCGTTGGGCGTTGTTGATTTTCAATTAACCTTATACGACATAAGCGGCACCCAGACCACCGATCCGACTCTGGTAAAATCATTGGATTACTATCTTCTTCTGGAAAGTCCTTTTCCGATGGACACTACTTATGCGCGCTCCGCCTGGACCGGGACAGTCCACCCAAAAAATTTGTAATATGAGTTATTGTATAGCATTATAAGCTATTCGATAACGATTGTCGACAAGTCAAGTATGCTTAAATAGAGTAGGCATATTTTATTATGGTGAGGGGGTAAAAATGGGACGATTCTCCATCATCTTAGTCGTCGGCTTCGCCATTATTGCAGGTGGATTAAAGCTGAATAATAGTCGTTTGTGCCGAGATGCACAAGAGATTAGCAACGAAAAATACCTGGAAGCCGCAGCTAGAAATACGACCAATAGTGTCGTCAACCTCTGTATGGAGCAACTCGGCCAGAATTTCGGTTGGAAGGACGGCTTCTCGAATGTGAATATGGGGTGTGGTTCCGGATCCGCTATCGTTGAAGACGCGACGGATGACCCGAGCATTGAGTGGAATCAAGTTAGAATCACAGCCACAGGAACCTACGGGGGTGAATCCCAAACCGCGGTCGTGACGGTGAGGCAAACTCCATTTTCTGAGTTCGCTTACTTTACTGATAGCGAGCCGCCCATTTACTTCGTGACTGGCGATACAATGAGGGGGCCAATTCACACCAACGGCAAATTTCACATCTGGGGAGATCCTGTTTTCTTTGGCCTGGTCTCATCCAAGGGGAACTTTTGGGTGGGAACGGGTAACCCTGAATTTAAGGCGGGCACAAATTTCGGTTGTGAGGAAATCCCGCTACCGGTTGATATGTCAATCATTCAGGGGAAGGCGCAAAACGGCGGGGTGCTCTTCGGCGGGGATACCAACATTGAGTTCCTAAGCGACGGCACGTTAAACTGGGAGGTCTTTCATGATGACCATCATTCCCCGGTCGTGGATTCCAGCGGTAACATAGACATCGGCACGATCAATGGAGTACTCGCCACAATTGACGATCACGATTTCTATATCAAGGGAACGCTGAACGGCCGTGTTACCCTTCTCTCCGATGGGGATATCTGGATCGAAGATGACCTGCTTTACGCATCGGATCCCTTGACTGATCCCAACTCGGACGATATCCTCGGACTGATCGCCATGAAAGACGTCATTGTGGCCGATAATGATGCCAACAGAAATGACTGTCAAATTTACGCCACCATCATGGCCCTGGATAAGAGCTTTGAAGTGGAAAGCCACGGTTCAGGTTCACCGCGGGGCACTTTGACTCTGGTTGGTGGGGTGATCCAGAAGATGAGAGGGCCTGTGGGCACGGCATGGTGGAATGGCACGGTAAAAAGCGGATTCCAGAAGCATTACACATACGATATGAGATTCCAAACGAAAGCTCCGCCATTCTATCCCATTCTCAGGAAAACCTCTATCGTATCGTGGTACGAATAACATTTATTGCGCTCGTTCATCCAGATAGATTCCACGAGTCATCGGATAGGATGGCTTGAAAAGTCACCACTGAAGCTCAAAGAGGGTACAAAATGGGACGCTTCTCGGTCATTCTCGTTGTAGGATTTGCCATCCTCACCAACGGTTAACAGAAGCGTCCAGGCAAGTGGCAGTTCCAGTAACATTCTATTAGTTAATAGTGGTACGTTTTCGGCGGTGGCAGCTAATGAAAACAACCTCTTGAAGAGGATCTCCTAACAGAAGAGGAGGGCAACTATGGGCCGCTACACGCTGATACTCGTCGCAGGATTCGCCATCATCGCAGGGCTGCTGAAAATGAATATGCAGCAGATAGGGCGAAAAT
>CAZHMN010000014.1:0-45198 GCA_964533705.1 uncultured bacterium
TCAAGCCCCTACATAGCGAGTATTCCCACAGCAGAGCTGTGGGGCACCCGACTCCTAACAAAATATAACACATTTTCCATTCCCTGTCAATCGTTTTTCTTTTCAAAATGAAATTATTTTCAGGAGGCAAACAGGCTTCGCCCTTAAGGGCGGAAGCATGCCACCCGGTAGGGAAGGACGACCAGCAAGATCGCCAGGAATCACTTCGTTCCAATCCCGGCGGCAACGTCAGGGAGTTTATGGGCGTCAGATCACACCCTGGTGGGCAAGACCCTACGCAACGTGAACACCTCTAATTCGTAGGGGTTTGATTTATCAAACCCACGCTATTTCCCTTCAATAGGGCTTGATGAATCAAGCCCCTACATAGCGAGCATTCCCACAGCAGAGCTGTGGGGCACCCGCAAGTCGCACCCGTGACTTTAAATCGGGTCTAAGCCCTCGAATTTATTCGGGGGCTTGATGTGGCTGTCCATCAGTTTCATGCCCACAAAAAAAGCAGAAGCACTGATAACGTTACCCGCTATAGCACACCTGCCTTATGAAAAGCTCACGATAGCGGGGGCAAGCCCCCGCGCTACCTACTTTTTCTCTTCTTCCTCTTCCTTGACCACCGACACCTGCAGGAGAGCATTCACGTCTTCGTGCAGGTGGACGCGCACTTGGTATGTGCCCAGCAGCCGGATCGGTTCGTCCAGAACGATCTTGCGGCGATCCAGCTCGATGCCCTGTTCGGCCAGCAGAGCAGCGATGTCCTGCGAGGTCACCGAACCGAAAAGCTTGCCTTCCTCGCCGGCCTTGTGGCGGGCGATCACCGTGGTCTTGGCCAGAAGCTCGGCCAGTTCCTGGGCGCTTTTCTGCTTATGCACTTCCCTTTTCAGGCGCAAGCGATCTTCATCCTGAAGCATTCTCTCGTATTTCGGCGTAGCCGGATAGACGATCCCTCTGGGAATCAGGAAGTTGCGGGCGTACCCGTCTTTCACCTCCAGGATGGCTCCGCTTTTACCCAGCGGATCGTAATCTTGTCTGAGGATAACTTTCATCGTCATACTGATCCTTACACTCCCTTGAATGGATCACCGAATCTAATTAGCTTATGGTTCCACGCTTTCCCGATAATCAATGCTCGGCTTCTCAACCGACTACTGGGGAACTTCCTGGATATAGGGCAGCATCGCCAGGTGGCGGGCTCGCTTGATGGCGCGAACCAGCTGTTTCTGGTGTTTCACGCAGTTTCCCGATATGCGCCTGGGAATGATTTTGCCTCGTTCGGTGATGAAGCGTGAGAGGCGTCTGTCGTCCTTGTAGTCTATATAGATCGTGCCGCTTTCGCAGAACCGGCAGATGCGTTTCTTTAATCCATGAATGGTTGCGTTTCTCATTTTTCGTCCGGACTTTGTTAAATTTAGTTAAGGTATCTTAAATTTCTGTATTCCCGAAATCGAGGTTTGGCCCCTTCCGTGAAAGCGCGTCTGCACTCGTTTTTTCATCCACCTCAATATTATGGACTTCGCCTGGCTCGGTGAATTCCATTTCATCACCGAGGTTTCGCGAAGCCAGATCGCCTTTTTTGTTCAGGAATTGTATCCTGCGAGACTTAATTTCGATGATATTGCGGCTGAAACCCTCTTCCGTTTTAAAGGTACGGCTCTGCAGTTCACCCTCCACCAGGATAGCCGAACCTTTCTTGAGATTCTGGTAGCAACTCTCGGCGAGTTTATACCAGGCAACGATTCCTATAATGCAGACGTCTTCTTTCCACTGCCCTGAATTGTCTCTAAACTTACGATTTGAGACGATGGAGAAATTAGCAACAGGTACACCACCCGTTGTGGTATGTCGAAAGGTGGGATCCTTGACTAGATTGCCAGAGATAATGACACTATTGATATCCGGCATTCGGAGATCCGCCATGATCGATTACTCCTTTTCGTCTGGTCCTACCTCATCTTCCCCCAGATCATCTTCGTTTTCATTGACATCTTTATCGACTTCGTCGGTTTCGTCTGCATTCACAGGTTGGACTTCTTCCACCGCGGGCGGGCGTTCTTTCTCGGCTCCGCGTAACGATTCCTGGGCGATCCGCTCTGACTCGAGCTTCATCAGCTTCAGAGTTTTCGCATCTCTGTGTAAAAGCAGGTAGCGCAAGACATGCGGAGAGAGCTTCAAATGCCGCTCGATTTGCGGGATGGTTTCGACATTCGCTTTAAACTGGGTCATCAGGTAATGACCGTACTGCTGGTCACGAATGGCGTAAGCCAGCTTTTTCTTGCCCCACTTCTCAACGTTCAGGATCTCGACGCCCGAAGTCTTCAGCAGGTCGAGAAACTTGTCAATCACCTCTTCCTGCCTTTCGGGGGCTAATTGGGCATCAATGATAAAGGTTAATTCGTAGGTCTTCATGATCTCCCTTCGGCCCTGTGCCCCATACCCGGACAAAGCGGGTAATGAGGAGGGAATTTTTTGTTTTTCTTGTTAAACTCTTTTTCTACTTCGGTTCATAACTGCCCATTATCTAAAGCAAAGGCGCTATCACGAGAGAAACAACGGACATGAGCTTGATCAGGATGTTCAAACTGGGTCCGGCGGTATCCTTGAAAGGATCGCCGACGGTATCCCCTACTACAGCCGCCTTGTGCGCGTCGGAACCCTTTCCGCCATGAGCGCCCGCCTCGATGTGTTTTTTGGCATTATCCCAGGCACCGCCGGCGTTAGCCATAAAGATGGCCATAAGTACTCCGGAAACCGTGACTCCGGCGAGCAAGCCACCCAGCGCCTGGGGTCCAAATGCGAATCCCACAATGGGTGGCGCCATTACCGCCAACAAGCCCGGGGCGACCATCTTCTTGATTGCGGCGGCGGTAGAAATGGACACGCATTTGGCATGGTCGGCTTTGCCACGACTGGCGTCTATAACTTTTCTATCCTCTTCAGTCCATTCACCTCGGCCCCTTACTTTCATGATTTCCAGAGCAGCTTTCAGTTCCGGGATCGTGGTAAATTGACGACGGACTTCGACGATCATGTCCTTGGCAGCGCTGCCCACCGCCTTCATGGCAAAAGAACTGAAGAGGAAGGGTAGCATACCCCCCACGAACATGCCGGCCATAACCAAGGGATTGAGGATATCGAGCGTGAAACCGGCTTTGATTCCCTGTGCCGCCATTTTGGCTTGTATAACAGTTGTAAAGGCCGAGAACAGAGCCAGCGCCGTCAAGGCGGCGGAACCGATGGCGAATCCTTTGCCGATGGCGGCGGTTGTGTTGCCGACGGCATCGAGACGGTCGGTGCGTTTGCGGACTTCCGGTGGTAACTCGCTCATCTCGGCGATACCGCCGGCATTATCCGCAACCGGCCCATAAGCGTCAACGGCCAACTGAATTCCCGTTGTCGAGAGCATGCCCAAAGCAGCGATTGCAATTCCGTAAAGATTCGCTTGCCAGTAGGCGAGAACGATGGCGGCAGCAAGTGCAATCATGGGATAAGCAGTCGAGCGCATACCCGTGGCCAAACCGGCAATAATGTTCGTCGCCGGGCCCGTCAGTGATTGTTCAGAGATGGCCTGAGCAGGGCCTTTATTTTCAGCCGTGTAAAATTCAGTGATGATACCGATGAACGTTCCTGCGATCAAACCAAATATCGTGGCCAGGAAGATGCCCGTGGGAGTTACGGTACCGCCTCCGGGGATAACGACATCCTGCTTGACCATGCCGTGGATGACAAAGTAGCTGATAATCACCATCAGGATGGCGGCACCGAATGTTCCGGTATTCAGAGCCGCCTGAGGATTGCCGCCTTCTTTGGTGCGCACGAAGAACGTCCCCATAATACTAACGAGGATACCAATACCGGCGATCACCAGGGGGAGATAGACGAGGCTCAAAGCTCCTTCCTGCCCGGCCGAACCGCTTCCGAATAGCCCCCACCAGGAGGCTCCGATAACCATGGATCCGATAATGGACCCCACGAAGCTTTCGAAGAGATCCGCTCCCATACCGGCTACGTCACCCACGTTGTCACCAACGTTATCAGCGATCGTGGCCGGATTGCGGGGATCATCTTCAGGAATACCGGCTTCCACCTTACCGACGAGGTCGGCACCCACGTCAGCGGCCTTGGTGTAGATCCCCCCTCCCACGCGGGCGAAGAGAGCTATCGAAGAGGCTCCCAGCGAGAATCCGGAAAGAATCTGTAGAGTTCGCTTCAGGATCAACTCGTTTTCGAAGCCTCCAATGCCGCTGGAAAAATATAGAATTAAAAGCAAGCTGATGCCGAACACACCCAGACCGACAACGCTCATACCCATGACCGTTCCGCCGGAAAAGGCGACGACCAGGGCGTTGTTCAAACCCTTGCGTGCGGCATGTGCAGTGCGCACGTTCGCCAGAGTTGCCACGCGCATGCCGAAGAAACCAGCGAGTCCGCTACATAGAGCGCCGACTACAAAGGATAACGCGATCCAGGGCGAAGACGTGGTGCTGCCCAAATTGGCGAAAACCAATAAGAGCGCCACGATGATTACAAAAATAATCAGGACACGGTATTCCCGCCCCAGAAAGGCCATAGCTCCTTCACGGATGTATGTACCGATTTCCTGCATGTATTCCGTGCCCGCTTCCCGAGATTTCACCCACTTGGCTTTCACAAAGGCAAAAATCAAAGCCAATGCACCCAGACAGATCGTGAGGATTAGTGTTCCATTCATGTTTTTACGACCTCCGCACCCCTTTCATAGAAATCCGAGGGTTTGTTTTTCTTGTTATTTTCTTCTTTATATCTGAATCAGTTATCATCTCTCACTCTTGCTGTTCGTCATCCTTCAAAAAGTTGCTGTTGAATCTGTTCATGGCCGGTTCCAGGCCCTCAGCGAGTATGCAATCCACCGCTTCGCGGCAAATAGCCAGTAACTTCTCGACGTTCTCTCGTTGCACATCCGGAATTCTGGAGAGAACGTAATCTCTCAATTCCCCCGGCCAACCTTCAGTGTAAATTCCCAGACGGAGCCGCGGCACATATTCTGAATTCAAAAAGGCAATCACTGATGATAGACCTTTATGTCCACCATCAGAGCCCATTTTGCGGATTCGAATCGTGCCCAGTGGGAGAGCGACGTCATCGCAGATGATGAGCACGTTTTCCGGCGAAAGCTTCCGATACCTCATCATCTCGCTGATCGGGATGCCGGAGAGATTCATATAGGAAGTGGGTTTTAAGAAGGTGATAACACCGTGGGGTGAGTGATAATCCAGGTGGTAATAATCTCCGCGGCCCGGCTTGAAGGTAAGGCCTTTGTCCGTTGCCCAATAATCCAAAGCCAAGAACCCCAGATTATGCCAGGTCCACGCATATCTCGACCCGGGATTTCCCAGACCAGCAACCAGCAATATCGGGGGCTCATCCACCATTCGTATCAAATAATACCTAAAACCCTACTCGCTCTCCTCTTCTTTTTCGCCTTCACCTTCGGCTTCGGCGGCTTCCTCTTCGGCTTCTTCTTCTTCAACCTCCTCTACGATTTCCTTCTCGACTCTCGGTGCCAGAACGGAAACAACCGTTTTATCGGGATCGTCGAGGACTTTAACGTTCTCAACTTCGATATCGTGCACGTGTAATGAGGATCCCACATCCAGTTCAGAGATGTCCAGAACAACTTTTTCGGGAATGTGTTTGGGCAGGCATTCAATATTCAGCGTGTGAACTGTATGCTGCAAGACTCCGCCTTGAGTCCGCACACCATAAGCGGATCCGGTCAATTCAATAGGAATCTTGACGGTTACTTTTTGTCCGCGGATAATTCCCATCAAATCAATGTGGATGCTTTTCCCGGTAACGGGATGTTGTTGAAGGTCGCGCACCACGCACTCATATTCCTTGCCGTCATCCAACTTGAGGCGTATGATGCTCGATTTTTTCTTTAAGATCAGTTTAAGTTCGTGGGCATTTAATTGTATTGGTTGGTTAATTTTTTTTCCCAAGTAGAAAACACCCGGGATCATGCCTTTGGCGCGCAGCTTATGAGCCGTCCCTTTTCCACTCCCTGATCTCAGTTGGGCATTTAAAGTAATCTCATCCATGTCGATGCCAATCTCTATCGTTGATTAACGAACAATGAACTAATTGATTCCTCATTAAAGATGCGACGAATTGATTCTCCGATCAGACTGGATGCCGTAAGAATGCGAATTTTATCGCTCTTTACGTTGGGTTTCATCGGTATCGTATCGGTTACCACGAACTCACAGATTGGTGATTTTTCGATCTTTTCGACTGCATTTCCGGAAAGGACGCCGTGCGTACAGCAAGCGTAGATATCTTTAGCTCCCAGTTTTTTGACCGCTTCAGCAGCCTGCGTCAGTGAGCCGCCGGTGTCAATCAGGTCATCCACCATGAGGACGTTTTTACCTTTCACGTCGCCGATAACGTTCATCACTTCTGAGATGTTCTGGGAGGGGCGGCGTTTATCAACGACGGCCAAGCTGGCTCCCAGGAATTCAGAGTATGCGCGGGCCCTTTTCATGGAACCGATGTCCGGCGCGACGATGGCCAAATCCGGGATTTCTTTGGCCTCGTAGAAATCAATAAAGATCGCTGAAGCGTAAAGATGGTCAAAAGGTATATTAAAGAATCCCTGGATCTGAGCGGCGTGGAGATCCATGGTCAACACCCGATCCGCTCCCGCTGTAGCTAAAAGATCGGCAACAAGCTTGGCGGTGATAGCGACCCGGGGTCTGTCCTTTCGATCCTGGCGAGCGTACCCAAAATAGGGAATGACGGCTGTGATCCTCTTGGCCGAAGACCTCTTGGCGGCATCGAGCATAATCAGCAGCTCCATGAGGTGTTCGGCGGGAGGCTGCGTGGACTGAACCAGAAAGACGTCGCAACCCCGGATATTCTCGTTGTACTTAAACCAGATCTCTCCGTCTGTGAAGTGCTTTAATTCGCTGTCACCCAGGCGGACACTCAAGTACGCAGCGATCTTTGCCGCCAGCTGGGGATTGGAAGAACCGGTAAAGATTTTCACGTTTTTCGGGGAAGTTAATTCACTTATTAAAGGTTCGGTTTAGTCCCCTAGTAATGAAATCCCTCTCATCTTGAGAGGCACGGGTTCGCTGGGGCGGAAGGATTCGAACCTCCGATGCGGGGACCAAAACCCCGTGCCTTGCCACTTGGCTACGCCCCACTATTCAACATGGGGATCAGGGGTCCCCTGCAGCTCCGGTTTTTCGACGACCCGGTTATACTTTTGTAATATAAGTTGTTCTAGCTTCTGACGGAAATCGTTGTTGATCGGATGGGCGATATCTTTGTAGGAACCGTCAGACAATTTACGGCTGGGCATGCAAACAAACAGCCCTTTGTTTCCTTGAATAACTTTCAGTCCACGCACGACGAAGACGTCATCGAAAGTAATATTGACAAATGCCTTAAGTTTCTCTTCATCCCGCAGATTGACGTTGATTTCAGTGAGTTCCATCCAGACCTCCAGAGAGGGACGCGTATGACTCTTTGGCTGGAATTGTCAGCATAGTCCTATCATTCCAAATAATGGACGCTTCCTTCCACATGAATTCGCTGGGAAGCTGTTCGGGCTTCTTCGCTCGAATAAAAAGCAGCATAAACAGATGATCCACTTCCGGATAGAGAGGCATAATAGGCACCGCACTCTAACAAAGTTTCTTTGATTTCCTTTAACGTTGGATAGTGTTCAAATACGGGTGTTTCAAAATCGTTTGAAAGAATATTTCTTATCTGGGGATCGCTGATATCTTTCTTAAAAGAACTCTGAAAGATAATATTTTCTTTTTTCGAAGTCAAGCGATAATTCTTGATGTTTTTATATGCCCAACTGGTGGAAATCTGTACGTTTGGGCAAACCAACACCATGGGGCTTTTAATGACCGGGTCTATTTTTTTCAGTACTTCACCTCTACCCGAAGCGATGCAGCACTCTCCTTCCAAAAAAAACGGCACATCGGAACCGAGTTTTTCAGCAAGAGTACGCAATGTTGCTTTGCTCAGGCCCGTTCCCCACATCTGATTTAAGGCTGTTAACGTGGCAGCAGCGTCGGATGAGCCGCCGCCCAGCCCGGCTCCCACGGGAATGTTTTTATGCAGATGGATTTTAACGCCTTTCCGGCAACCTGTTTCCCGCTGAAGCAGCCGGGCGGCTTTCAGGCAAAGATTATCTTCATTGACGGGGATATCGGGGCGATTGCAGGTCAGCGACAAAGAAAAATCCGGAGTATCCAGCAGCAGAAGCTCATCAGCCAGATTGATCTGCTGCAAGATAGTCCAGATCTCGTGGTATCCGTCGGGGCGTACTCCCAGGATATGGAGCCCGACATTAATCTTGGCAGGTGCTTTTACTTTTTCCCCCGGCGTCCCCCCTCTATAAACAACCACTGGTTAACGAAACTCCTGACTTCATTGGAAGGTTCATGCCCCTTCGCTTACCTCTAAAGACTTTTGCTCAGGCTCTGGTGCAGTTTCCAGGGCCCCTTTAGCGCGACGACGGTCTTTGCGCTTTGAACCGTAATAGTAGTAGTATTGATAGTAATGATAGTAGTAATAATATGATCCGTAGATCCGCTTGACGTCCAGACCGTTCAGCAACACTCCCAGCAGATTGGCTCGGACGTTATTCAACAACTGCAGAGCGCGCAGGACTTCCCGGCGCGTGACATAGCCTGATGAAACGACCAGCAGCACTCCATCGGTTCGAGTCGAGAGGACGGCGGCGTCGGTCACTGCGATGACCGGGGGCGAATCGATCAGAATCAAGTCATAGCGCGCTGAGAGGATGGACAGAGCTTTGCGCAGCGCGTTGGACGAAAGGAGCTCAGAAGGATTGGGGGGGATTTCTCCGGCGGTAATAATATCCAGATTATCCACTCCGGTTGGCTTGATCACCTCATCCAGCGTATAGGTGCCCAGCAGCGCATTCGTCAGACCGATCTGCCTCTCCAATTTGAATAAGCTATGCATCGTGGGTCGCCGCAGGTCAGCGTCAATAATCAAGATTCGGCTCCCCATTTGGGCCATAGTGATGGCCAAATTAGCCACAGTGGTTGATTTACCTTCCTTGGTCGCCGAGGAGGACACCACCAGCGTTTTAACGGGTTTGTCTATATTAGCGAATAAAATATTGGTACGTAGCGAACGGTACGCTTCGGAGACGGGCGATTTGGGCGAGAAATTGGTGATCAATTTCGAGGTGATCCGGACCCGATCCTCGGACGTCAGCTTATGCCCCCTCCGTTTCATTCTCCGAGCAATCTCATCGGGATTGATGGTAGGGATGGTGCCCAGCACGTTCACTTTCAACTTTTCCAGGTCTTCGACCGTGCGGATGGAGTTATCCAGTAGTTCAATGATGAATGAAATCGCTATGCCAAGACCCAGGCCGAAAAACATCGCCAGCATCACGTTTAGCTTCTTGTTGGGACGGATCGGCTGAGGAGGTGGCACGGCCGGATCTATGATGCGAACGTCCGCCGTCTTGCCCGCTTCGGCGATACGAGATTCTTCGTATTTCTCGCTGCGCAACAGATAGATTTTTTCATTCAGTTCGGCCTGGCGCATGAGCCTGACCAGATCCAGGTTTTTCGCGGGGATGGCCTCCAGTTGACGTTCATAGGATTGCACCACGGTTCTCAGGGCTTCAGCACGAGCGGAAAGTGATTTGATGTTGATATCAGCTTTGAGAATCTTGTCAAACAGCTCCTGGGAAGTTTTCAGAGGATCTATCGAAGCAATGCCTGAATTGGCGATTTTATGAGCTTCATCCATCAAGGTCTTTTTGGCCTCTTCGATCTCCCGTTCGACCTCCCTGACGACGATCTCATATCCCGGGGAAGATTTGGCAATCAAATTTGCTATCAAAGCTTGTTTCTGCGCTATAAGGCGCTGGAGTTCCAGGATCAGAGGTGAAGAGATATTGGAAACGTCCTCAACCAGCGTTGACTTCGTCTCAGAAAGCTTCATTTTCAGGTCCTGAAGCCCGAGCTGGTTCTCTTTAAGTTCAGCCTCCGTCTCGTTGAGATGAGCGCGGAAAATGGCGGTTTGTTCGACCAACTTGGCCGTTTCTTCATCCAATGCCACCAGCTTGTGCGATTCTTTATATTGTTTCAGCGCCTCTTCGGATTCGGCTAATTTTGCCTTTATGCTGTCGAGCTGTGACTCGAGGAACTCACGGACATCGCCCACACCTTCCTTGGAGAACTCCAGATTTAAAATGTAAAATTGGTTGGCGACTTCATTAGCGAGGTAACTGGCTTCGAACGAAGAATTGGCGGAAACTCGAAGCACGAGAATATCCGTATCTGTTATCGGTTCAACAGAGATGGATTCCCGGAGTTTTTTCAAACGGCCTTCATAGCTTATCGGTCTGCCGTTTTTATCATATTCAGACAGAATTTTAAGATTATCGCGATAAGGGGAGGAGCGGAGGCTGTTCAGAACGCGCTCGGCGAGGGTGCGGCTCTTAATCACCTCGACCTGATTGGCGATAATCGTCTGCGAATTGAGGAATCCTGAAAGGCCGAAAATGGATTGCTCTAACCTTCCCTTATCCTCGATCATAATGGTTGTGGAGGCCTGATACACAGGCTCCATCTTGTAGGTAAAATAGGTGGTGGTGCCCAAAACAAGCAGGAAGCTGATCAAGATGATCCAACGTCCTCGCAGGATAATGCGTAAGTAATCTCCCAGATTGACTGAACCTTCACGCTCTTCGGTCATCACGTTCCCCCAGTGATAAATTCCAGAGTTTCTCTCCCGGGCAACGGCAATGCCTCGATGATAGCGCGAGGATTATCCCAAACCAGGCGGCCAGCTTTAGCCACTCCGATGGTATCGGAGGCGGCAGAAATTGCCGCCCGGAGATCGGGTCCCCGATGATTTATGCTATGTGCATCCGAAGCAATGACGTGCACCCACCCCCTTTTGAGCAAATTGTGCGCCAGCTTCTTCACCGCGCGTCCGAACAAACCGGTCAGACTGCCGGCGTTTATTTGTATTAACGCGCCCGCATTAACCATCTGTTTGATGAGAGACGGTTTTCGCAGCGCCGCAGCATTTCTCTCCGGATGGGCAATAACTGGAATCACCCCTTTGTTTTGTAGTCGCTTCAGTTCCTTATCAAATCCCACAGGAATATCAATCAGTGAGAATTCGACCAGCATATAACGGCCCGAACCGTTGATGGTGGCGACTTCGTAGCGCACCAGATCTGACAAATTGGGTCTGAAGAAAATCTCGCTGCCCAGAAGCATTTCAAACTCGGGCAGTTCCGCTTCGACCAACTTTTTGAAGTGCTTGAAATTATTTTGAATCAGGATGTTTTTGTTCAAATCCAAAACGTTCAGGATATGGGGCGTGGCGACTAAAATCTTCGTCCCGGCTTGATGCGCCGCTCGAGCCATCGCCAGCGATTCAACCAAAGTCTCGGGGCCATCGTCCAGACCCGGCAGGATGTGCGAGTGGATGTCTATCATGTTGTATTCAAGGGTTTCAACAGATCGTTATACAACCTCGTCTCGGTGTGGAATCTGAGCTTTTAGATCTGAGAATCTGAAATGCTGCCCCCAAAAACAGATCAGACCTAATGCAGTTAACGGGAAGTAGTTTGCCAGGTGAAGCGCGATGGCAAAACCCATTGCAGCTTCAGCGGAAACCCCGAAGAGGGAAATTCCGAAGGCAACGATACCGTGGTACGTTCCCACCGCTCCGGGCGCTGAAGGCAGTCCGATGCCGATGGTAATGATGATCAGCATGACCACGGAAGCCAGCAACGGATCGGACTGGATGACGGGATATTGCGAAGTCACAAAATCGAACGCTTTAAAAGTGAAGAAAACGCTCAATATATAGCACGATTGAAGCAACACAGTATGGCCCAGAATAGCCAAATAATGCCTGGAACTGCGCATAATTTCAAGTCCCGACGAAAAAGAGCTGACGATATCAATAAGTCTATCGGTAATCTTCTGAGGCAACGGTTTTAAAACCTTGCGCAATAGATGGAGAGTCCAATCCTTATTGACCAGCAGTGCGATCAAAAAAGCGATCAGCAGTAGTACAGCAGCACCGATGTAGAAAAGACCGTTTCTGATCCAATCGGGAAAGGGGAATAAAAAAATCGTAACGCCCAAAAGAATCAAAACAGAAAGCGTATCGATCACCCTTTCCACCACAATGGTAGCCAACGCCGAAGATTTGCTGATGTTTTCCGCTTTCCCCAGGAAATAGGCCCGCAGAATCTCGCCCATGCGCAGAGGGAGGATATTATTAATCATGTACCCGATGTTCATAGCCGAATAGACCGGCCAGTAATGGATTTCGCTGTATACCGGGCGAAGTAGGATCCGCCAGCGTTGCGCTCGGAAGAAAAGACTGATAAGCAGCAACGCGATGCCATATAGCAAGTAGTGGTAATGCGCTTCCGCGAGGGTTTGTCCCAATCCGGGCAGGTCAATGCGGGTTTGCCCGAAAAAAGCTTCAGCAATTCCCGTGCCGCCTCCAAAGAGCCCCGCGATATCGGGTTTCCAGAAGGAGAGATAAATGAAGAGGAGACTTAAAAACACCCCGATTGCGATTCGAAGTTTCATTGGCGCTCTGTCAAATTGGGGAAGCCTTTTGCTGTAAGGTACGGACTACGGATAAATCGTCTAACAATCAACGCATATCTATGACCTCCGCACCTTCAGGAGGGGTAAATTGAAAAGTCGCATCGGGCAATACCTGCCCAATTTGGAAAGACTTAAATTCGAAGGTGGTGACATTTCCAGCTAAATCTTCCAGCACAAACTTTCGCGTTAGATATTCTTTCATATCTATCCAAACCTGCAATTGGCGAGTGGGATCGGTTTCCTCTTTCGGCACCATGACTAACCGGTAGCAGGGGAAACCGGAACAAGTCGCTTTTTCAACGTTTTCAATGGCATACAAGGTGGGATACTCGTATAACAGGCGCTGGGGAGTGAGCAGATCATCGGCGCCCTGCTCCGCACTGCGTATGATGACCTGGTTTTCATTCGAATTGTACATCCAGATGCTCCGGCCATCGAAAACGATCGTCTGTGTGGTCGTTTCGGTTCTGTACCGTCCGGTACTGTCGAGATAGATCACCCCGGCTTCACACTGACTTTCGCCCTCTAAATCCGACTGGAGGAGAGCCTCGAAATGGACGGATAGCGTATTCAAAGATTCGAATTTTTCTTGAACTTTACGGATGATCGCTTCGCCTTTTCCAGCAAAAGCTACCTGGGAAGCCAAAATCAGGCAAATACTTACTGTCAGCGGCAGAATACTGCCGATTAAAAAGGACCGATTTCGATGTGATTTTGTCAATTTTCTTGGATTTGTCAATTTAGGAAACTTAAAGCTGTTATTAAACTACAAACAATCAAATACTTAGAATTGAAACAAAACGTTTGGGCAAAAGTTCCGAAGAATATCGTCCTTTTACACCCCTATTTTTTACTGCGGCGGATGACCGCCACTGATTTGATCCAGATACTCTTCATCCACCAGGACTTCACGCGCTTTCGAACCGTCAAAGGGGCCCACAATGCCGGCTCGCTCCAATTGGTCAATCAGCCTCCCGGCGCGCGCATAGCCGATTTTCAGCCTCCTCTGCAATATGGAAACCGACGCTTGTCCCTGCCGGATGACCATGCGAGCGGCTTCCTCAAAAAACTCGTCTCGATCTCCCAGCATCTCATCACCGCCTCCAATAGCGCCTTCCGGTTGCGGTAGCCGCAAGGTGTGGCGGTAGAAATCGCAAGGTTGATCTTCAATATGTGAGACCAGATTTTCAATCTCATCGGGGCCGACATAGCAGCAATGAATGCGTTCGGGCTGTCCCCTGCCCGGCGGGATAAAGAGGGCGTCCCCGTTCCCCAGAAGGGATTCAGCCCCGTTGGCGTCCAGAATGGTTCGGGAATCAATTTTCGAGGCGACCTGAAATGCGAGCCGCGCCGGAAAGTTCGCCTTGATCACTCCCGTAATCACGTCCACCGAAGGTCTCTGGGTGGCGACGATCAAGTGGATTCCCACCGCGCGTGCCATTTGTGCCAGTCGGGCGATCGGCTCTTCCACATCCTTGGCCATAATCATCATTAAATCGGCAAGTTCGTCAATGACCACCACCAAAAAACTGATCGGATTCAGGGTCTCACCCTCTGGAGACACGGCCTGGCCTTTTTCTGCCAGCTCATTGAATTCCTCGATGTTACGCACGCCGGCAGCGGCGAGGACATCATAGCGGCGTGCCATTTCGATTTCGACTCCACCCAGCACCCGGACGGCGTTTGAAGGGGTGGTAATAACTTCTTCGTCCAGTTCGGGTGAGGTCATCAGATGATGTCGGGCCAGACGGGCGTAAATGGACAACTCCAATTTTTTGGGATCAATGATGACGAACTGGAGTCGTTCGGGCGGGTTTCGCAGAAGCAGGCTGGCGATAACGGCGTTCAGGCAGACCGACTTGCCCGAGCCGGTGGTTCCGGCGACCAAAAGGTGCGGCATGCGGCCGAGGTCGGTAACGTAGGGATCCCCGGAAGCCGTTCTTCCCAGAGCGATGGCCAGGGGAGAGGGATTTTCGACGAAGGATGCGCCGCTGACCACTTCCTTCAAGCTGACGATGGCGGGACGGCTGTTGGGGATTTCAACGCCGACGGCTCCTTCACCGGGAATGGGCGCTTGAATCCGGATGGCTCGGGCTCTCAGGACCAGCGCGAGATCGTCCGCCAGCGCGCTGATGCGGCTGACTTTGACTCCGGGATCGGGTTTCAGGTCAAAGCGAGTGATAACGGGACCGGGATTGACTCGAACGACGCGGGCCCCGACTCCGAAATCAGAAAGCGCCTCCTGGAGGCGGGTCGCTTTCGCTTTCAGTTCTTCCGGTGCGTCCGGGGATTCCGGTGGCGCATCACTCAGTAAACTCAAGGGTGGGAACTGATACTGTGCGGTAGTAACTTGAGCTTCAACTCTCGGTGATTCGTAAGGTGCATCGCCGGGGGTCTCCTCCGCCGGCGGGAATAAGTCTTCCAGCTTCTGATCTTCTTCTTCAACCGTCACGCCAGCTCGACCGGGAGGCACGGAAGGGGTTTTTCCCTCCGGCACCCTCTTCCCCACCTTGCGGCGAAATTCGAATTTGGGCCGCCGCTTGGGATGATGCGACCACAGCCAAAGCGATCCCTTTTTGATCCCATTGATCAGACTTTTCAAAATCAGTGATGGCTGCACCCGCAGGACGAGAATCAGTCCCACCAGGACGAATAACGTCCAGACAATCCAGGCACCGACTGCCCCCATAAAACCGTAAATCCACGTTCCGAAAGTCACGCCGATCCAACCGGCGTGTTCTGAATTGGGATCGTGGATCTCCAGCATTGTAATGGCGAAGGAAATCCAGAAGGCGGCAAAGGTCAACCCGAAGCTGATTAAAAGCAGGCGCAGTTTCTTCCAGCGGAACAGAATCGCCAAGGCCCAGAGGAAAAGGAGGAGGGGGAAAACGAAGGATGGCCAGCGGCCGAAGGTCAGATGGATCAGTTGGTAAGACAGTTGGTCGCCGAATCCACTCAGGATGTTCTGCCGGGGAGATAGGTCTTCCGCTTCGCTCTGGTAGGTGGCCAGCGCCAAGAGCGTCAGCACAGTTAGAGCCAGCAGGAACAAGCCCAATATTTCTGCAAGACGCCCCCTGCCGTCCGGTTCGGGCTGACTGCGCCGCTTCCTGCTTGTTTTTTTCACGTTAAAGCACCCCCTTTGCGTTGCTTCAACAGTGCTGTTTAGTGAGAGATAGTGATGCGGCCGTCACTGTAGACCGGAAGAAGCGGGAGGCGGTTCAAATCGGCGCAGAAAGGTAGGTCCGCCTCCATGCCGATCTGACTTAAATACCTACCGTGGAAGGAATTGGCAACGACATCAGGAATGGAGTCTCGATATTTTTCGGCAAGTATGACAGCCGCTTTGGCGCCGTCATTTAATTCCAATTCTTTACCGGTTTTTCGCTGCAACTCCACCAGAATCATTCCGGCGCAGACTGCGTCCTCGATGGCAAACTGCTCCAATCTGCCTGCGCAGAGGATATCTACAGGCTCCTTCGCCTGGGCGAGCGAATGAACGACGACGCCCAGGTTGACAAATCCGGCGATTAGCGCCCGGTGTGCTTGCCGGGTCTTTACGATGGTCGGAGAACCGTTTGTGCTGCCGAAAATCAGGGTTTTGCCTTTCACCATGGTGGGCGTGTATTGGAAAGGTGAGTTGCCCAAATCGAAACCTTCAATCAGTTTGCCTTCTCTCTCCCCACATAACAAAGTCGTCTCGCGGGAGAGTATTGAAGCCAATTGTATCGCCCCGGCAATCGAATCGGCAGGTATTACTTCTCTGGCGCCCGCGCCCAGAGCCGCGCAGATTGTCGTGCTGGCTCGCAGAACGTCCACGACTACGGCAATGCGTTCTTTCAGTCTCTCTTCTGATAATTCATTCGGGATCAGGTAAACGTCAACTTTCATGCGTTGCTCGTCAATCCTTAAGCATTGCTAACGGGACGATAGAAGGGCGTCTCCACCACCTTTATCGGAAAGTTCCTGCCTCGGAACTCCAACTCCAGTTCCGTGCCAACCTCGCTCAAGTCCAGTGGAACGTATCCCATACCAATGCCGCGGCCCAGCATGGGTGAATGGTTGCCGCTGGTGGTCATTCCCACCTGCTTGCCATTTCTAAGAATGCGGTAACCGTGCCTGGGGATGACCTTCTCCAGCACTTCGTAGCCTATCAACTTGCGTTTTATACCGCTTTCCTTATGCGCCAGAATCGCTTCCCTGCCAATGAAGTCTCCCTTATTCAACTTCGTTATCCAGCCCAAATCCGCTTCCAGCGGATTGGTCGTCGCATCAATATCGTTACCGTAAAGGCAATATTTCATCTCGAGGCGCAGAGTATCCCGCGCTCCCAGGCCAATCGGTTCGAGCTGGTAGGGTTTCCCAGCCTCGAAAAGAGCGTCCCAGAGGGCTTGAGAATGCATCTGGGGAATGTACACTTCATAACCCAGTTCCCCGGTATAGCCGGTTCTCGAAACGGTCGCTTCGATACCGGCGACCTCGCCTTCCAGGAAATGATAATATCGGAGGGATTCGAGATCGAGGGAAGTCAGCGGCTTCAGTAGATCTCTCGAATTTGGCCCCTGGACGGCCAGAAGGGTAATGTAGTCGGAAATGTCTGAGAACTCCACTCCATGCCCGGGAAGGTGCTCGATGATCCAATCCATATCCTTGGATATATTAGCGGCATTGACCACCATAATGTAGTGATCCTCGAAGCGGTATATCAGGAGGTCATCCACGATGCCGCCGTCGTCATAGCACATGGCGGAGTACTGCACCTGTCCGACGTCAAGTTTGGCCACGTTATTGATCGTGATCCAGTTCAGAAACTCCTCAGCGTCCGGGCCGCGGAATTCGAATTCCCCCATGTGTGAGACGTCGAAGACTCCCACCGTTGTCCGCACCCGACGGTGCTCCGCGATGATGCCTTTGTACTGCACCGGCATCCAGAATCCAGCGAAGGGAACGATCTTCGCTCCCAGGGATTTGTGAACCTCGTAAAGAGCTGTCTTTTTCAGATCTGATTCTTTCATCATCGCACTCTTACAGCTTTGCAACCGCGTCGCGAATACGATCCAGAGCGATCTTGATATTCTCCACCGAATTGGCATAGGAGAATCTCACGTATCCGTCACCGTATTCACCGAAGGAAGTTCCCGAAAGTGCGGCAACACCCGCCTCATCAAGCAGATACTGCTCCAGTTCGCGGCTGCTCAAGGGCAGTTCCCGGATATTGGGGAACACATAGAAAGAACCGTGGGGCCGCAGACATTTGAATCCGGGTATGGCATTCAGACCGTCCACGATCACGTCGCGGCGGCGTTTGAACTCGGCGACCATCTTGTAGACGCCATCCTGGGGACCCTTAATAGCCTCGATGCAGGCGTGCTGTACGAAGGTGTTGGTGCAGGAATTGGAATTAGTCTGCAGGCGAGCCACCTGATCCGCCAATGGCACCGGCATAACGCCATAACCGATGCGCCAGCCGGTCATGGCATAAGTCTTGGAGAAGCCGTCCAGAAGAATGGTGCGTTCCTTCATGCCTGGTTCGGCGGCGATGCTGTGGTGTTCGCCTTCGTATATGATGTTACAGTAAACTTCGTCGGAAAGGACGAAGCAGTCGTGCTTTTGAGCCAGGCGGGCGATCTCTTCGATATCTTCCTTAGTCAGAACTCCGCCGGTGGGATTCTGGGGAGAGTTGATAATGATCAGCTTGGTGCGGTCATTGACCATTTTTCTCAGGTCATCTAGGTCGAAGCGGAATTCAAATTCTTCCTTCAGGGGAAGAGGGACGGGCGTGGCGCCGCTCCAGCGGATCACCGATTCGTAGATGGGGAATCCCGGGTTGGGATAGATGACTTCGTCGCCTTTTTCGGCGAGCGCCAAGACAGTGAAAAACATAATCGGCTTGGCGCCGGGGGTGACCACGACCTCCTCCGGCTTGGCATCTATGCCTCTGCGCTTGGAGATGTCCTCGGCGATCGCTTCTCGCAGGGGTGGGATGCCCGGTGAGGGATTGTAATGCGTCTCGCCGTTGGTTAAGGCTTTGATGGCGGCGAAACAGATGTTCTTGGGAGTGTCGAAATCCGGCTCACCGATCTCCAGGTGAACCATATGGCGGCCCTGCGCCTCCAGAGCCTTGGCTTTGGCCAGGACCTCAAAGGCCGTCTCGGTGCCGAGGCGGGCCATGCGGGATGCCAGCTTCATTTGTAATTCTCCATCCTTATATAACGGTAAGATTAAGGATCACTATATAGATTAGACCCGGCAATTCAGGTCATTCAAAGTTAATTTTATTCAGTATTAAGTTTTTATCCTTCTCGCAATTTGAATAGCTTCTTAGTTTTCATAGACGATCTTGCCTTTTTCCAATACACTCGTAATAAACGCCTCCTTAACACCCTTCCATTCCCCAATTTCCTCCTGTGTGTAAACCAGAATATCCTTGGGGATGTCTATAATCCCCCACAATAGCTTTCTAATTTCTCTGGCTCTCTTGCAGCGTGGTTGATCGCTGTCCTTGACAACAACCAATAGATCGAGATCGCTGTCCGGCGTTGGGACACCTTCCCCGTAAGAGCCAAACAATATGATTTTCGAGGGTTTGAAGTGACTCGAAATTTTATTAATGATTTCCTCTATCTGCTTTTGGGTGATCATCATTTTTACTCGTTTGAATACACCACGCCAAACACCTTCATTACGGCAAAGTTTCTCAGGTAAGGCATCGGCTGGGAATACCCCTCGCTGGACGCTATAATCATTTTATCAGAATTTCTGGAAATCAGGGCTTGCACCCGTGCTCGATCTCTTTTTATCCCATCAATTCCTTCACCTTCTGGGCGATGTGCTCGGCGGACACTTCGAATTCCTTGATGAGTTCCCAGGGAGCACCGGATTCCCCGAAGCGATCCTTCACGCCGATCATGCCGAACTTTACGCCTTTATCGTGCATTCGGCCATCCGCGAGGATGGCGGCCGCCACCGGGTTGGCCAGCCCCCCGATCTGGTGCTCTTCGGCCGTGACGATGACGCCGGTTTCTAAGGCCGCTCGAAGGATGGTCTCCTTGTCCAGCGGCTTAAGGGTATGCATGTTGACGATGCGGGTTTCCAAGTTGAAGTCGGATTTCAGGATCCAGGCGGCGCGCATGGCTTCGGGAACCATCGGGCCGCAAGCGATGATGCTTAAATCCTCGTCCTCGCTTTTATAATCGGACGCCAATGCGGTTTCGAAGGCATCAATGAAATTGTCCTTTTCACCCCGGAAGCGGATGACGTTGGCTTTACCATAAATAAAAGGAGTTGCCTCAGTTGTAACGATGGGTGTAGCCTCTCGGGCGAAGCGGACGAATTTGGGACCCTTTTCATTAAACAACAAATAAGAGGTAGCTTTGAAGGTCTCCAGGGAATCGCAGGGTACGCAGACGTGCATACCCGGGATGCCGGTCATCTGGAAGAGATCTTCCAAAGCCTGGTGGGTGGCGCCGTCAGGCCCCACGGACACGCCTCCATGAGCGCCGGCAATCATGACGTTGAATCCGCCATAAGCGACCGTGGTGCGCACCTGATCCAGATTTCGACCGGAAGAGAAGACACCGTACGTGCCCAGAACGGGCAGCTTGCCCTCCTTGGCCAATCCTGCTGCGACGTTGGTCCCGGATTGCTCGGCGATTCCAACGGATATGAAGCGAGGTTTGCGTTCGGGGTGATTCTTGTAAAACTGATCAATGGTGATAGAGCCGGAGATGTCCATTCCCAGGCAGTAGACACGCTCATCTCCACCATGCACCTCTAGAGCACGGCCGAAGCCCTTGCGGGTGGGATCCATCTTCACCTTCATGTTTTCCCGGTGATTCCACCAGTAATCGCGGCTGAATTTGGGTTGCTTTTTATCCAGCTCAACGTCCACCCAAGCCTGGTATTTCCTGGCGCGCTCGATGAGTTGGTCATAGGGAATTCTATCTTTCAATCCCAGTTCTTCCAACCCCTGAATCATTTGATCATAGCTGGGCGCCTTGCCGTGCCAGCCGGCGACGTCTTCCATAAAGGAGACGCCTTTTCCTTTGACGGTGCGCACCATGATCAGCGTCGGCTTGCCTTTATTACTTTTAGCGGTTTCCAGAGCTTCCACGATCTGCGCCATGTCATGGCCGTCAATGTCAATGACGTTCCAGCCGAAAGCTTGGTACTTTTTATCCAGCGGCTCGATATTCATCACCTCTTCGACCCAGCCGTCAATCTGCAGGCGGTTCATGTCGACGATGCAGATCAGGTTATCCAGCTTGTAATGTCCAGCTTCCATCACCGCTTCCCAGATCTGGCCTTCCTGATGTTCGCCGTCGCCGGTGATGGCGAAGACGTGATAATCCTTCTTATCCATTTTCCCGCGCAGGGCGATGCCCACGGCGATTGAAAGACCCTGCCCCAACGAACCGGTGGACGCTTCGACGCCCTTCAGTTTGGGCCAGTGCGGATGCCCCTGATAGGGCGACCATAAACGGCGCAATCGCACCACGTCATCCTTGTCGAAATAGCCGGAGAAACCCAGACCGAGGTAGAGATTTGGGGCCTTATGGCCGGTTGACCAGATGATGCGGTCACGGTCATCCCAGTCGGGGTTTTCAGGATCGTGGTTGGCCGCGTGCAGGTACAGCGCGGCATTGACGTCCATAATTGAGAGGGTTCCCCCCGAGTGCCCCGATCCGGCGGCGGCCAGCATGACCAAATTATACCCCCGCATCATATTCGCTGCTTCTTCAAGCTCTGGAATGGTATATTCTTTGCGGATATTACCCGTTTTGGAATCAATTAAAGCCATCCTTTGCCTCCATATGGTTCACCAAGAGCTCTTCGAATAGATTGTAACCGCGGACGGATTTAGAATACCACGGTATTTATGCAGAGAAGAGCCCACTATTTTCTATAACTCAAGTTTAAAAATTTATATAACTTCGCGACAATAGTCAAGAGCTTTTTGGTGATTTGGCCGTCAAGCAAAATGCGATTGAGAAACTGAAGGGCGAGAGCGAGAGTTTAGCAAGTAGTGCCCGTTTGAGGTTTCGGATGCGGATGATTCCGGGTAAAATTTGCTTCAAGGACATGAATAGACCCTGAAGATTTCCTTGACATTCTATTGCCGGTCGCCTATCTTTTCAAGGTCGCGTTCTCTGCCCGGGGATTCTGATCATCATCGAAAGGATTCGCATTGTGGATGCCAGCAAAAATGGTTTTTCCCGCTTAAGGAAATATCTGGTCTTTCTGCTTCTGTTCGGTTTCGTCTTATCAGAATCATCCGGGCAACTGCAGTACGATGAGGGCGACTGGGTTTCATACGCGGATTTCCAGCATGTCACCGATATTGCCGTGGGTCGAGATGAGGTCTATTTCGCCACGACGGGCGGCGTGCTGCGCTATCACCGCTACAAGCATTATTGGAAAGAACCGTGGGTCATCGTGCGGGGGCGAACTGAGAGCGTTGATCTGCGCGGCGCGACGAACGTGGATTATCTACCTGAAACGGATGAAGTTGCTGTCCAGACGATCAAGGGGTATGCCTATTTGTACAATCCCGTCACGAAATATTGGAAATCGTTCGATCACCAATTTACGCCTCCTGAACTGGTGGATGTAGCAGACGTCGCCTTTATCAAGCGGCCGGACTGGGCGCCGTCGCGGCGGGCCTATTTTCCCCAGGGTAACAACACCGTCATGGACAGCAATTTGAAAAAATACTCCCTGACCGCCTACGCCGACGATGGGTGGGGTACGTGGTGGATCGCTGTGATCGGGGCCGGCATTCTGCAATTGGACATTCAAACAAAGAGAGCTACGATCTGGGAACTGGGACTTTACGGACGAGACGTTCGCGCATTTGCTCGAGGCGGAGGGTGGACGATTATCGCAGGGCATAATCGCACCGGCGGCATCACCTTCTGGAAACGGAAGAAGAATCTGTGGGATCATCTGGAACGGGAGTACACCGCCGGCCTGGAAAGCACCTGGATCAACGATTTGGCTGTTTCGGGACGCTGGGTTCTGGCCGCCACCGACTATGGACTGGCCCAGATCAACCTGAAAAACGGGATTTGCCGCACCTGGACGATCTACGACGGTCTCTGGTCGGAGAGAACAACCTGCGTCGCTGTGGATAAGGATACGGCCTGGGTGGGAACAGATCTCGGAGTCTGCAGACTTCTCCTGCCGAAAGGGCCGGTCAAGCGATTGGAAAATCGGGATTTGATGAACCAGCCCTGCTATCGCATCGCTGTTGACGGTGAGGCGGTATGGATTGGCGGTGAGCTGGGACTTTACCGGCTGGATCGCAAGACGGGAAGGGGCGGTTATCTCGCCAATGAAGGAGGAGTCGCCGGCCCCGTGTACGCGCTGCATTCGAGGAAAAACGAAATCTGGGTGGGGCGAATGACCGGCATCGAAGTCATCAACAAGCGAAATTTGACGTCAATAGGCTATCCGTCACAGGCTTTTTTCGGGGGGGACCAGGTTAACGCCATCATGGCGCAGGATTCGCTGGTCTGGATCGGCACCAATCGAGGTTTATGGAAATTCGACCGGGATCGCGACCGCTGGTTCCGGTACGACCAAATTGACGGCTTGCTGGATAATCGCATCTACGCCATCTATCCGGACGGCGATTACCTGCTGTTGGGCACGATTGCCGGGATTACCCGCTTCTTCTGGAATGATCCGGAGAGGATTGATTGAAGGCTAAAGGATTTCAAACGAAGAGGGTGAACCAGGCGGTTCACCCTTTGTTATTTCCGCCGAGTACGGGGACTCGGCGGCACCTGGAATAATAAAAACCTTCTTGACTGTTGTGTCAGGTCCTTCGGCACAGCCGTGAGACCTGACACCCCTTCTTCCTGTCAGGTCACGCCTCCTTGAGGCCAGGACCTGACAGAACGATTAAAATCGCCTTCGAAGTATGTTACTTAGGACGCTCGTTTTACCTTGTGCCGAGCGACTTCTCCCCCGCGAACACTGCGAAGGCCCTCCACGGCCAGAAAAACCGCTAAGATCAAAAGCAAGGCACCGGCAATGGCCAGCACCCAGTCGCCTTTGTGCGCGTTCTGGTAAACAAGTTGAGCCAGGGCGGTGAGCGTCACGCAGAACATGAAGATCATGGGATAGAAGGCGAAGCGCGCCGATTTTCCCTGACGCACCATCCAGACGGCGATGGCCAGAAAGGCCAGCGCTCCCAGGAGCTGGTTGGCAGAGCCGAAAATAGGCCAGAGAGCCATGCCTTCCCCCGAAAAAACCAGCAGGGCCGCCACGAAGACGGTGATCGCCGTGGCGATGAAACGGTTGCGGTGAAGCACGCCGCGCACCGAATTGGGAACCTCGGTGTCGAAGAATTCCTGGAAGGCGAAGCGGGCCAGGCGCGTAGCGGTGTCGAGCGAGGTCAAGGCAAAAGCGGAGACAGCCAGAGCGACGAAACTGGTGCCCACTTCCCGGGAAAATCCCAGGTGGGTCATGAAGCCGCCCACACCCGAGGAGAATACGGCCACCGGCCCGGCGGTTTTCAATTGTTCCAGATAGTCCGCTCGCAGGAGGACCACCGCAGTAATCAGGGCGATGACGGCCAGCACCGATTCGATCAACATGCCGCCGTAGCCGATCATCTTTGCGTCCGTCTCCCGGTTAAGCTGTTTGGCCGTCGTACCCGAGGCCACCAGAGAGTGAAAACCGGAGATGGCTCCGCAGGCTACGGTTACGAAGAGCACAGGGAAAAGGTAGCCCAGATTTTCGACGTGAAATGCAAAAAGGGCAGGAGCTTTAATAGCCGGAGCGGCGAAGAACACGCCCAGCACGGCGGCGATTAAAACGGCGTAGAGCAGAAATGAATTTAAATAATCCCGGGGCTGGAGTAAAATCCAGACCGGGGTAACCGAGGCGACAAAGATGTAACCGATCAAAATAAAGACCCAGGTGTCATAGGACAGGTGGATTGGAAAAGCCAGACCCAGAGCGATGCATCCGAAGAGTAGGACGATCCCTATTAAGGAGGCCGGCAGCAGAGCCATGCCTCTGTTGTAAATTCCGAAGCCGAAGAGGATGGCTATGGCGATGAAGAGGATGGATGCGGTGGCGGCGGCGGGCACCTTGACGAAGGTCTGGGCAACGATAATGGTGAAGACGGCGACGACCAGAATCAGCGCGGACCAGGAGAAGATCAGGAAAAAGAATTTGCCCCGTGGACCGATATGCTCTTCGATGACGTCGCCGATGGAATGCCCCTTGTGCCTCACAGAGGCAACCAGAGCAGAAAAATCGTGAGCGGCGCCGATGAAAATCGTGCCGAATACGATCCAGAGCAGTACGGGCAGCCAGCCGAAGGCTGCTGCGTAAATCGGGCCGACGATGGGGCCCGCTCCGGCGATGGAGGCAAAGTGATGGCCCAGGAGCACGGGGGCTTTGGCGGGAACGTAATCCACACCGTCGCGCATGGCATGCGCGGGGGTTTGCCGGGTGGGATCAAGATCCAGCTTGCGGGCGATATAACGTCCGTAAGTCAGATAACCGATTAGAAAAAGAACGGCTGAAAGAATTACCAGAGGAACTGCGGTCATGATCTCATTTCCCCGTTTTCATTATCAGTATCCGCTATCCAGTCCCTCTTCCAGATATGCCGTCCGGGATCATTTTATCAGCGAGGCGATTCGCCCCCATCGAATCTTGTCGTAGAAACGATAAAAGGGTATCTGTTTATCCCAGGAAAAGTAGATGATCGTCGCTTTTCCCAGGATATTATCCTCTGGCAGAAACCCCCAATAGCGACTATCAGAGGAATTGTCTCGGTTGTCACCCATCATGAAATAATGATCTTCCGGCACTACAATCGGGCCGTAATTGTCCCGATTACCGGCACCAGGGGGGTAGATCTCCCGCTGGTTTACCCCAGCAGGACAGATGCGCCAATCCGTGTATTTCGCCTTGGGTGGATCCTTGAACGGCTTACCGTTGATCAACAGTACTTTATCCTTGATCTGGATGGTATCGCCGGGCAAACCGACGCACCGCTTGATATAATTCTGGGAGGGATTTTTAGGATATTTAAAGACGATGATATCTCCACGTTTGGGCTGGCGGAAAGCCGGGAGACGGGTATGGGGGACGTCGAAACCGATCCCCGTGAAGGGGATACCGATCCAATCCGGGGTGCGGATGCCATACAGGAACTTATTGACCATGAGGAAATCGCCGACCAAGAGGGTGTCTTCCATCGAGCTGGAAGGAATGCGATAAGCTTCCACCACGGCTGTGCGGATGAAGAAGACCATGATCGTCAGAGTGACGATGAATTCCAGCCAGTCCCTCACAAGGCCCTTGGCGCGGCGGCGCGCTTCTCTCTTCTCTTTGCGGCGCTTGACCCATCCGCGATAGGCTTTCCAAACCTTTTTAACTGTTTCCCACATTTTTCAGATTTATTTTATGAAATGTCCACTGTAACTTCAACCGATTGGCGTTCGAGAGAGTTCCCGATCAGGCCATTTCTTCTTGGTACTGCTCGATCAAATTTTCCATTATGCTACACACAACCGAGACTCCCAAGCTTGTTTATCGTGGTTCTCGGCTTCAAATTCTTGCGTAGAGCAAAATCCCTGCCGCGGCGCAGAGGATAATCAGCAGCGCCGGGTGCCAGTGCAAAACCGCCAGGACGAAGACAATGGCGGGACGAACCGCTGTCATGGCCCTCCTGTACGATAATCCATCTTCAGATATTCGGGAACGGATTAATTCTCGTCATCAACTTTAAGCAGAGCGAGAAAGGCCTCCTGAGGTATCTCGACCGAACCGATCTGCTTCATCCTTCTCTTTCCTTCGCGCTGTTTTTCAAGCAGTTTGCGCTTCCTGGTGATATCGCCGCCGTAACATTTGGCCAGAACGTTCTTACGCAGAGCGCGGACGTTGGTGCGAGCGATGACCTTGGACCCAACCGCGGCTTGAATGGCGACCTGAAAAAGCTGGTTGGGAATCACCTGCTTCAGCTTACGCGTCAAACGCTGCCCCCATTCGTAGGCTTTGTCCTGATGCACAATCACGGATAAAGCATCCACGGGTTCCCCGTTCAGCATGAGATCGAGGCGCACCATATTGGAGGGACGGAAACCGATCAGATCGTAATCGAGAGAAGCATAGCCCCGTGAAGTTGATTTCAGGCGATCGTAAAAGTCGTAAATCACCTCTGAGAGGGGAAATTCGAATTGAAGATTGACGCGATTGCCCTCCAGGTATTCGGTGGTCTTATACACCCCGCGGCGATCCAATGCCAGCTTCATAATGGGGCCGATGTAGTCAGAAGGCGTGATGATCTCTGCTTTGATGTACGGTTCTTCCACCAGCGTCTGGCGACTGATCTGCGGCATTTTGGCGGGATTATCGATTATAAGCGTTTCACCGTTTTCCAACGTCACTCGGTATTCAACGTTGGGTAGGGTGGTGATCAAATTGAGATTATACTCCCGCTCCAGCCGTTCCTGAACAATCTCCATGTGAAGCCTACCCAAAAATCCGCAGCGGAAACCGAAGCCCAGAGCGAGGGATGATTCGGGCTCCCAGGTGAAGGCAGCGTCATTTAGAGCCAGCTTCTCCAGGGAATCCCGCAGGTCGGCGTAATCTTCGCTGTTGGTGGGGTATAGCCCGGCAAAGACCATGGGCTTGATGAGCTTGAACCCGGGCAATGGGATCGAAGCGGGGCGGCGGTTATCGGTGATGGTGTCACCCACTCGGGTTTCACGAATCATCTTGCATCCGGGGATGACATAGCCGACTTCACCAGCACTTAGACGAGGGAGCGCTTTTCGGGTCAGGCTGAATTTGCCCACTTCTTCAGCTTCATATTTCTTATTGTTGCTCATGAAGCGAATCGGCATTCCCTTTTCCAGAGTCCCATCGAAAACGCGCACATAGGGAATCGCGCCGCGATAGGTATCGAAGATCGAATCAAAGATGAGGGCTCTTAAGGGCGCATCGGGATCGCCTTTCGGCGCGGGGATTCTGCGAACGATGGCTCTGGGGACTTCGGCGATTCCGTGTCCCAATTTGGCACTGACTCTGATAATTTCCCCGGGATCGCAACCTAAGAGATCCACCAGGCAGGAAGCCGTTTCTTCAATTTGGGCGGAAGGGAGATCAATCTTATTGATAATGGGAATGATCTGCAGATCGTGTTCGATGGCCAGATATAAATTCGAGATGGTCTGCGCCTGAATGCCCTGGGTGGCATCCACAACCAAAAGAGCGCCTTCGCAAGCGGCCAGGCTTCGACTGACCTCATAGGTAAAATCCACGTGTCCGGGGGTATCAATGAGATTGAGGGTAAATTCCCCCAGCTCATCGTCAGTATATATCATGCTCACCGCACGGGCTTTTATTGTGATGCCGCGCTCCTTCTCAAGTTCCATATCATCCAGGATCTGGCCCTGGGATTGGAGCGGTGCGATGGTGCCGGTCAGTTCGAGCAGCCGGTCGGCCAAGGTGGACTTGCCATGGTCAATGTGGGCGATAATGCTGAAATTTCGAATTCGTTCCATTTAGGAAGACTCAGACTTCCAGAGGTGCGGTATATATCGGTGAAAATCTTCTTGACTTATCTCGTAGATAATGGTATATTTCAAATGCTTTTTAGAAAACCGCCTGCTGGGACAATGCGATATTATACATTGAACGAGCTGAACCCGGGGATGAAGCTCGGCAGTTCGATTTACAGTTCAAAAGGAAACCTGCTGCTGGCCGCCGGTAAGCCTCTCGATACCGGGTTTATTACCCGCATAGACGAGCTGGGGTTTCCGGGCGTTTATATTGATGAACCGGGATTCGAGTCCATCGAACCTCCCGAGCTCATTGACCCATCCCTCCGTGCCAGCACACACGCCCTGCTGGGCGAGTGCCTCGAATCACTGACGAAACTCAGTCCGATCATCCAGGAATTTGACGAATCCTTAGAAGACCGTCTCGCCGCGCACCCTGAATTTCAAAAGGTGCTGCCCATGGGCGAGATCCAGAACAAAGTGCACCTGATCATTGACGAGCTGATGGAGCAGTTCGCCACTGAACTTCCCTGCTTGTTGATCAAAGCTCACAGCCGCTACCAGGTGGAACATGCCATCGATACCATGCTGATATCGGTGCTACTGGGGATCAATTTCCGTTTTGTCTATCGAGAATTGCGCCAATTAGGTATCGCCGCTCTCCTGCATGATGTAGGGAAAACTCTATTGGCGAAACCCGGCGAAGAAAATATCGGCCCGGATCATCCCAGATATAAAGAGCATCCCACGCTGGGCGGTTTGATCATCCAGGCGTGCGGCACGAATCACTATACTGAAGCCGCCGCCATTCAACAGCACCACGAGAGACAGGACGGAAAAGGTTTTCCCAATGGTCTTATCGGATACAACAAAGCGCCAATTTCCAGCCGCCCGCACCACAGCGGCACGATTTACCGGCTTGCCGAGATCGTAAGCGTCGCTGATGCATACGACGTGTTAACCTCCGGGGCTTACGCACCGGCAATCACACCTGAACAAGCCATCCAGAAGCTGGTGAATCGCAGCTTTTTCGAATTCAACGCCGAAGCGGTGCGTATGTTAACCCGTGTGGTGCAAATTTTTCCGGTGGGCTGCCAGGTGCGGATTCGTAAATGTTCAGATGCAAAACTACTGCACGCCCGTGGAATTGTTTCAAAAGCCAATTCGAATCAGGCCAACCGCGTTGAATTGATCCTGACTCACGATTCTTCCGGCAATAGCATAAAACCTACCCCGGTATCCCTCGCCGAAGATGGGGAAGCCCGCCTCGAGCTCGTTTTTTAGCCCTGCCAGAACAAAAGAAAAGCAACTCCGAGGAGTTGCTGCAACACCAGAGAAGTCGGCGCTTATCAGGATTCCTCAGCGGAAGTTTCGGCCTTTGGCTTGGCTTTTTTCTCCTGCTTCTTAGATGCCTTTGCCTTGGTTTTTCCGCCGCCGATGGCTTCTCGATCAACCAGCTCAAGGATAGCCAAAGGTGCAGCATCCCCTCTGCGCACGCCCAACTTCACAATGCGCGTATATCCCCCATTCCGATCGGCATAGAACGGTCCAATCTGATCGAAGAGGGTTTTTACCACAGCCTTATGGCGCAGGTGTTTCAACACATGCCTGCGACTGGCCAGGTCACCCTTGCGGGCGAAGGTAATCATGCGTTCAACAAAAGGCCGAACCGCTCTGGCCTTGGCGACAGTGGTACGAATCTGCCTCTCCTGGATTAATGCACAAGCCATGTTGGCGAAGAGCGCTCTCCGATGACTGGTCGTGCGATTTAAGTGAACTTTGGAATTTCGATGTCTCATGACGATGTTTTTGAAATGCTTTGATCAGTAACCTAAACCAGCTACAATGACGGTGGATTAGCGCCGTTTGGAATCTAACCCAAGATAACGATCCACATCCATCCCAAACTCCAGGCCGTGTTCTTTCAAGATCTCGGTCAATTCGGTCAGAGACTTGCGACCGAAGTTCTTGAACTTCAGCATCTCCGCTTCATCCTTGGCTACCAGGTCGGCGATGGTGCGAATCTTGGCCTCTTTGAGGCAATTGGCGCTCCGAACCGAAAGTTCCAATTCGTCAACTGACTTTTTCAAGAGTTTGCGAATTCTCAGGGCTTCCTCGTCGATTTCTTGATCGGCCTGCTCTTCGCGGGCTTTGATGTCGAAGTTAATGAAGAGCTGGATGTGGTCTTTGAGAATTCTACCGGCGATGGACAGAGCGTCATCCGGAGTTATAGATCCATCGGTGGTGATGTCCAGAATCAGCTTCTCATAGTCAGTACGCTGGCCGATGCGGGTGTTTTCCACTGTATAGGTGACGTTGCGGATCGGCGAGTAAATAGCGTCTATCGGAATCGTGCCGATGGCTTGATCGGGAATTCGGTTTTCTTCAGCGGGCACATATCCCCGACCCCTGCGGACAACCAATTCCATGTTAAAATCGGCATCATCTTCAAGGGTAGCGATATGCTGTTCGGGATTTAGAATTTCGAAGTCGGTGTTTCCCTTCTGGATATCGGCGGCGGTGAAGACGCCGGGCCCTTTCAGGTGCAGCAGGATCTTGTCGGGTTTACGGTTCATTAGTTTGAGGCGAACCGCTTTCAAATTCAACACGATCTCGGCGACGTCTTCGACTACACCAGGAATAGTGCTGAATTCGTGCAATATTCCGTCTATTTTAACGGAAACGATGGCGGCACCAGACAAGGAAGCCAGGAGAACCCTTCGCATGGCATTTCCAAGGGTTACACCGTAGCCGCGCTCCAGCGGCTGGATGATAAAGCGTCCGAAGTCCGTGGTGTAACTCGCTTCATCCAAGTCTACCGCTTCCGGCATCTGAAAATTAGTGCCATTCATAAATACCGCCTCCTGTGAGATTACTTCGAGTAAAGCTCCACGACCATCTGCTCCTGGGCACGGATGGGAATGGCGTCGCGTGTGGGATAATTTATAAAAACGCCCTCCATCCGCGCTTTGTCCAACTGTAGGTACGGGACTAATTTTCCTTCCTTGATCCGTTTCATCGAATCGTGTATCAGTTCCATCTTGCGGGATCGCTCTTTGATCCTGATCGTATCCCCGGGCGAGAGAATATATGAGGGGATGTCCACAATGCGATCCTTTACCATCACATGTCGATGGCGCACCAGTTGCCTGGCGGCTTGACGTGAAGGCGCAAATCCAATTCGATAGACGATGTTGTCCAGCCTGGACTCGAGCATCGCCAAGAGCAGTTGACCGGTGATTCCCTTCTGCCGTACCGCTTTATAATAAAAGTTGCGAAACTGTTTTTCTTGCAGACCGTAGATGCGCTTAATCTTCTGTTTTTCCCGCAATTGAATTCCATATTCGGACCTCTTGAAGCGGCGGCTGCGCCCGTGTTGGCCGGGAGGAATCTCCCGTCTTTCAAAGGCACACTTGGCACTGCTGCACCTCTCTCCTTTTAAAAAGAGTTTATCGCCCTCGCGGCGGCACAGCTTACAGACAGGTCCAGTATTTCTCGCCATATCGAGAATGCTCCTCTTTTATACGCGCCGCTTCTTCTTAGGGCGGCAACCATTGTGGGGGATGGGGGTAACGTCTCTAATTGCCGTGATCTGCAGTCCGGCGGCCTGTAAAGAGCGAATGGCAGAATCACGACCTGCTCCCGGGCCCTTCACACGCACTTCGACCTTTCTCATACCCAAATCCATTGCAGCTCTGGCCGCATGGGAGCCGGCCTGCTGGGCAGCGAAGGGGGTATTCTTGCGAGATCCCTTGAATCCCATCTTGCCAGCAGAGGCTGAAGAGACAACATTACCGTAAATATCCGTCAACGAAATGATCGTATTGTTAAAGGACGCCTTGATGAAGGCGATCCCGGTTGCGTCGACTTTTTCCTTTTTCGGCTTTCTTTTAGGTTTGGCCAAAGCACTTCTCCAATTTATTTTTTACGCGACGGAGACGTTCGTTTCTTTCCTTTTCTGGTGCGAGCGTTATTCTTGGTATTCTGACCACGGACGGGCAGACCTTTGCGATGTCGCAGTCCCCGGTAACAGCCGATGTCCATCAAGCGCTTGACGCTCATCATCACTTCGGTGCGCAACGGGCCTTCGACCTTGAACTCGTTCTGGATGACGCTGTTGATGCTGTGTACATCTCCATCAGCCAGAGCGTTCACCCGGGTATCGGGATTAACGCCGGTTTTTTCGATAATCCGCTTTGCGAGAGCGGGTCCGATTCCGTAAATATAGGTTAAAGCAACCTCGATCCGTTTATCTTTGGGCAGATCAACACCAGCAATACGTGCCACAAGACCTCCTAAACGGGTAATTAACCCTGTCTCTGTTTGTGTTTGGGATTCCTGCAGATCACCCGCACCTTACCGTGGCGCCGGATGATCTTACAGTTATCGCACATTTTCTTAATAGAGCTGCGAACCTTCACCAGCAACCTCCGCAAATGATTACTTGTATCTGTAAATGATTCGACCCCGGTTCAGGTCGTAAGGAGAAAGCTCCACCGTCACTTTATCGCCGGGGAGAATCTTAATAAAGTGCATGCGCATTTTCCCTGATATGTGCGCCAGAACTTTATGTCCATTCTCGAGTTCAACCCGGAAGGTCGCGTTCGGCAGAGTTTCGAGAATCGATCCATCGATTTTTATAGGCTCTTCTTTTGCCACAAACCCCTCAAGCTGAACTGCAGAAACTTACTCCTGTGCTTTTCAAACCAGATATGTTCAATCAGGTTCATCGCTATCGCGCGTCAGGATCATGGGTTCACCTTTGGTCACGACAATCGTCTCTTCCCAGTGCGCTGAGGGCAAACCGTCCAACGTTACCACCGTCCATCCATCCGGAGCGGTTACGACTTCATGACTGCCCATATTGATCATCGGTTCAATGGCCAGCGCCATACCCGACCGGAGTTTCGGGCCTCTTCCGGGCAATCCGAAGTTGGGGATTTGAGGTTCTTCGTGTAACGAGCGCCCGATACCGTGCCCGCTCAGTTCACGGACGACGGAAAATCCCTGGCTTTCCACTCGAGTCTGGATAGCGTACGAAATGTCCGACAGCCGTCGCCCTTCCCTGGCTTGCCGTATTCCCTCATCCAGGCTCTGACGAACCACTCTGACCAATTCTCGAATTTTATCGGAGACTTCACCGATAAGAAACGACCGGGCGACATCGCCGAAGTACCCGTCTAATTCCACGCCTATGTCCAGACCGACGATCTGGCCTTCCTGGAAAATCCGATTGCCCGGAATGCCGTGCACGACTTCGGCGTCGATGGAAATACAGGTGCTGGCCGGAAAAGGAATCCCATCCGCACCGGTAAAGCCTTTAAATGCAGGTCGTCCGCCCCGTCGAACGATACTCTCTTCAACGAATTTATCAACGTCACGGGCAGCCACGCCCGGAACCATCAGAGGCTCAACTTCTCTTAAAACATCCTTTAATATGGCACAAGCTCTGCCAATAGCCTTAATTTCATACCGATTCTTTATCGTGATCATCAATAATCCTACAGAGCTTGGTAAAGATGTCCCGGGGTGAACCATCACCGTCAACGATGTGCAGCAGCCCGCGTCCGGAATAGTAATCCTGCAAAGGTCTGGTCTGACGGCGGTAAACGGCGAGACGGTTGCGAATGGTATCTTCCCGGTCATCGGCGCGCTGTATAATCTGACCGCCGCATTTGGTACAACGACCGTCATCAGGCGGGGGATTGCTGTTCAGGTTGTAGTCCTGTCCGCAGCCTGAACAGATGCGCCGGGCGGTAAGCCGCGCCACGATGTGGTCGTCAGGCACTTCCAGGCTGATGCAGAGATCAAGTCTGGAGTTTAGTCTTTTTAAGAGGGACTCGAGACCATCGGCTTGTTGCAGGGTGCGAGGGAATCCGTCGAAGATGGCACCCGCCTGGCAATCATCCTCTTTCAGCCGGTCTTCGATCACTCCGAGAATGACTCCATCGGGAACCAGCTCCCCGGCTTGCATGTACTTCTGGGCCTCTTTGCCCAAATCGGTATTATCCGCCACAGCTTTGCGCAAAATGTCGCCGGTCGAGATTTGCGGATATTCATACTTCTGACTGAGTTGCTTCGCTTGAGTACCTTTACCGGAGCCTGGAGCACCGAGTAAGATGATGTTCATGGCGTTACCTTACATCCTTCGGCGGCCTCTAATGCGGCCGGCCTTCATAAAACCGTCATAATGCCTCATCAGCAGGTGTGATTCAATCTGCTGGAGAGTGTCCAGCGCGACACCGACGATGATCAGGAGGGATGTTCCTCCAAAGAAAGAGGCAAAGTTATAGTTTACATTCGAGTACCGGGTAATCAAACTGGGGAGAATGGCTATGATTCCCAGGAAGATAGAACCCGGCAGTGTAATCCTGGTTAAGATCGAATCCATAAAATCGGAGGTGGCTTTCCCGGGTCTGATGCCGGGAATAAATCCTCCGTACTTTTTCATGTTATCCGCCACGTCAACCGGATTGAAGGCGACGGCAGTGTAGAAATAGGTAAAGAATACGATCAGCGTGCCGTAGATCAACATATAGGTGAACGACTCGAAACTAAAGGACATGTTAATCCAGTCCTTAATTCCCGATTCGGGAAGGAACGTTGCGATGGTCGAGGGCACGAACATAATGGACTGCGCGAAGATGATCGGCATCACCCCAGCGGTATTGACGCGTAGCGGGATATGCGTCCGTTGACCTCCGTACACCTTTCGACCCACAACTTTTTTGGCGTACTGCACCGCTATCTTTCGGGTACCCTGCGTCAACAGAACCACGGATGCGGTTACCGCCACGAAAAGCGCAACCATGAAGAGTTCCATCAGGAGAGCCCGATTACCGCCCAGGAACTGGCGGAGTTCATCCATGACAGCGTAGGGCAATCGGTCAATAATGCCGATAAAAATCAGCAGAGATATCCCGTTTCCGATACCCCGCTCGGATATCTGTTCTCCGAGCCACATGATGAATACCGTACCGGTCGTCAGGGTCAACATGGTAACCAGACGAAAGCCGATACCGGGATTAGGGACGGCCGCAAGGCCCGTTGGCGTAACGATGGATTCCAGGAATACGGAGACGCCCAACGCCTGTAAAGCTGAGATGCCAACCGTGCCGTAACGAGTCAACTGAGTGATCTTCTTGCGCCCTTCTTCGCCCTGCTTTTGCAGCTTTTGAAAATAGGGGACTACGGTGCCCATCAACTGGATGATGATCGAGGCTGAAATGTAGGGCATGATCCCCAGAGCGAAGACCGTCGCTTTTCCGAAAGCCCCCCCGGCAAACATATCATACAAGCCGAACAGGGTGTTCTGCTGCATTTTGAAGAATTCACCCAGAGCTTCGGCATTGACACCGGGGGAAGGTACGTGACCACCTATGCGGTAAACAATAAAGATCCCCAGGGTAAACAGAATGCGCTTTCTGAGCTCAGGGATACGGAAAACAGACTGGAAGCTCTTCAGCATATCAGATGAACCTCGCCACCGGCGGCTTTTATTTTTTCGATCGCGCTACGGGAAGCCGCGTGCACGTGAACGTCCCAAGCTACTTTTACTTCACCATCCCCCAGAAGCTTCACGGGCAGGCGAGATTTTTTGATCAGGCCTTTATCCAGTAAGAGTTCCGGGGTCACTTCACCCTTGGAAGGGAAGACTTCAACCAGCCGCTTGAGATTGACAACCTGGTAAATTTTGCGGAAGGGGGCGTTGGAAAATCCACGTTTGGGGAGGCGCCTCTGAATGGGCATCTGGCCTCCTTCAAATCCCGCTTTACGCTTATATCCTGCACGCGATTTCTGTCCTTTATGGCCTTTACCGCAGGTTCTGCCCTGGCCTGCGCTGGTGCCGCGGCCGAGTCTTTTGGATCTCTTTGTGGCGCCGGGCGCTGGTCGGAGCTGGCTTAAGTCCAGATTATGTTTTACTTCATCAGCCATCGAGGAGCTCCTCTGTGCGCACTAAATGTTTAACTTGACGAATCATGCCCCGGATGGCTGGATTATCTTGATGTTCAACCGTCTGATTCAACTTTCGCAAGCCCAACGCCTGAACGGTACGCCGATGCTTTCCGGGACGGCCGATGATGCTGCGAGTGAGGGTAACCTTCAATTTGCTCATAGCTCGTCTTGCTCCAGAATACGCCTGACCGAAGTGCCTCGCTGCTTTGCCGCCATACGGAGATCCCGACAGGATTCGAGACCGGCCATGGTGGCCTTGACGACGTTGTGGGGATTATGCGTCCCCAAACACTTGGTCAGGACATCTTTAACGCCCAAACATTCCATAACCGCCCGCACCGCGCCACCGGCGATCACACCGGTTCCGGGAGAAGCGGGTTTTAGAAGCACGCGAGCAGCACCGTAACGTCCTATTACCGGATGCGGGATGGTGGTGCCGCTCATGGGGATTTCCTTCAAATTCCTTTTGGCGAGCTCTGTGCCCTTATTAATGGCGTCCGTGACTTCGTTGGCTTTACCCAGACCGAATCCCACCTGGCCACTACCGTCTCCCACCACGACGATGGCATTAAAGGAGAAGTTGCGTCCGCCTTTAACGACCTTAGCCACGCGGTTGATGTGCACGACCCTCTCGATCATCGAAAAATCGCCGCTGTCCTGAGCGGCCTGCCTACTCCGGGGTTTCTGCATTCACAACTCCTAAAATTTCAATCCAGCTTCTCGTGCACCTTCGGCCAGGGCTTTAACCCTGCCGTGATAGACAAATCCATTGCGATCGAAGACGACGCTTTCGATCCCTTTTTCCTTAGCGGCTGCGGCCAAAGCCTTGCCGACAAGCTTGCTCACCTCGACTTTACCCTTGACCTTCGCCAGTTCTTTTTTCACCTCGGGATTGAGGCTGGAAATCCCCGTCAGGACAGAGCCGGAATAATCGTCTACGAGTTGAGCGTAAATCTGCTTTAGACTGCGATAGACAACCAGCCGAGGCCGCTCCGGAGTCCCTGAAATCCGTTTCCGGATGTGCTTTTTGCGCCGCTGTCTGGCGGCTTCCTTGATTTGGGTTTTATCTTTCATCTTACTTTGACGTCTTTCCCGCTTTGCGGCGGATCTGCTCGTCCAAATATTTTACACCCTTGCCCTTATAGGGGTCCGGGGGACGCAGCGAGCGCGCCACGGCCGCCACCTGGCCGACCAGCTCCCGATCAGGCCCGGAGACGTGAAAGAGCGTGGGTTTTTCGACTTCAAAAGTGATACCCGGAGGCGGTTGTATCATGACGGGATGCGAGTGTCCGAGGGTAAAGTTAAGCGATTCCCCTTTCATTTCCACCTTATATCCCACGCCGACGATTTCCAGTGATTTGCGGAAACCTTCGCTGACGCCGGTCACCATATTGGCGATCAACGCCCGGGTTAGACCGTGGAGAGCCCGGTGATGGCGCGCGTCCGTGGGTCTCGTCACTTCCACCTGACCGTCTGCAATTTTGGCGGTAATTTCAGGGTGGATTTCTCGTTCCAAAGTGCCTTTAGGCCCTTTCACCGTGATCTTCTTTTCTTCAATGGTTACCGTCACACCTGACGGAATGGGTATGGGTTGTTTCCCGACTCGTGACACTTTATCACCTACCAGATGTAACAGAGCACCTCGCCGCCGACTCCCAGTCTGCGGGCTTTGGCTCCGGTTATAATTCCATTTGACGTTGAGAGAACAGCCAGGCCGATGTTATTCTGCACTCGTGGGATTTCGTCTTTGCCGACGTATTTGCGCAGACCGGGCCGGCTGATCCGCTGAAGGCCTTCAATAACACTTTGACCCTCAGGCGTATATTTCAGTAAAATGCGGATTATCCCGGACTTCCCGTCATCAATGAGTATGTAATCTTGTATCATATGATGGCGCTTGAGAATGCGGGTAATCTCTTTTTTAACACGCGAAGCGGGAATGTCAACGCGAACCTTGCGCGCCTGGATAGCGTTTCTAATTCGAGTCAAATAATCCGCAATGGGATCTGTCATCGTCATAGTATAAACCGTTGATCTGAATTACGTTACCAACTGGCCTTGACAACACCGGGGATCATCCCCTGCAGTGCAAGTTCGCGGAAGCAGATTCTACAGAGCGAAAACTTCCGCATATAGGCTCGGGGACGACCGCAGCGAGTGCACCGGTTCACCTGGCGAACCTGATACTTCGGCTTTCTCTTGGCCTTGGCGATCATGGACTTTTTGGCCATTCAGCGTTCCTTTAAGCTGCTTGTTCCTTACTGTTAGCTTCACGGCGGCGGAAGGGGACTCCCAGTTCCTTCAGAAATGCGTGCGCCTCTTCATCCGTCCGTGCGGTCGTAACAAAACTAATGTCCAATCCGTGGACGCGTTCAATCTTGTCTATGTCAATTTCCGGAAAGATAATCTGTTCCTTGATGCCCATGGTGTAATTTCCCCGGCCGTCGAAGGAGCGATCGGATAGCCCTCTGAAGTCACGGATTCGCGGAATGGCAACGTTTAAGAGCCGATCCAGAAATTCCCACATCTTCCAGCCTCGCAGGGTAACCCGTGTTCCGATGGCCATTCCCTGCCTCAGCTTGAAATTGGAGATGGACTTTCTGGCTTTCGTTACTGCGGGTTTCTGACCGGTAATGGCTGCGAGTTCCTGATTAGCAGATTCCAGAAGCTTGGGATTCTGCGAAGCTTCGCCGATCCCGACGTTCAGAACGATCTTCTCCAAACGCGGCACCATCATGGCGTTATCATACTTAAAGCGTTTCATCAAAGCCGGTACGATGTTATCGTTATACACCTTCAGCATGCGCGGGATGTAATCGGGCGGCAGTTTCACCTCAGCGGGTTTTTCCTTGCCCTTCTTCTTCTCGGGCTTGGATTCCTTTTTTCCCGCTTTCTGGGGCTCTTTTATGGCTTTTTTTGACTTGGCCTTTTCAGCCGCTTTGGCCTTTGGCTTTTCGTCAGCCTTTCCAGAGTCCTCTTTGGCTTTTTCCCCTTTAGGGGATTTGGCCTTGTCCGCCTTGGCCTCTTTGGGCTTATCTTCGGCAGGTTGCACTTCTGCTTCGGGTTTTACCTCTTCCTTTAGTTTGGAAGACGAAGAGGCACCCTCAGCACCCTGCGTCTCTTCCTGTTTTGGTTCTTCTTCCGGGTACAACATAATTCCAGTCTATAATGTTCAGAAAATTTCTCCACACTTCACGCAGGCTCGCGTAAAATGCTTGCGGCCTTCCTCGGTAATCTGTCTACGCTTGACGCGAGTTGGCTCACCACACTTTGAACAGACGATCATCACGTTGGAGGCGTTGATGGGAGCTTCCTTCTCGATGATGCCGCCGGATTGATTTTTCTGCGAAGGTCTGGTATGCCTTTTAATGAAACGGACACCTTCGACAATAATCCTATTCTTATCCGGGAAAACCTTGAGCACCCGGCCCCGCTTGCCCCGGTCGTTTCCTGAAAGGATTAAAACTGTATCATCTCTTCTGACGTGCATAGTCGTTCCTGAAATGTGCCGAATTAAATGACCTCGGGAGCCAGCGAAACGATTTTCATAAACTGTCTGTCGCGCAGTTCCCGAGCCACCGGCCCGAAGATGCGCGTGCCTCTGGGCTCCTGTTTATCATCCAAGAGGACGATGGCGTTATCGTCGAAGCGGATATAGGATCCGTCCGAGCGGCGGACTTCTTTGCGGGTCCGCACGATCACACCCTTAACGACCTCACCCTTTTTCACAGGCGAGTTGGGAATGGCAGATTTCACCGAGGCAACGACGATATCTCCGATTGAAGCGTAGCGCCTTTTGGTGCCTCCCAGAACACGAAAGCACATCACTTTTTTGGCTCCCGTGTTATCAGCAACGTTTAAACGAGTCTGTTCGCGAATCATCGGTGCTTCCAAAGCCCCGCCAGTTCCGGGGATTTATGTAAAATTGATCAAGTCTGTGTATTAATTCAGCAAAGCAAACGGCTAGATCTGAGGGCGTTATTTCGCCCGTTCCAGAACCTCGACTAATCGCCAGCTCTTGCGCTTGGACAGAGGGCGACATTCCATAATGCGGACTACATCGCCGCGCCCGGCCGTATCCTCAGGATCGTGTACCATTAATTTCTTGGTACGCTTGAAATATTTCTTGTAAAAGGGATGCGGCACGCGCCGTTCAACAGCAACCGTGATAGTTTTATTCATTTTGGTGCTTACGACGGTCCCCGTTTTTACTTTGCGTATCTTGCGTTCTTCTGAAGCCATATCTCTATTTGCCCGCTTTCTCAGGCTCTTTGCGAATACCTAATTCGAATTCATGCAGAACAGTCATGAGTCTGGCAACGTCTCGCCTGGCCAGACGGATTTTCACCTGGTTGTCCAACTGGTGGGTGGCCAGTTGGAAGCGCAGATTGTGCAGCTCAATCTTGGCGTCTTCCAGGCGCTGGGCCACCTCCTCACGGCTCAATTGCTGAATTTCATCCATCTTCATCAGGCGGCCTCCCGAGCGACGAAGCGCGTTTTAATGGGCAGCTTATGGGCGGCAAGTCTCAAAGCTTCCTGCGCAACCTCCCTCGATACACCCTCTATCTCGAAGAGAATACGACCAGGGTGAACCACTGCCACCCAGTGTTCGGGGGATCCCTTGCCCTTTCCCATGCGCGTTTCAGCAGGCTTCTGGGTTAAGGGTTTATCCGGGAAGATACGTATCCAGACTTTACCGCCGCGCTTGATGTGTCGCGTAACGGCGACACGCGCCGCCTCGATCTGTCGGTTTGTAATCCAAGCCGGTTCCATCGCTTTCAGGCCGAACTGGCCATAGCTGATCTTACTGCCCCGCACGGCCATCCCCTTGAGGCGGCCTCGCTGCTGTTTGCGGTGTTTTATTCTTTTAGGCGCTAACATGAGTGTCTATTTCGTATTTAAAAGCTTCTTTGCCGGCGACGATCAGACCGTTTCGGCGGATTGTCCTTTTCCGAAAATTTCGCCTTTGCAGATCCAGACCTTCACTCCGATCGTCCCGTAAGTCGTTTTAGCTATTGAAGTTGCATAATCAATATCGGCTCTCAGGGTGTGGAGGGGAATGCGTCCTTCCTTATACTCTTCCTTGCGAGCCATTTCCGCGCCTCCCAAACGCCCCGCGCAGACGATCTTAATCCCTTCAGCTCCCATGCGGCGCGTAGCCATCAGCGCCTTTTTCATGGCGCGGCGGAAGGAGACCCGGCCTTCCAGCTGGCGGGCCACGCTGTCCGCCACCAACTGCGCTTCGAGCTCAGGGCGCTTGATCTCGGCGATATTGAGCTGTACCTCTTTGGAGGTCAGGGTTTTCAACTCGTTTTTGAGGATATCCACGTTACGGCCCTTCTGGCCGATAACGATACCGGGACGAGCCGTATTCACCGTCAGAACGATCCTTTTGGGGGTTCGCTCGATAACGACGCTGGCCACTCCGGCGTTTTGCAAGCGCTGCCGGATGTAGCGTCTCAGCAACAGGTCTTCCTGCAGTTTGTCGGAAAAGTTTTTCTCGTCAAACCAGTTAGAAAACCAAGTTTTATTGATTCCCAGTCGTAAACCAATCGGATTGGTTTTCTGTCCCAAAACTACTCCTGTGATTATACAGATAAGGTAACATATAAATGACTCGTCCGCTTGCGGATTCGCGTAGCTCTCCCCATGGCCCTGGGCCGCCAACGTTTCGCGGTGGGGCCTTCATTCACCCTGATTTCGCTGACAACTGCTTCGTCCACATTAATATTTCGAGCGTCCTCACGATCCATCAAATTGGCCAGGGCGGAACGGATGGTCTTCTCGATGACGAGGGAAGAACGCTTGGGTGAAAAGTGCAGGATATTCAGCGCTTCATTGACGTTTTTCCCGCGCACCAAATCAGCCACGAGGATCATTTTTCTCGGCGCTATGCGAACGTATCGGCTTATTGCTCTGGCTTCCATTTATCATTCTCTCCGAAGAGGTCCTGGACTCGATTAATGCACTCTGCTGGTGCGATCCGCTTTTTTCCCTCCATGGCCCCGGAACGTTCTGGTCGGCGCGAATTCTCCCAGTTTATGTCCCACCATATTCTCCGTAATAAAAATCGGGAGGAATTTCTTCCCGTTGTGAATCGCCAGGGTATGCCCGACGAATTCAGGCGGGATCATGGAACGGCGCGCCCACGTCTTAATCACCTTCTTCTGCCCGGATTCATTGAGTTTCTGGATTTTTTGGAAAAGTTTATCGTCTATATACGGGCCTTTTTTTACCGATCTGGGCATGATCCGCTCAAAATTTGATTGAGTTTATTGATGAATTAATATTCCTATTTTACGTGACGAGATTTAACGATCAGATTGCTCTTCTTGCTCTTCTTGCGAGTACGGTAGCCCTTGGCAGGCAGGCCGCGCGGCGAACAGGGATGCCGCCCACCGGATGATTTTCCTTCACCGCCCCCCATGGGGTGATCAATGGGATTCATAGCCACGCCTCTGGTACGGGGACGGCGTCCCAGGTAGCGGTTGACACCCGCTTTGCCCAACGAGATGTGGGCGTGATCTTCATTGCCGACCTGTCCGATGGTGGCCATACATTCGACGTGAACCATGCGAACTTCACCCGAGGGCAGGCGAACGGTGGCATATTTGCCTTCTCTCGCCTGAATTTGGGCTGCCCCTCCAGCTCCTCGAACCATCTGCCCGCCTTTACCAGCCCGCAGTTCAATGTTATGAATCATGGTACCCAGCGGGATTGCTTTCAGCGGCAGGGCGTTGCCGAGGCTGATATCTGCTTCAGGACCGGACATGACCTGATCTCCGACCTTAAGCCCTCCGGGTGCGAGGATGTAGCGCTTTTCACCATCGGCGTAGTGGAGCAGGGCGATGTTGGCGGTGCGATTGGGGTCATACTCGATGGCGGCCACTCTGGCGGGGATGCCGATTTTATCCCGGCGGAAATCAATCAAGCGATACGCCCGCTTATTCCCACTACCGCGATGTCGAACCGTCATTCTGCCGAAGTTATTTCGGCCGCCGCTGCTTTTCAACGACACCGACAGTGATTTTTCCCGGGGTTTTTTGGTCAGATCGCTGTGATCCAATTTAACCATAAAACGTCGGCTGGGAGTGGTAGGTCTATACTTCTTTAGTGCCATTTTAAACGTTCTCGAAGAATTCAATCTTCTGGCCTTCAGCCAGAGTAACGATCGCTTTTTTCCAGGAACTCCTGCGTCCCTCGAATCGCCCCATGCGTTTCAGTTTTCCCCGAAAGTGCATTGTCCGCACTTTGGTCACCTTTACCTCGAAGCGCTTTTCCACTTCCTGGCGAATCTGCAGTTTGTTAGCGTTGCGATCCACCTCAAAGGCGACCTGGTTTAGATTATCCTGCAACTGCGTTGACTTCTCCGTCAGCAGGGGTCTTTTCAATATTGATCTGACTTTAGGCATTTCTCAATACCTCGATCATCGGTTCCACGGCGCTCTGCTGCAGGAGAACCGTCTTATGCCGTACCAGCTCGTAGGTCGAAACAGCCGACGATTTCTGGACGCTGCAGTGCGGTATATTACGCGCCGAAAGGTAAAGCGTCTTATCGTAATCGGGCAACAGCAGAATGACCGAACTATTCTGCGCTTCAAGTCCCTCAAGAATTCCGTAAAGCTCTTTGGTCTTCGGCTGGTCGAGTTTGAAATCTTCGACGATCCGCAGGCCGCCGTCCTGAGCGCGGGCGGCAAAAGCGGAGCGCCTGGCCAACTTCAGCACCTTTGCCGGAAGTCTGACGTCAAATGGATGCGGTTTGGGACCGAATGTGCGGCCACCCCCTCGCCAGATGGGCGAACGAATCGTACCGGCGCGCGCTGCGCCGCGTCCCTTCTGACGCCAGGGTTTCCTGCCGCCTCCCCGCACTTCAGAGCGGGTTTTAGTGGATCTGGTTCCCTGACGGCTGCGAGCCAACTGCCTTTTGACGGCCAGATACATGGCGTGCCGGTGCGGTTCGATTTTAACGATATCATCGGGTATGTCTATCTCCTGACCGGAGGGTTCACCCGACACTTTGTAAATTGGAAATTTCATAATCAGTGTTCACAAAGAACGATCTCAAGCAACGAATTTCGCGCTCCCGGAACCGCTCCCTTGATGAGAAGCATGTTGTGTTCAGGTTCGATTTTAACAACTGAAAGGTTTTTCACCGTGACGCGCTCATTTCCCATATGGCCGGGTAGTTTCTGGCCCTTCCAGACGCGTCCCGGGTCGGTATGCGCACCGATGGCACCGGGATGGCGTTTGTACTCGTGAGTGCCGTGAGAGGCATTGGGGCCATGAAAACCGTGCCTTTTAAAGACACCGGCGAATCCTCTGCCCTTGGAATAGCCGGTGACGGTGACTTTCTGACCGACCTGGAAGCGATCTGCTCCGAGCAGGTCTCCCGCTTTGAATTCGGAGACGTCACCCAAACGGAACTCTTTCAGGTAACGGACGGATTCCACACCGCTTTTCTTCAAGTGCCCCAGTTTGGGTTTGTTCAGGGATTTCTCTTTCGTCTGCTCAAAGCCGACCTGAACGGCATTGTAACCGTCGGTAGCCTCAGTTTTCACCTGAGTCACCCAGCACGGCCCAACCTGAACCAAGGTGACCGGTACGTGATTCCCCGCTTCATCGAAGATGCGAGTCATGCCTAATTTCTTACCCAGCGCGAAACTCATAATTCCATTCGTTCAATTAGCCCTGCGCTATTTTTTGGCGCAGGTCAATCAGGTTTTTATTTCGATATCCACGCCCGAAGGCAGTTCGAGCTTCATCAGGGCGTCTATCGTCTTGGTATTCGAATTCAGAATTTCGATCAGCCGCTTGTGGATTCGGGTCTCGAACTGCTCTCTGGACTTCTTATCCACGTGAGGCGACCGCAGAACGGTGTAGATGGTCTTCTTCGTGGGTAAGGGAACCGGTCCAGAAATAGCCGCACCCGTTGATCTAGCCGTGCGGATGATCTTCTCGGCGGACTTGTCGATCAGATTGTGATCGTAAGCCTTGAGGCGTATGCGAATTGTTTGTCCTGGCATATCTTTCCTATTCCAGAATCTTGGTGACGACGCCGGCGCCGATGGTGCGGCCGCCCTCGCGAA
>CAZHMN010000015.1:0-3267 GCA_964533705.1 uncultured bacterium
GGGGTCAGGGGCGACCCCGACTACGGCGGTAGGCAAGATGGTGTTGGCGAAATAGAACGAAATTCAGGAAGAATTGAAGAGGCCCGAATCGGGCCTTTTTTGTTTCTTCCCGCCGGGGTAGAAAATCAAAACCCCATAAAATAATTTGTGAAAAAAAGACTTGACAAGCCAAGTCGTTTTTTTTATATTCTTGGTCTATTTTACTAAACTTAATACTTAATAAACTGTGCCTTCAGGTTGATACGGATTGGCGAAAAACTAAGGAATCTACGGCTGGCTTCAGATTTAACACAGGCGGAACTCGCAGAGCGCGCCGGGCTTACCAAGGGGTTCATATCGCAGGTCGAACGAGATCTCACCTCGATTTCGCTGGAAAGTTTGGCGGATATTCTAACCGCGTTAAATACGACGCTTTCCGATTTTTTCAGCGAGACGGCGAGAGAAGCTGCTGTCTATCCCCGGGAGGCTCGCACTCCCATCATAAAAGAGGGGGTCAAGAGTTTCGAACTGCTGGTTCCAGGGGCGACCAACAGAAAGTTGGAACCGGCGTTATTGATATTGGATCCTGGCGAATCCACCGAAGAGGTGGAGCCTTTCGACGGGGATGAATTCGGTTTTATCCTGCAGGGACGCATGGCGTTGAAATTGGGCCAGCAAACTTTCATCGCCAAGAAAGGTGATAGTTTCTATTTCAGTGCTGATCGCCATCACAGAATCCAGAACATCGGACAGGGGGAAGCCAGAGTTCTCTGGATTACCTGTCCACCTTACTTCTAAGGTCAAAACACAAATCGGTTGCCGGGGTGCAATCGTCACATCAGGAGGAGAAGATTGAACGCATTGGGACGACAGGTTTTGGTGGAATACTACCACTGCGATTCCGGCGTTTTGAACGACCGGGATCGCATCGCGACCGCCATGGTGGAAGCGGCCAACCTTTCGGGGGCCACAGTCGTGGAAGAGGTATTTCATCTCTTCAACCCTCACGGCATCAGCGGCGTTGTGGTGATCGCAGAATCGCATTTATCCATTCACACCTGGCCGGAGTACGGTTACGCCGCCGTAGACCTTTTTACCTGCGGGGACGAGATTCAACCTGAGAAGGCCCTCGATCATTTGAAGGCCGCGCTCGGTGCTGAATCCGTCTCGATTATGGAACTGAAGAGAGGAGTTCTCGAACTTCGGGATAGACCGCTACTCCACAAGCCGCTGTCACCGAACAATAAAATCGAAGAGGCGGCGTGATAAACAGCATTCCTGGCAGATATTTCCTGGTTTCGGGAGCCGGCGACGCCTTAACTCCGCTGAACGCCTTCGACGAGGCTCTACGCGCGGCAGGAATCGGGGACCTGAACCTGGTCAGAGTTTCCAGCATCATACCGCCGCGCTGCCAGAAAATAGACCCACAACCGATTGCGCCCGGGACGCTTGTAGCCAGCGCCTACGCTTCGATCACCAGCGCGTTGCCGGGAGAACTGATCGCGGCCGGCGTGGCCGTCGGCATTCCCGAAGAGAGAGATCGAGCCGGCGTCATCATGGAGTACTCCTCGCGCGGACACCGAGAAGAAATAGAAGAGATTGTCACGAGTATGGCTCGGCACGCTCTCGAGGCCCGCGGTCTCAGGGTTCGCATGATTGATTGCCGCGCAGTTGAAGTTAAAGTCGAAAACGTCGCCGCCGCATTTGCCGGCGTTGTTCTGATTTAAGCTCGGGTTTTTCGAGGAATCTCAATATCCACAACCAGCCGTTCTTCTTTCACCGCCTCAATATTGGCATAAATCCCATCTAAAATCCAATAAAAGTTCAGAAATCCAATGAATGAAAATGCTCAGGATTGGTTTACGGAACGCGTTGACGATTACTTTTCTATCGGTTACAGGGTTGAACAACATCTCCATCACAGTCAGAGTCCCTATCAAACCATAGACGTCTACCAGACCGCCAGGCATGGGAAATTATTAGCCTTGGACGGTTACATCATGCTGACGGAGAGAGATGAGTTTTTCTACCATGAAATGTTGGTTCACATCCCGCTGCTCTCGCACCGGGAACCGAAGCGAGTTTTAGTGGTGGGAGGGGGAGACGGTGGAACTGTTCGTGAGATACTGTTGCACGATGCGGTCGAAAAAGTGGACATGGTTGAGATTGACGAGGAAGTCGTCAAAGTCAGCCGCCGGTTTTTCCCGGGACTGAGCAATAAATTGGATGATCCCAAAGTTAATCTCGTCTTTCAAGACGCCGTTGAATTCGTCAAGGGCATCGAAGCGGAATACGATGTTGTTCTGGTTGATTCCACCGACCCAATCGGGCCTGGAGAGGTTTTATTCACGAAGGATTTCTACGGAGATATTCTCAATGCTCTGAAGCCGAAGGGGATTTTAGCTGTCCAAAGCGAGTCGCCGTTTTCTCTCGAGAACGAACTGAATATGATTTACCGCCGGTTGGATTCTGTTTTTCCCTATGCGGCAATTTACTGGGCTCCGGTGCCTTGCTATCCACCGGGGATGTGGAGTTTCACCTTTTGTTCAAAAGACGGGCAGAAGGCAGAAATCAGGCGCCCTGAAGCAGCAGAGACGATAGAAGCAGGCTCCAAATATTACACCCGTGACATCCATCGGGCGGCTTTCGTTCTTCCCAATTTTATGAAGTCGCTATCTTCGAAGAGAGGCTGATGGCGCGCTTTCTGGCTTCCAGAGACGATCCTGACGGCTGCGACTGGCAAATTCTGGGATTGCCGTACGATGCTACGAGTTCCTATCGCCGTGGGGCGAGGTTCGGGCCATCTGAGATACGCATTGCTTCGGATTCCATCGAAACGTATAGCCCTTATTGTCAGCGCGATTTAGAAGACCTGGCCTTCCGGGATGCCGGCGATTTGAAAATCACCTTTGAAGAACCGGATGAGGCAGTAAGAATCATCTCCGACTATTACGAGGCGGAAACCGGCAAGGGGCGGCGGATTCTGGGCATAGGCGGTGAGCATACGGTGACGATTGGGGCGATACAGGGACTATCACGAAGCGGGCTCAGGCCTCACGTCCTGCACTTAGATGCTCATTTTGATTTGCGGTTCGAGTACGCCGGGGGCCGCAATTCCCACGCTTGCGTTGCCGCGCGCATTGCCGAAATCGTCGGGCCGGAACGTTTAATGCAATGGGGAATGCGCTCCGGAGAGCGCCGGGAATTCGAATGGGCCGACCAGCATGGCACTTTTTCAGGGCGTGAAATCGCCGAACTATATGAGGCGATGTCTAAACTTGGGGATCG
>CAZHMN010000015.1:3367-15506 GCA_964533705.1 uncultured bacterium
TGAACATTGCCACCTGAGGGCATCATGCATTATCTGGATATAATTATCTTAATCATCGTTATCGCCTCGGCGGTTGAAGGTGGATTTAACGGATTCGTCTACGCCGTCTGCTCGCTGGTGGGATTAGTGGCGGGGCTCTTTCTGGCGATGGAATTTTGCACCGAATTAGGCCCACACCTCTCATTTATTCCTCTTCCCATCTGGCTTTTAAACGCCATCGCTTTTCTATTAATCCTAATCGTGGTGAACGTGATTTTTAGAATCGTGGGTAAAAGCCTGCGAGGGCTCTTGCGCAAAATTTTTATGGGGTGGCTGGATCGAGTAGCCGGCGTCGCTTTCGGATTAGTCCGCGGTGCAGTTATGGTTCTCCTCATCACCATGATTTTAATGCTGACGCCCATCGGCCCGGTCCTGGTCCGCGAGGCAGCTGAAACAAAATTCATGACTCCGGCCATTGAATTGGTTCGTCCTTTTATCCAGGTAATAACGGGAAAGCCCAAGCCAATTCCTGACGCCATTTAATCCGGGTTTCCATATCAGATAATCCGCCGACCGGCGGATTCATCGTTTATGGCAATTTTAGGCTTTGTTTACGAAGACATGACTGAAGTGTTTGAACTGTTAGAACTGAACCGACTGTTAGAAGTCTGCGCGCGGGAAGCGGTTTCTGAGCTGGGAAAAAAGCGGGTGCTCGCCTCAACGCCACTTCAGGACGTTGCATCCGTTCGCCGGGAGCTCAGCCTTGTAGATGAGATGAGCCGTCTCCTCGGTCAGACCTCTCTGCCCATTGAGGGGATCAGCGACATATCCTCTTCCCTGAAAAAGCTGGCGCCTGCCGGAGGGATGCTGGATCGGGACGAATATTTGCCTCTGAGTGCTGTCCTCTCCGCGTCCGGTCGAATTGCCAGGTTTATCGCCGAGCAAGAGGAAGATTTCCCCGGTTTGGAAACGCTGGCTGAGCAATTGGGGAACTTCGACGGAATATCACGAAGCATTGAGAGGGTTTTCGATTCTTCCGGGGAAATTCGCGATGATGCCAGTCCGGAATTGAGACGCATCCGGCGGCGGAAAGATGCAGAGGCGAGAAAGCTCCACGAAACTCTGGAAAGAATCCACAAGCAATGGCACAAACAGGGTTTGACGCAGGAAGATACGCCCGCATTTCGAGAAGGGAAAGTGCTGATCCCCGTCAAGAGCGAACATCGGGGTCGGGTTGCAGGCGTCATTGCAGACGAATCGGCCACAGGAGCGACGATCTTCGTGGAGCCTTTAGAAGCCATCGCAATCGGCAATGCGATCCGCAGTTTAGAGAATGAAGAACGGCGGGAGATCTATCGCTTGCTTCAGGAGCTCTGCGGAAAAATTCGAGATCGGTTAGCTGAAATTACACATTCATTAGAGATATTGGCCAAATTCGACCACATTTACGCCCGGGCGCGTTTTGGGCGGCGCCTGAACTGCCAGATGCCCCTCGTGACCGAGAAACCTTTTATTAAGCTCATCGGGGCACGGCATCCACTTCTCACCTTGCGGGAAGGGACCGAAGTCGTGCCTTTGACGCTGACCTTAGGAGATTCTCAGGGTTCCATTCTGATTATCACCGGCCCCAATGCAGGAGGGAAAACGGTCGCTCTGAAGACGGTGGGACTGCTTTGCCTGATGGCATCGTGCGGACTACTGGTCCCCGCCGAGGAGGGAACAGAATTGCCGGTTTTAAGTTCCCTGCACTGCGACATCGGCGACCCGCAGTCGCTGGAACAGGATTTGTCCACCTTCACTTCGCATCTACTCCGCCTGAAGAATGCGCTTGCGGATGAAGCTTTTCCCAAGCTGGTGTTACTGGATGAAATCGGATCGGGAACCGATCCAGGTGAAGGTTCCGCCATAGCTCGTGCTGCGCTTCTGGAACTGCGCCGACAAGGGGCTCTGGTCATCGCCACAACCCACCAGGGAACGCTGAAGGTCTTCGCTCATGAGACCGACGGCATCTTCAACGGCAGCATGGAATTCGACAGCAAAACGCTGCGGCCCACCTTTCATTTCCGGCCGGGGATTCCGGGGAGCTCCTACGCTCTGGAGATCAGCGCGCGGGTGGGTTTGTCAAAGGAGATACTGTCGGCGGCGAAGGATTTATTGGGCGAGCAGACCAGCCGAATGGAGGATCTCCTATCGAGACTTAACGAGTCACTGCGACTTTCGGAGGAGGCGCGCAGAGAGGCAGATTTAAAACGCACCGAACTGGAGGCTCTGAGGAAGCTCTATTCGGATCGCCTGAATGAATTAAAAAAGTCAGAAAAGGAAAGGCTGAGGAAGGCTGCCAGAGATGCAAAGGAAATTTTAAGGGACGCCAATCGCAGGATTGAGGCAGCTGTCAAGGCGATACGGGAAGAACAAGCTTCGAAGGAAAGCATTCATAAAGCCCATCGAGTGGTGAAGGATGAAAAGCTCAGAATTCAAAAGGTCTTAGAGGAAGAAGAGGCCAAAGAGGGCGCAAAGCAACGCCAGGGCTGGTCGGTGAAGAAAGACGACTGGGTTCAAATTGAAGGACTCAAGGATCCGGTACGAGTGCTGGCCGTGCGCAAGGACGGTTTTGAGGCGAAATTGGAAGTGGGGGGCGTTCACCTGTGGATGAGCTCTGAAAAATTATCCCCGGCCAGAGCGCCGAGAAAAGCAGAGCCCAAGGCTGACATCAGCATTTCAATGTCAGAGGGAACGCAAACAATCCGGCCTGAATTCGAGCTGGATTTGCGGGGCATGACGGGGGATGAAGCCGAATTCGCTTTAGAAAAATATCTCAGCGATTGCGCTGTATCGGGTTGGAAGACGGTACGGATTATCCACGGAAAAGGCACTGGAGTGTTACAGCAAAGAGTGCGGGAGATGCTGAAAAAGTATCCCGGCGTGAAATCATTCCGATACGGGAGACCTGAAGAGGGAGATTTCGGGGTGACGGTGGTGGAGCTGGAGTAAAAAACGAATAAGTGTGCCCGTTAAATTTTCTTCCCTTATAAAGGCGAACCTGAGGTTCGCCTTGTTTGGTTGCATATCTGTCCAACTTTCCATATCCATTTAACGACCAGCGCAAAAAATTTCAGTTGATTTTGCCGAATTAATCCTCTATCTTATGTTAGAGAACACAAGATCATTGCAAATTCATCGTTATTGTCGTTGCGTCGAAGGGATGCAGCCCCAAAATGGCCGGAATCCAGCTAAGATTTTAACTTCTCTGGACTCCAGCCACTTAAGGGGGCTCACGCCCTTCCGCTGGAGTGACAGAAACATCATTTAGGCCCGATCTCGCAACAATCTCAACATAGCAGTCTTGAGCGATTAGACTAATGGCAGGCCGCATACCACCGGACATCATTGACCGTATCCGCGAATCCACCGATATTGTGGAGCTGATTTCGGGGTACGTTCAATTGCAGCGGAAGGGAAGCAATTACTTCGGACTCTGCCCTTTCCATCCCGAGAAAACTCCCTCGTTTTCGGTTCATCCGGGCAAGCAGATCTTTCACTGCTTCGGGTGCGGTATCGGCGGCAACGTCTTCACCTTTTTGCAGGAACACGACAAGCTGAGTTTCGCAGAGGCGGCCAGGGAATTGGCTCAGCGCGCCGGCATCGCCATCCCTGAAGATAAGCCGGAACGCGTAGAGCGGTATGATGCACTTTACCACGCCAACGAAATCGCCTGCGAGTTTTTCAACCGCTGTCTATGGGAGGGTAAGGGCGAGGAATTCGATAAGGTGCGCGCTTATTTAGGGGAAAGAAAAATCAGCACCGAGCTGGCGAAAAGCTTCCGTCTGGGATATGCTCCGGACCGCTGGGACGGATTGATCGCCGGCATTAAAAAATTAGATAAAAATAATCCCGAGCTACGAAACTATGTCGAAGCGGGATTATTGTCAGTGAAGGAGGGCCGTACTTACGACCGTTTCCGGGGGAGGTTGATGTTTCCCATCTTCAACCTATCCGGCAAGCCGGTGGGATTCGGCGGGCGGACGCTGAAAGTAGAAGATGAGGGCGCCAAATACATCAACACGCCACAAACGCCGATTTACAATAAAGGGGCCTTGCTTTACGGCCTGCACCTGGCCCGGGAACAGGTCAGACGAAGGGGGGAATGCCTGATCGTCGAGGGGTACACCGACCTGATGCGATTGCACGATGAAGGGTTCACACATGCAGTCGCCACTTCAGGAACGGCGTTGACCGCCGACCAGGCACGCATTTTAAGGCGCTTCTGCCGCAAGGTTGTGCTCGTTTTCGATGGTGACGCGGCGGGATCCCATGCGGCACTTCGGGGCGGGGACGTGCTTTTGGGCGCGGAATTGGACGTGCGGGTGGTCGGTTTGCCGAAGGGATATGATCCGGACAGTTATCTGCTCAAAGAGGGCGCCAGCGCCTTTGGAAACCTGTTAGAAGGCGCCGCGGACGTCATCAGTTACCGCATCGAACTATACCGGCAGGAAGGCCGTTTGGCGGACGTCTCCTCACGCACTGAGGTGGCCCGCGAGCTGCTGGCCAGCCTGGCAGTCATCCCTGATCCAATCCGCAGAGAGCTGGCAACCCAAGATGCGGCCCGCAAAATCGGTCTGGGCCAGGAGACGCTTTTGCGACAACTCGCTCGTATGAGGCGAGCATTCAGAACGCCCGTTAACGAGGGATTTCAGAGCGAGGATCCCTTCGCCGGCTACCCGGTCAAGGAGAGAGGGCTCCTTGAAGCGTTAATTCGCTGGCCCGAACTCCGTCCTGCTGTCTTCAATGAAATCAATTCGCAAGACCTCCAACATCCTTCCGTTCAACGCATCGCCGCCAAACTGGAGGACGCCTGGGTTAAAGGAGAAGCCCCCCAGGGTGAAGAGATTATTGATGAAGATACACCGATAGAAGATACGAGTTTTATATCCTACTCTCTGTCGCAGATGGAGGCGGAAGCAGCACCCGGTGTAGATCCGAAAGCGATGCGCCGTTACATTGATTACCGTTCTGCACAGGACTGCCTGCGCGACATTCTCACCGTGAAGTTGCAGAATGTTTATCAGAAACTTAAAAGTGAGCTCGCCGTTAGCAATAATAAAGAAGAACAGCGAGCTTTGATGAGGGAAATAAAGGAGACTTTAGATCGCCAGAAGGCCGTAAGAGCCAGGATTTTTTGGGAAACTCCAATCCACCCCAGCATGGACATTAAAGAAAGACAAAATGGGGATCACCCGCCTGCGAGCTTATAAGGAGGCTGTGGCGTCTCGCACAGGGAGGAACGTTTATATGGTGATGCAAAAAACATACGGAACAACCATCGTGGCGATGCGGCTCAAGGGAAAAGCCGCTGTTGCAGGAGACGGACAGTTGACCTACGGTGAGGTTATTCTAAAGCAAAGCGGAAAGAAAATCAGGAGGTTGGCCGACGGCAAGGTTCTGGTCGGTTTCGCCGGGGCGGCAGCGGATGCTCTGGCATTATTCGAGAAATTCGAAGGACACCTGGAAGCTCATCCCGACGATCTTCGCCGGGCTGCGGTGGAGTTAGCAAAGGAATGGCGGACGGACAAGTACCTCCGCAATCTCGAGGCGGTTCTCGCGGTTGTGGACAAGAAAGCACTTCTAATGATCAGCGGGACCGGAGAGGTCATTGAACCCGATGATGGGATTCTCGCCATCGGGTCGGGAGCTCCGGAGGCGTTGGGGGCAGCGCGCGCCCTGGCCAAGCACACCAAAATGTCGGCGCGGGAAATCGTGGAGGAAGCACTCCATATCGCTTCTGGAATCTGCATATACACCAACGACCAGATCACGGTTGAGGAGCTCTAAAGTGATGAACAACGAGGCGTTAACTCCCAGACAAATCGTCAAAGAATTGGATAAATACATCATTGGCCAAAGCAAGGCAAAGCGCTGCGTGGCTATCGCCCTGCGCAACCGCTGGCGCAGGCAGCAGGTACAGGGCGAGCTGCGCGATGAGATTCTGCCGAACAACATCATCATGATCGGCCCCACGGGCGTGGGCAAAACCGAGATCGCCAGGCGGCTGGCAGGGCTGGCCAATGCTCCCTTCCTGAAGATCGAGGCCTCGAAATTCACAGAAGTTGGTTACGTAGGCCGGGACGTAGAGTCCATGGTACGGGATTTGGTTGACATCGCAGTTTCTAAAATCAAAGCTGAGGCCGCGGAGAACGTGCTGCCCACTGCCGAAGCGGCTGCGGAGGAGAAGCTACTGGATTTGCTGCTGCCCCTTCCGGAGATTGGTTCTTCCGACGCGCCTATGTTGGCTGAAAATACGCCAGCGGTGGCTCATGCCAGATCTCAGTTGAGGGAAAAGCGCGAAAGGACGCGGGAGAAGCTTCGGGAGAAACTGCAACGGGGCGAATTGGAGAAGAAAACCGTTGAGCTGGACGTCACAGAAGAGCGCTTCAGCATGATGCAGATTTTCAGTCCGGTGGGATTGGAAGAGATGGGATTGAACATTCAGGATCTCTTCGGCGGCATCATGCCCAAGAAGCGCAAGAAGCGGAAAGCAACTGTAGCGGAGGCTCGCAACATCCTGATTCAGGAAGAGACATCGAAATTGATTGATATGGATAAGGTGATCACAGAGGCTATTGAGCGCACCGAAAACCTGGGCATCATCTTCATTGACGAAATTGACAAGATTGTGGGTGACGGCGGTGGCGGCACCGGGCCGGACGTCAGCCGGGAAGGGGTACAGAGGGACATACTGCCGGTGGTGGAAGGCACCAACGTTGTCACCAAGTACGGGCTGGTAAGAACAGATCACATCCTATTCATCGCAGCCGGTGCTTTTCACGCTACAAAACCTTCCGACCTGATCCCCGAACTGCAGGGCCGCTTCCCCATCCGGGTCGAATTGGATTCATTAGGGGTCAAGGAATTCGTGCGCATCCTGACCGAACCACGCAATGCTCTGGTGAAACAGTACACGGAACTGATGAAGGCGGAGCACGTTAAATTGAATCTGACCAAAGACGCCGTTCGCGAAATCGCACGAATTGCTGACCAGGTGAACCGCCGCATGGAGAACATCGGGGCTCGGCGATTGCATACTGTTATGACCACGTTATTGGAGGATTTGCTCTACACATTACCCAAAGCAGGCATTCGCGAGGTCGTGATTGACCGCAATCAGGTCCGCCAGACTCTGGATAAAATTTTGGAAGATGAAGATCTATCGCGCTATATTTTGTGACAGGATAAGGTTTGAAGCGATCACGCAGATTGGGATACGGCTTGGAACAGGAAGGGAGGAACAAAAATGGCTGCCAGCGGCAGCCATTCGTTATTAAGGGTCATTTCCAAATGCGCGGCACATACCGGGAGGGGCGAGAAATTCCTCAACGAACCTGCATCCGAGAATTTCTTTTAAAGATTTCCAAGTGGATTTATTCCTTTGCCGGAGGGGGGACTACGTCAGGGACTAACTTGCTGATCAGCTCTTTCATCTGCCAGAACATATAGGGCTTCTCCAGAAATCCATCCGCTCTTTCCCGCTGCATCTGAATCTCGGATTGTGACAGAGGCACACCACTGATCAACACAACAGGAACCGGGGCGTCCGAGGCCTTAATCTTCTCCAACAACTCCACCCCGGTCATCTCGGGCATAAAAATATCGGCGATGACCAGGTTCGGTTGTTGCTCCTGGAAAATTTCCCAGCCCTGGCGACCGTCGGTAGCATGAAAAATCTCGAACCCTAACGATTCCATATAATCGTGTAATATGGTGCGGATGGTTTGATCATCATCCACCACCAGAACCTTATGGCTCATAACGATGCCTCCTATCGTTATCCGATTGGCCTCACACTATTCGAGGTGAAGCAGAAATAAATATGGGGCACCGAAATCAGATAACTTTAAAATACTGCAGAAGGTGATTTCTTGAATAGAGAAAAACAAACTGGATGTTTATTGGTGACCCCCAGGGGACTCGAACCCCTGTTGCAGGGTCGAAAACCCTGAGTCCTAACCACTAGACGAGGGGGCCAATCGACATGGAAATATAACATGCGACCGGCGCGTTTTCAAGAGATTTTTATTCTTTTAGGCTTATACATGTACATCACACGCCATTATAGGGATTCGATTATCCGATATGCCTGTTTGAATATCCCCTCATGGCTTTTCTCGCCAAACCCTCCTTAAGGATTCAAGTCAGCCCGCTCGACCAAAAGGCCATCCGGCGACAGGACTTCCAGAATAACATTTTCACCGTCAACTTCCACCAGACAAAAGTGGGAAAGCGGGTAGAAGAACTGCACGGAATCCTTCCAGGGAATACTCTCATCGCGCGCATAGTACGGAGCGCCCCCACCCCCTGTGATAATCTGCCAGACGGGTACATCGAACGAAGGATCAACATTCCGGTCAATTAACGCTCTGCTGTAGTTGTGCTCATGGCCGGCGAAGAGAGCCAGGACTTTATGGCGGCAGAGGATTCGCCAGAAGCGATTTCTCATCTGCACGATCTCCGGCTTTTCACCAGCCCACCACATGGCATCCTGAGCGTGGCCGCCGGTAGGAAAGGCGGGATTGTGCGTGAAAACGAAGAGATGTTCCAGGCCTCGCTTTCTGGCTGAATCCAGATCCCTATCCAACCATTCGAGTTGCTCATCACGCAGGGTTCCCCTGAGTTCCCCGTGCATATCGACAACTAATTCCCCCGGTCCTTTCTGGTGGTAATCGCTGTTCAGCATGGTGAAATGCGAGTTACCCCAGTCGAATGAATATACGGTTTCGCTATATGGCGGAAAATCATCGGAAGTCGGCTGGGGGCTATTTACGGGGTTGACGAAGTGGCGAGCGAAAACGGCTTCGCCGGTTTCCTCACCGCGCCGGGGCGCCCGGTTTTTCAGCCCCTTCTTCTGGAAAAATTTAAAGGTCAGATCGTGATTGCCGATCCCTTCGTAGATGGGAATTCTGCCGCCGACCGGACCCGCTATGCGCTTCCATGACCTGAATTGATTTTCGAGTTCGGAAGGGTCGCTGGTGGTACCGGAGACCAGGTCTCCCGGTACGAGGATCAGATCGGCGTTTCGTATGTACGCCTGAGTAAGTATGGATCTAAGGACTTCAGCGTTAACACCTTCAACGTCCCGATCTCCATCACCGTAGGTTGCGCGGGTATCCGAGAAGACAGCGAAGCTGAATTTTTGCTGTGATCTCAGGGGCGGCGCGGTTCGAAATTGAAGTTCGGGGCTCTTGAATTTTACGTCTCCATTTACCCATGTGATTTGGTAATCATAAGTCGTTCCTGGCGCAAGACCGGATAAGAGGAATTCACTACGAGTTTCGGTGGCATCGAACTCGAAGGTTAAATCGCCGGGTTGGACTTGTAGACGACAATCCACAGCGCGATCAAACTCCCAGGATATAACGGCGCTGGCGGGCGTAACGCAATCCACGAAGGGGCCTTCGATAAGAGCCGCAGCCCGGTAATATTCGCCATCCAGGGATCGCCCGTAGGCAAAAACTCGATCGAAGACTTGAAGTTTATCACTGAAAAGAATCAAACGGTAGGCCAGATGACCACCCCGATTTTCTTTTAGATTGACGATGTCGAGACTTCCACTCTCTATATTTTTCAGGTTGAATTCAGCGAAAATCGTCAGCGAGTCAAACCTCGTAAGGCCACCTCTCAACCTATAAAATGGATACTCAAGTTCTGCGACATGGGGAATGACGCCCAGGTAGGCTCTGCCACCGGTACAAGGTTTCAAGGTTGTGACCGTGACACCAACGATGCCGTCAGGTTTGATTTCAACGTGCGGTTCGGCGGCGAGAAAACGGCCCGAACGGGGTATTTCGATCGGGGGTGTGGTTGGATCCGGGGCAGCTGCACTGCAGATGAACAGCAGCACCGATAGAGCAAGGGAAAAAGGGTAACAAATCTTCATTCACTCTCCAGGGGCAGGTAGATCGTGTACCGCGTTCCTTTACCCAACTCACTCCAGACTGAGATCGTTCCTTGATGAGCCTCGATTGTTCTTTTCACGATGGCCATACCCAGCCCGGTGCCGTCTTTGCGCTGTGAGAAAAAGTCCTCGAAGACGCGCTCTTTTACTTCCTCACCCATTCCAATTCCGGTATCCTCAAAGTCCATGCGCAGTTTATCATCTTCACGGACGCACCTGAATAAGAAGGTCCCGCCCTCGGGCATGGCCGCCAGCGCGTTGGCAGCAATGTTGTAGAAGACGTTCTTAAATTTCTCCGAATCAAAATTAACATATCCATCATATTGTACGGATTTCTTAAACTTGATCTGGCAGCCCTCGAAATCCTTGCGAAGGAACTCATCCACTTCCTTTAGCCATTGCTTAATCTTAACCCTGGTGCGGACGATTTTTTGTTCACTGCGACCGAACTTGAGGATTTCGTTGACCATATCCACGAGGCGCTGGACTTCGGATGTGATTTTGCCGGCATATTGTTGCCTTTTTTCTTCGGCCAGAGAGGGGCTGTTCAGCAACTGTGCGTAACCGCTGATGCAGGTGAGGGGTTTTTTAAGGTCGTGGATAATCCCCGAGGCCAACCTCCCCAGGAGGGAGAGGCGCTCACGACGGAGCAACTCTTCATGAGCCTCACGCAGATTACTCAACGCTTCCGCCAATTGTCGGTTCTTTTGCATAATTGTTTCGGCGAAGCGGCTGTCGCTGTGGCGCAGGTTGTGCGAAAGAGCCCGTGAGACTTCAAGATGAATGGAGGGGTAATCACGGATCAGATCTGAAAAGTCTGATTTGGAGATCACCAGCAATTTGGTCTCGGTACGCGCCTTAACGGTAGCGGATCTGGGTTGATCGTCAATCAGAGCCATCTCTCCGAAGAAGTCCCCGGCGCGGCTGAGAGTGGCTATTGTTTCGGATTCATCTTCTGAAGCTTCGAGAACAATTTCAATTTCTCCGGATTCGATGATGTAAAAGGCATCCGGAGCGTCGCCCTGGCGAAAGATGACCTCTCCGGGAAGCGCGACCCTTTTGGAGACCAATGTGGAAAGGTGCTCTAACTCTTCAATATTGAGGCCATCGAAGAAATGAATACGCCTCAGGAGTTTTTGGGCAATCTCTTCTACTTTCAGGGAATCGACAACCATAGACTTACTTGCAATCCTAAAATAGACTTTACGACTTTTCACTGCAAATATATCACCTTTTGCTCTGTTTTGTCAAATAAAAATACTATTGATTCCACCATAACCGGCTTTGCGGCAATAAAAGGGAAGAATATGATCTTCTCGCTTGTTTCTTGCCACTGCTGCTCTTAAATTAAATACATCCCTGTGAGAAAACGTCCGAAAGGAATTGGGGATGAATATACCGAATTTGCACGCCTGGCCCAAGGATTACAAATCTGCCATAGAGCTTCAGCGATCGCTTTCAGAAAGAATTTCACTGACAGCAATAGAGGATAAGGATTATTCGCTGGTCGCCGGCACAGACGTATCCGGAGTATTCGCTCGAGGCCGATTGTGGGCGGCAGTTATTGTTCTGAAATTGCCGGGATTTGAGGTCGTAGAGGAATCCTATGCTACATTGAAGGCAGAATTTCCGTACATTCCCGGTCTTCTCTCCTTTCGGGAATTGCCCGTTATGCTGGAGGCCATGAGAAAGCTGAATTCGGTGCCGGACGTCATCATCTGCGATGGGCAGGGATTAGCCCATCCCCGTTTCTTCGGATTGGCCTGTCATCTGGGCCTCTGGTTGAACCTGCCGACGGTAGGATGTGCCAAGTCGAGGTTAGTCGGGGAAGCCTCCGAACCGGGTCCCAATCCCGGCAACTGGCGATCCCTACGGTATAAAAACCGCAACGTCGGTGCCGTGCTGCGCACCAGAAACAAGAGTAAGCCCGTCTTCGTCTCCCCTGGCCATCTCACAGATGTCCGCACCGCGAGGCGAATCGTGCGATCCTGCTGCCTGCGTGCCCGCCTGCCCGAACCGACGAGGTTGGCTCATCTGGCGGTTAACCGGTACAGATTAAGCGACCACAACGTGGATTGAGTGTCATATACCGGTGATTATACTAATGTCGAAAGCAATTTCCGGTTCACCAACAGGTCATTCCCGGGTCACAAAGGGATCCCTTTGGGAAGAGCAAGATTTTATATTACCATTATTATTTGTCTTAGATTCCCG
>CAZHMN010000015.1:15606-44423 GCA_964533705.1 uncultured bacterium
CTTGCGCGGGAATGACAATTCAATGGACATATAATATCGGAAATTACTCTGGCAAACCAGTATAGAAGTCCAATTAGACGGTATTGCCCAATACTTAAAGGATTTTGGAGGTTTAGCATTAAAAAAATAGATCGCCTTCAAAAAAGGCTTGACATTTGGCAATAATCTAATTATATTTTAGGATACAGAAATATTCAAGTAGGATTGGAGGATGAAGTAATTGAAAGAAGGAAAGGAGGTTGATGAAGGAGTTCTGCAACTGATTGCATACCGGGACTGATAACGAGAGACTCACTTAATCGAAACTTGCAAATGCATTTGGAGGCAAACTTATGATGCAGAAAAGTTTAGTTGTGCTGCTCATGCTCTGTATATCCGCCACAGCGGGATTGGCACTACCCAATCAACAACAGATTAGCGGCACATTGAAGTCCCTACCGTCGCTGGATACTTATGACGACACCCTCTACTACGACGACAACCAGATCCAATGGTGGTACGGTGGTCTGACGAACTTTCACTTAGCGACGAGATTCACCCCCCTGGCACAGTTCGAGATGCAGCAAATCCTGATCGCTTTTATCGACTCGAACCTCGTAACTCCCGTTGATCTCTACCTGAAGAACGACAATAACGGTGTCCCCGGGAGCACGATCTATTGGTCAGGATCGCTGTTATACAACATGTCAACAACCTGGCTGCCTACCTACGTGGACACCAACGGTACCTACATGTTTTCGAGTGGTGAAGATTTCTGGATTGAAGCCGTTTCGGTCGGTCCTCCGTACGAAATGTACGATCCTTCACCCGTGCAACCACAACGCTCCTTGACGATGACGGGGACATCCTGGTTCGACTCACCGGGCGATAACTTCATTCGCGCGGTCGGCGAGTATGCAGGCGGCTTTGAGGACGTGGGAGTGGATTCCGTTTGGCACGGCGAGAACTTCTTCGTCACCAACGGCAGCAGTTTCCAGGTCGGCTGCGAGATAACAAATTACGGCGAATCGGCCGCCTTCTTCCAGGTCGGGTGCTTGATCTACACGGAGGTTGACGAAACTACTTACATTTACTTCGATTCGTTGGCGGTGCAGAACGGTGCGGCGACACCTGGAGCCTCCACGACCGTTACCTTCCCGGCCTACACCTGGAACACGAACGACCGCTATCGAATTGACGTGCGCGTGTACTACACCGGCGACGCCAACCCGGACAACAACATCATGTCCACGGAAACGCAAGTTTACTCGATTCCACCGGCGGCTGAACTGAGATACGACGACACTCAACCTGACGGTGCGGCTTACTCTTCGACCGTTGGCTTAGGCTGGGGCATGAAATTCGACCCGCACCAGACCGGCAGCTATAACATCAACTCGATTGACGTCCACGCCAGCGCAGGCACGCCAAATGAAGCTGCCCGCATCCAGGTGCTGGACGACAATGGAGATGCGCCGGGCTCCGTTCTATGGGAGACCGTACAGGTTATGACCAGCGGCTGGAACACATTTAACGTCAACATGAGTAACAGCGGTGCTTTCTACGTCTTCTATATCTTTGAGAACGGCCCGAATAGTGCGGCTCTGTCCATGGACGGTTATCCCGGCTCGGGGCAGGCCTGGGAGAGAAGCGCTGCGGGCGTCTTCACGCCGGATCCGGTCGCAGACGACTGGGCGATGCGGGCGACCATCGGTGAAGCGGGCGCTCCCGGGTTATGGATTGACGTAACGCCGACGGGCACGACCAGCTTCGGGGCTTCCGGCGGCACGCTGGAGTACAACATCGCGGCGGGAAACAGCGGAACGAGTACCGAAGTCGCCGATATTTGGATTGACGTAACTCTGCCTAACGGCTCTATCTTCGGACCGATCGTTGGGCCGGTGCAAGATTTCACCTTTAATCCAGGCTTCTCCACCGACCGTGATCGTACGGCTAACGTACCAGGTGGAGCACCCGTGGGTACTTACAACTTGAATGGGTGGATCGGTGACTACGATCTGGGCACCATCATCGCGGAAGACCACTTCGATTTCGAGAAAACCGCGGCAGATGGCAGCAGCTGGAACGGCTGGCTGGTTGATACCGGCGAAGATTTTGAGGATCTGGGGACTGGCGAGTTGTTACCTGCTGCTTTCAGCCTAGGACAGAACTACCCCAACCCGTTTAACCCCACTACGACCATTGACTTCGCTCTTCCGACGGACAGTTACGTGAATTTGAGCGTGTACAACGTCAGCGGAGGCCTGGTCGCAACGGTTGTGAACGGAAACCGCGCTGCGGGCAATCACTCCGTCACGTTCGACGCCGGGAACCTGACATCCGGTGTGTACTTCTACAAGTTGACAGCGGGTGATTACACCGCCATCGCCAAAATGGTACTGATGAAGTAAACTAGCCTTTAGCAACAGGAGAGCGGATCCCAAACCCATGGAATCCGCTCTCCACGCCTTATCACGAGGCCGCAAAGAAAACGCGGCCATGGAGAAATTCGGTTTTATTCTATTATTGGCATAAAAGTTCCCCCTTCGGTCTTCCCGATTGGGAAGGGGAGGCATAAATTTATCCAATTGATTCATTGACTTTCTGTATATAAAAATCTATATTGTCTATGGATTTTCATTATTATTATCCTCACGAATCTAATCAAGGCTGATTTTCCGTCCAACAATTTTATGAATATGTACCTGAGGATGTGGCAATTTGAAAGTGGATGATTAACATACGCAAAGAGTGTCCCATGGAACCAAGACTTAACAACGATCGCGGATCGGCGACAGCGCCCCTGATGAAAAGGCTAAAATATTACTACTTAGATAGCGACTCGAGACGGCGCATTGATGATTTACTGGAGAACTTCCTCAAACAGGGGTCAACGCTGCATCTCATGGAACGGCTAAAAGAACTGTTGCCCATTGAGAAGTGGAATCCGAATTCGTTGCGCAAGCACGTTGAGGGGATGTATTATCTGTCTGAGCGTCTCTGGACTTTGGCTCTTGATGCCGGCAAGAAAGCCTACGGCAATGACTTCTCACGAGAGAATCTTCTTCGCGTCACCAGGACGCTGCCCATGAGCCAATACCGCTATTTGATGGGTTCCAGAGAGCCGATGAACGTCCTTTTAACGCGTGACGATGCGCTGCAGGATCCGAGCACCGCTTTTGTCAAGCTGAAGCACGATATAGAGACCTGGTCGGAATTTATCCTGAGTGCCAGGAATGGAGCGATTGAATCTGCAGAAAACATCTAAGAGTAACTCTTTCAGGTTATCAAGGCAAGGCTCCGGGCCGCAACTTTACTCCACAGGGCTGAAGGTAATATATGCATGGTAAATTGAAAATGTATTACTCCACATTAGAGTTTTATCAATTCTAAAATTTGTTTAAAATGCAATAAATTGCACTTGACTTTTTGATTTTTTTGTTTATCTTATAAAACGTATAACGGATAGATCTGCGTTTGGAACGCGGATCGCCTTGTCGGGCAGGAATAGGACCTGCAAGATGAAGGCACGGCGTAATTGATCCCGGATAGGATCAGTGGCGCGGTGCCTTTTTGCGTTTAGGCAAAACCAGCAACCGAGGTTACTTATGTCCAGGACTACGTTACCGCTCATTTTAGCTCTCCTGGGTTCTCTAATCTCCTCAGAGATTAAGAATATTATGGGAGGATTAACTTATGAAAGCCCTATTAACTTTAATCGTAATTTCGGATTTAGTCATAACGAACCTTTGCACCGCTGAAACTCACCTCACTCCCCTCGATTTTGGCTTCAAATTGCTTGATCACGGCATGGTTGACTACAGTCATCCACCGCAGAGCACACTGGCTGGAAGATTCAATTCCGACAATTACACCGACATCGCCCGTTTCGATGGCCCCAAGCTGGACGTCTTTCTCTGCGACGGATTCGGTTTCCCTGAAATCCCACAACTGACGAAAACCTTCACAACGGACATCCAGGGACTGCACTTTGCCGGCCCGGTGTGGGAGCCGTATCCCCCCTTGAAGGTCCTTTTCACCGATGGCAGCGAAGCGCTCTTCCCCGTGGGCTGTAATGGCCTCGACTTGGGCGGTGCAGCGGCCAGCCTTCCCTCGCCGCCCCGCGGCCTCGACGACCTCGATTTCCAGATTGTCTGGGAAAGCCCGGAGTATCCTGAGAAAATGAACAAACATGTGGTGGGCGATGTGGACGGCGACGGCGTCATGGAATTCATCTCCACCTGGCGCACCGCTAGCAACGCCGATACGGCACATATTGTCATCTACAAAAACAGCGGGGACAATACCTACGACCTCTACATGGACGAATTGTTCACCGAGCCCATGGTGGCGCCGGTGCCCGGTATTTCCTATTTCCTGATCACCGACATAGACCAGAACGGGCATAAGGAGCTGACCTTCACCTATGACGGCTGTTACTTCTGGGAATTCACCGCCCCCGGCCAGTACACCGAGTACCGGTCCAACTTCATCTTTCCGCGCTGCGTGGCCGATGCCAAAATATCCGACGTGGATCAGGATGGGGTACCGGAACTAACCACCGTGATGCGCAACTTCGGTATGCAACCGCCCTGCGCCTACTGGGTGTGCGAGTTCGCCCAGAAGGACACAGTTAACCACAATATGAATTTTACGATTCTATCAGGATTCTGGCAGGACTGGATTGACGCTCGGCTGGCGGTGGGGGACTTTGACCGGGACGGCGCGGTGGACCTGGTGCCGGGGAACTTCTATTTATTATGGTCCTGGTACCTGGTGGATCTGCCCTTCTACCGTTATAATCCTGCCAGTCCGAGCAATTTTGACCTGTACTGGATGCCGACCGGCCTGGCCATCCGCTGCGCCACGCCGGTGCTGGAGGACTTCGACCAGGACGGGGAGCTGGAGCTGTTCGCGGGGGGATTCGGCTACGGTCAAGGCGGCGCCTACCTGTGGGAGAGCACTGGTTTCATGAGCGGCTATCCCGCCTGGGTGGACACGGTCAATATGCCCGCCGCCGCCATCAACTTCAGCAGCTTCGGTTGGGTGGATGGCATTCCCTCCGTTGTCTCAGAATATGGGCCCGTAGTGGCACCCACCACGACTTCGATGCTCTCCCTGTGGCAATGGCATTCGGGAAGCGGCGTCTACGCCTGGGCGACCTCCTACATTTATTCATCCGACTATCGGCTGCCGCAACTGGCCGACATGGACGGGGACGGCAAGGTGAGCATTCTGCTGGCTGAAGACGATCATAACAAACTGATTGACTGGGAGCAGGTTTCAACGGGCATCCAAGCCCCATCACAGATACACACGCCTGAACGTTTCAAGCTATACCCGGTTTCTCCCAATCCCTTCAATCCCCGGACCACGTTGCGCTATGACCTGCCCCAGGATATGCAAGTCAAGATTACGGTTTACGATGTCACTGGTCGTCAGGTTACAATTTTAATGGATAACTATCGCGAAGCGGGAACGCACTTTTTGACCTGGGACGCTGGCAACTTGCCTTCCGGCGTCTATTTCGCGCATATCCGGGCCGGTGAATACACTGCAACGAGTAAGCTGCTTCTGACGAAATAATTCGGTAAGAGTCTACGAGATACCAGTCAAAGGAAACAGACTAAGTGCAGCAGTCAATCTAGAGTATGTTCCATCGAAGCACTGAAATACTGGTGCATGGTGCGATCTGGGCTGATCATCACTAGCAACTTATCAATCCCGGAGAGCTTTTCGACGGCTCTCCGGGGCTTTTTATATCAGAGATTATGGATATGAATAATGATGTTCAATATCCGGACAAAAAAACTTTGTTTTCCAGGGAGTTTTTTAAAAATTTAAACTATCAATAAGGTAAATACATTTTGCACCGGCAGTTCCGGTGCTTTTTTATGTATTCTCGCTTACCTCTTGTTGATATTCTCAGCTATGAAGACTTTGTGAATTTAGAATCGGTGATTCAGAATTCGGGAAAAGGGGTTGCCATTTACCGGTCAATTTAGTATATTACGCCTTCGTGAAAAACCAAATTGCCGAAAATCGCCCCTTCAAAATTCGTCCGGCGCTGATCGCCTTCCTGTTGCTGTTAATGATCTTCACGACAGGCTGTGCGAGGAAGCGATCAGGCGGTGATCTGTCTAAAACTTCCGGAGAAGTCGCCGAACAGGTGAACGACATTGCCGTTCTCTGGCTGGAAGCACCGGCGTTTGCCGACCTCTCGATGAACGACCGCATAGCCGCTTACCACCTTTCAAAAGCTGTGTTGGCCGGTCGGGACATCCCCTACGATCAAATTCATCGCAAGCATCTGGAGGTGCTGCGTTTTTGCGAGGAGATTGGTTTAAATATCAGCTACGGTGCTCCGGAACGCTCAGTTGAGGGTTTTTGGCTTTTTCTCAAATCGCTCTGGATTCACAACGGATTCTACGATTTATCCACGGGCAGAAAGCTTCAATTTCCAATTGATGCACGCGATCTGAATCGCTTGACGCTGGTGGCGCTATCGAACTCAGGCGGGCGGTTGGGCACTTTAATCGAGATCAACACCAAGCAGATCTGGATAACGGACAGTCTTTTTAACCCAACTATAGAGCCCGCCGTCCAGATCGGAAAAACAGCTCCTCCCGGAAGCGTTCTACCCAATTTTTACGAAAATGTCACTCTGCAGAAGGCAAAGGAATTTACCGGAAAATACCCGCAAAATTCGAAACTAGCAAAACGCCGGGGCAAATTAGTTGAACTGGTGTACCGCGCTGGAGATGAGAATTTTGCCCCCGGCCCCTATGCGGATCATCTGGAAAACGTCATCGAAAATCTGGAGAAGGCCCGGCCTTATTTGGTCAAAGAACGGATCGCCGTCGTAGATCATTTAATTTCACATTTTTATACGGGGGAACCTGCCCACTTCGATAGCGCGGCTCAACTGCGCCGATCCAGTGAGGCGACCGTTGATTTCATTTTAGGATTTAATGATTGTCGGTTTGATCCCTTAGGCCGGAAGGGGCTCTGGACGGGGATCCTATTTATCGCAGACGAAGAGGCTCAATTGCGTTTGGTGAAATTCGCTGAGATCGGTGAAAAGTTATTGAAATCTTTTCCGGGTTATCGGTCGAATTTATTCACTCACCATAAGAGCAACGTCAAGGCAATGCAACTGCTGTGTGCAACGGGAATTATCAGTCCCCTCTGCCCCGATACCTATAGCGATCCTCCCGCAGATAGGCGGGATAATAACGGACAAGTGCTGGTCTTCACCAACGTTATCAGGGCGAGAGCCATCGCCAGGGCGCGCCAACTTGAAGCGGCCTTCTGTGACACGGAAGTGGAGCAGGAACTCGGTCTCAAATATGCCGGTGATCTGGCTTTTTGGGAGGCGACCCTGCCGATAATTACCGGATTATCCGAGGGAAATCAACAAGCGGATTTAAGAGCATCTGAAGATGAGGAAGATGTCAATCGCATTATCTTAAGGAGAGCATTGAGCGAATTGACGGGTTTATGGTTGATGACAGACCCCAGGATGGTCGCCAGCGGGTGTTTGCCGGATGAACGGGCTTCCAAAGAGGTTTTTCGCCGTTTTATACGCGAGTGTGCGATCAGTCTCGATGGCAGGTTTTCCGAATTTGACCTCACCCGAGGAAAAGCACTCCGAATAATTGGAAATTACCTGGCAAATGCTGGTGGAGCTTTCGGGATCGAAGAACGCGAGGGGCGAATTACCTGCCGCTTAACGGATCAGGAGCTGATGAGAGAGCAGATCGGTGAACTCGGCGATCACATCGCCGAGTTACTGGTAAAGGGAACTCCTTCTGAACTGCATTATTTCATCGAGAAATACGGCGAGATTAAGAATGTGTCATCATCACAATCGGACGGGAGAAGAGACGGAAACAGGGCCAGTGTTTTCAATCGTGAAGCGTTCATCTTACCCCTGCTTCGAGCTGATCTGAATCCCATGGGCGGCATCACCGACGTGCACCTAATGCAGCCGGAAAGTTTTGTGGAAGAGATGTACGAATTCGGGGGATGGAAGCATAGCGATGATGACAAAAGAAAACAGTAAATAAAGTTTTGGAGGTACAGTAATGATTGCGACCACAACCATGAATATCGAGGGGCGCAAGATCACACAATACTTGGGTATCGTCACCGGCGAGGCGATTATGGGGGCTAATCTCTTCAAGGATCTGTTCGCCAGCATCCGCGACATTGTGGGAGGGCGTTCGGCTGCATACGAGCAAGAATTGATCAGAGCCAAGGAGATCGCCCTACAGGAAATGCAGGAACGAGCCGCCGGCTTGGGCGCTGACGCCGTGGTCGGCGTTGACCTGGATTATGAAGTCATAGGGCAGTCGGGTTCAATGCTGATGGTTTCTGCTTCGGGTACAGCCGTAAAACTGGGCTAACCAGAATATCATTTCGATGGAAGTTCGCGATTTAATTAAATCCGATTATGTGTTCCTCGACCTTGTGGGTAAGGACAAATACGACGTCATCCACAAGATCATCCGGCGCATGAAAAAGATGGAGCAGATTCAGGATCTGAGACGATTCGAAGAGGAGGTCATACGCCGGGAAAAGGAGATTCCCACGGGGTTGCAGATGGGTGCGGCTCTGCCCCACGCTCGATCACGAGTGGTCAAGCAGATCGTTATGGCTTTCGCTCGGTTGAAGAAAGGGGTTGATTTTGGAGCGGAGAGCAACGAACCGGCGCGCTTGATCTTCTTGTTCGGCGTGCCCAACGACGAGATCAACGATTACCTGAAACTCGTCGCCAGGCTATGCAAACTGCTGAGGCAGAAGAATTTCCGCACGAAGTTATTGGATGCCAAGAAAGCCGAAGAGGTGATTGACCTGCTGAAGAAAGTGTAGTTGAGGCCAAATATTACGCAATATCTCGTCTTCTGATTAAATGAATCCAATATAAACCGCAGTGCAATTTCCAAATGGGGAATTCACATCAGCTATTCCGTTGCAATCCCGGATCCGCCGTACTATCCGGGATTTTTTTGCTTTGCTGATTTTGCAGGGCCGGTGTAGTATGTCACTGGAATCTTCTACCATTCCTGTTCTTGAAATTTCTCCTTGTTTCAGGTCAAATCAGGCTAATATATTTATCCCAGGAGTGTCTTTCACGCAGTCCGGGAATCGAATCTGGGAATTATGTTCTTCATAACGAAAAATTCAGGGGCTCTGGCAGGCGATCAACAAATTTTGATTGACTCTGGGATTCTCTTCACTTATATTCATCATTAACTGAGGTTATCCCGTGTCCAAATCTCGCCGCGTTTTCCGAGAGATCGAAGCTCTGACGACAGAGGCAATTCACCCGGATTCCGTGGATCTGGATAGTCTTTCCATCGGACAGATTCTGGCATTCATGTCCGATGAGGATGCCAAGATCGTACCGGCCGTTCGAGCAGTTCTGCCTCAGGTTGAGAAAGCGGCCTCGATGGCATTGGATTCCTTTCTTAAAGGTGCGCGTCTGATCTATATCGGGGCGGGAACCTCGGGCAGGTTGGGCATCATTGATGCAGCGGAATGTCCGCCGACGTTTGGGAGCGATCCGGAACAGGTCGTGGGCATCATCGCCGGCGGCAGGGAAGCGGTCTTCCTTTCCAAGGAGGGCGCGGAAGACCGGGAGGATCAGGGGAAACGGGATCTGGTCAGCATCAATCTGGCCAAGAAGGATACAGTCGTAGGCATTGCGGCATCCCGACGAACGCCATACGTGCTCGGTGCGTTGCGATACGCCAGATCCATCGGGGCATCTACCGTTTTTCTAATGTGCAATACACCACCTGATCAGAGAGAAGCGGAGCCAGCCGTCGACGTGGTGATCGCACCGATCCTGGGCCCGGAAGTGGTCATGGGTTCTACCCGCTTGAAAGCCGGCACCGCCACAAAGTTGATCCTGAACATGATCAGCACCTCGGCCTTTATCCGCTGCGGAAAAGTCTACCGGGGAATGATGGTGGATTTGAAGGCCTGGTCACAGAAGCTGAAAGCGCGCTCGCGCCGGGTTCTTATGCTGGCAACCGGTTTGGACTATGGCAAAGCCGGGGAATACCTCGAAAAATCCGGCGGTAACGTAAAAACCGCAATCGTTATGGCTCTTTGTGGATTGGAAAAGGAAGAAGCTGACAGCCTTCTCGAACGTTCGGGTGGATTCGTCAGAAAAGCAGTGGAAAGCAGAAAATCTTGGTAGGCCTATAAGCTCCCTTCTGTTAATGTAGAATCGGACGTCTGGTAGGATAAAACAGGTCTGATCTTTGCGATATAAGGGTTTCCGCGTGATCGTTTCCGCAGCGATCAGGGCGTAAGAGTATTAACTTGAAACCCTGCGGACAAGGATGAGCTTATAAAGCGCGACGGGGGACACCAGATATCTTTCTGTCTTCACGTTTCCTAATGATTGGGGGACACTCAATGGAACTAGAACTACTAAACCGGGCTATTCTGGATAGCGCTGCATTTGAAATCGTCTTGTTGGATACCGACTTAAAGGTCATAGAAATCAACGATGGATGCCTGCAAGTGATCGGTATTCCCAAGGGGGATCTATTAGGACAGCCCGCCAACGCGATATGGGATGATCAGAGCATAAAAAAGCTGAAAGAGGACCTGGTTCGGGATCGCGTCTTCCAGGGTGAATTGGTGGAAGTTTCACTTGGAGGGGACCCTCGATCCGTGCATTACACCGTTTCACCTATGAGGGACGATCTCGGTCAACTATTGGGTTACGTGGGATTCGGCCGCCCCATCACGGATACCGATCATTACGAAATGGAACTACGGCAGCGGATGGAGCAACTCCAGCAGACTCAGGGCGCTGCCATGGTCGGTCTGGCGAAATTGGCAGAAACCCGGGATCCCGAAACCGGCCAGCACCTGGAGCGGATGCGCAATTATTCGCGTTTGATCGCGGAGGAGATGTCCACATTACAGGAATACAGCCTCTACATTACCGAAGCATACATCCTGGACATCTACAACTCAAGTCCTCTGCACGATATCGGCAAGGTGGGCATTCCGGACGCCATTCTGCTGAAACCGGGGCGATTGACCGCTCAAGAATTTGAAATCATGAAGAAACACTCGACCATCGGAGGTGACGCGCTGCACGCCGCCGACCAGCAGTTGGGTGGTGAATCGTTCCTGACGCTGGGAAAAGAGATCGCCTATCATCACCATGAAAAATGGGACGGAAGCGGTTATCCGGACGGTTTAAAAGGGACGAAGATCCCCCTGTCAGCCCGCATCGTCGCCATAGCCGACGTTTACGATGCTTTGACGTCCAAAAGGATCTACAAAGACCCGGTCTCACACGACCAGGCAAGAGCGATCATTATCGACAGTTCGGGATCGCATTTCGCCGAGGACGTGGTGCGCGCTTTCTTGAAGAGAGAAAGAGATTTTCTGAAGATACGAGACCAATTCAGTGATTAAAGAAGCTTTTATCATAGGTTTAAATAAACATAAAGTGAGGGGACAGCGGAACGGGTCTGTCCCTTTTGTGGTTAAATAAGTGCGAAAAAACCGACGACAGGGAACAAATATCACTGAACAAGATTAAGTTTTATTAAAGCCTAATACCTAATAATGGATATTTCCTCGTTTTTCCGTCAGGTGGGGACATCTGACGGCACATCGGCATTATCTCAGAGTTCTGATAAAACAATCTGCAAAGAAATAAAAAAAGGTTAAACAACGGGGCAACATGAAAAAACTTTACGTCTTTTTTCTGGCGTTTTTAGTATTGTCCGGCACACATGTACATGCTCAAGGTCTGGCCAACGTTGAAATACAGGAGTTGATTGACCAGCCCACGGCCGGAACGCTGGAAAAGGGGGAATACGGCTTCGATCTGCGCTTTTTCCCATACGGTGGCGCACTGGCAGGGTTGAAAGCGGGTCTATTCGAACGGTTCATGATTGGCATTTCATACGGTGCCAGAAACATCATCGGGCGGGGGGAACCTGATTGGAACGAATTGCCGGGCGTTTTAGTCAAATACCGGCTGTTTGAAGAAACCGACCTACCCGCGGTGGCGATTGGTTTCGAAAGCCAGGGGTACGGCGAGTGGATCGAGGAGCTGGATCGTTATGAGACCAAGGCTAAAGGCCTCTTCGCGTCATTGAGCAAAAACTTTTCGATGGGCTGGCTGGGAACTCTGGGACTCCACGGCGGCGTCAACTACAATACCTTTGAGGACGACGATGACCGCAACCTGAACGGTTTCCTGGGGTTCGACAAGAGCATCAACGAGCAACTCTCCGTCGTCGCGGAGTACAATTTCGGTTTCGATGACGACAGCGATCTGGCCCTCGGAGAGGACAAAGGCTATTTGAACGCCGGCCTGCGCTGGGTCTTCGCGGAGCAATTGGGGATCGAGTTCAACTTCAAGGATATTCTTGAAAATCGGAAGGACGTATCCGCCATTTCACGGGAACTGAGGATCACCTATGTCGAGACGTTCTAAATAATTTGGGCTTGATCATGAGACCGCATGAATCAGTGATAAAGGGGCTCAACCTGCTCCTGATCATTCTGGTTGCGGTGGGCTTGGCCGGATGCTATACGGTGCTCCGCCATCCCAGCGTGGCAGACGAGGAGAAAGGTGAAGGTTACGAGTTAGAATCTTCGGGAGCTTCATGCACCGACTGCCACAACAACGAGTACGATCACCGCTGGATGTCCCCGCACACCTGGGGGTACGGTTCCTGGCTGGGATATTCTCGCTATAACTACTACGGGTACGGGGGCTGGCGGAGCTACTACCAGGATCCCTGGTGGTGGGGATGGGGCGGCTGGTACTACGATCCGTGGCCTTACTATCCACCGGGAGGTGGCGGTTCGGTTACACCCATGGAACCTTATCCCGAACGCTCCAATACGAGGCGCTCGTTACAGCAAGCTCCACCGAGTACACCACCGCCTCAAACGCCACCGCCGGCGTACAGTCCACCCCCTTCGCAAAATCAGGGTGAAGGCCAGCAGAACAACAACACGGATGATAGCGGTGGACGCAAGGGACGCAGGGGCAAAAGCTGAGACGACAAGAGGAGAAGCCATTGTTGAAGTTCCGATCAAAGATTTTGTTGGTTTTTACGACGTGCTTGTGGATGCTGCCGAACCCATCCCAGGCTACAATTGGAGAGATGCTCTACAACGAAATCGTCTTTTTGCGCGGGATTGAATTGGGGGCCGGGGGACGAGGGATGGCGTTAGGCGGCGCTTACCGCGGAATTTCCGACGATCTGTCCGCGTTATATTGGAATCCGGCCGGACTGGCATCAATTCGGCGAATCGAAGTGGGATTGGGCATCTCCCAGGCACTCACTCAGGATGAGGCTCAAATCAGTACAGAAACCGTATCGAATGAACTCAGCAGAACCCGCCTTAACGAGGTGGGATTGGCCTTTCCCTTTCCGACATACCGGGGCAGCCTGGTTTTTGCCCTGGGGTATCATCAGGTGAGTAACTTTGACGCTTTCGGCACGTTCACCGAAGAAACAGAAGGATACAGCTTCACCGGTGACGAGTTAGAATCGGGTCGTTTAGGGCTCTGGTCATTGGGCATGGCCATAGACGTCTCTCCGATGATATCCACCGGAATATCCTTGCGCTATTGGACAGGTTACGATGACTATTCATGGAATTCATATTCACAGGAAGATAGCCAGACCTGGTCGAGTTTCGACCAATCGCTCGATCTGGATTTGTCGGGTTTTAATGCCATGATCGGGGTGTTAGCCCGGGTTTCACCCTGGCTCAGGATCGGGGCGACTCTGGAGTCACCGCTGAAACTTTCCATTGATGAAGACTACGCTGAAATTGAGGAAGTAAGCGAGGGTGGAGTATACGAGCCAAATAGTTTTTCAGCCAGTTACGAGTATAAGGTTTCAAGATCCTGGCGGGGCGGATTAGGAGCGGCCGGTATGATAGGACCGATCGGTTTATCGGCTGACGCCGTCTTAAACGATTGGAGCCAGATCAACTTTTCAGGGGAACCGCCTTATGAGGAACTCGACCGGGATCAAGCCAACCGGGAAATTACCCGGTATTTGCAACCTACCATTGATCTGCACTTCGGAGTGGAATTCTGGGTTCCTTCTTCACCGGTGAGACTGCAGGCCGGGTACGCCTGGCTGCCGTCGCCGTTTGAGGGGGACGAAGTAATTTCCGACAAAAACGTCATAACAGGGGGGATCAGCACGATACTGGATGAATCTCTTTTAGTTCAGGCGTCGCTGTCCTGGGCTGATTGGGAGCGATCCATTGGGGGATGGGGGGAAGACCTGCAGTTGACCCACCTCCTTTTATCACTTTCCTATCGTTTCTAAAGGTTTTTAGTACGTGATTCTCCGACGCAAGGTGTCTCCGTCGGCGGGGGCCGGTATTCTCTTGCGGGTTTGGGAGAAAACTATCGAACACTGCTGAAAAGTTACTCATCGGTGTTTCCTTAAAACCGTCCGCTCGATAATTTTAGGGAATAGCCTATCTATTACTCACTTGCCCGATTAACAGCCAGCGGACGGGGGAGATGAATGATGAAGAGCAAGAATGGTCGCCTGAGCGGTCTCGTGAGACCCATGATCCTGTTTGGGATATGGCTATCGACTCTCTACTGGGTTTTGGGTTCTTTGCTGGATGCCTTTTTCTACAGAGAGGGGCCCCTACTGCAGCAGTTAGTGGCACCCACAGGTCAACAATTTTGGGCGCGCTTTCTGGTCATATTTATTCTTTTCGTTTCCAGTTTGCTGGGTGTGATTGCCTTCGAGAGACGCAGGATTGCAGAAGACGCTGCAAAACGTCAAAAAGAGCTTTCACGAACGTATCTTGACGTTGCCGGCACAATCATCGTCGTCATTGATAGAGATCAAAAAATCAAACTTATCAATAAGAAGGGGTGTGAAACCTTAGGCTACCAGGAAGAAAAAATCGTCGGGAAGAACTGGTTCGACCTGGCAATTCCCTCAAAGATAAGGGACGAAATAAGGGGATTCTATGAAAAGATGATGTCGGGTGAATTGGAATCCATTGAATACACCGAAATACCCGTTCAGGCCAAAGATGGAGAAGAAAAGATCATCGCCTGGCATCATGCCCTTTTACGGGATGAGGAGGGCAATATCACCGGTACGATCAGCTCCGGTGAGGACATTACCGAGCGGGTGCAATCTGAAGCAGCTCTTCATGAATCAGAAATTAAGTATTCCACCGTGGTGGAGCAGGCGGCAGATGGCGTTATTATTATTCAGGATGAAAAACTGCAGTTTGTGAACAGTGCCATTGCCAAAACCTATGGTTCAACTGTAGAAGAGATGGTGGGCAAATCCTTTGTTGAATTCATTGCACCCGAGAGCCGCGAACTGGTGATGAGCAACCATCGAGCACGTTTTGCTGGTGCAGAAGTCGCCGACGTCTATGAGGCGAAATTGCTGCGAAAAGACGGTGAGAAGCGTGACATCGAGATCTCCGGGGCTGTTATTCAATATCACGGCAAACCCGCCGTCATGGGGATTATCCGGGACATCACGGATCGAAGACGCGAGGAGAAGAAACGGGCGGAAGAGCGCATGCAGCTTCTTTCGATATTCGACAGTATTGATGAAGTTGTGTACGTCAGCGATCCGGAAACCTATGAGATCTTGTTCATTAATGAGGCGACCAGGAAAATCTTCGGCGATGTTGTGGGGGAAAAGTGTCATAAAGCGCTTCAGAATAGCAACTCACCCTGCTCCTTCTGCACAAACGATATCATTTTTAAAGAAAAGCCGGGGAAGGTGCATATTTGGGAATTTCAGAACTCACTAAATAGTCGCTGGTACCGTTGTATGGACAAGGCGATCACATGGCCGGACGGTAGAAACGTCCGCTATGAGATGGCCATAGACATTACCGACCGCAAGCGTGTTGAAGAAGCGCTCAGGGAATCGGAGGAGCGCTTCAAGAGTATCTTCGACAACGCGGTAGTCGGTATATACCGCACAACTCCCGATGGCCAAATCCTGGCGGCGAATCCCAAGCTATTGGAAATGTTGGGTTATTCTTCATTGGAGGAACTTCAAGAATTAAATCTTGAGATCGGTTGTCATAGTTTTGAAACACCTCGCTCTGTTTTTCAAGAGTTTATCGAACGCGATGGCTATGTAGCCGGGATTGAATCCGCCTGGATAAAAAAAGACGGCACTCCAATTAACATTCGAGAAAGTGCAACGGCGATTCGGGATGAAACAGGAAAGACCTTATTTTACGAGGGAACCGTCGAGGATATCACTGATGAAAAACGCTCGGAAAAAATCCAGGCGGTGCATTATAAAATCGCCCAGGCAACGGGTACCTCCGAGAGTCTCGAGGAGTTGTTGAGGGCGATTCACCAGGAATTGGGGACCTTGATTGATGCAACCAACTTTTATGTTGCGCTTTACAACGAAGAAAAGGGCTTGTATTCCTTTCCCTACTACGTTGATCAACATGACGAGTTGGGTGCATTCGATGAGGAGGAGCTACCGGATTCCATGACGGATTATGTCCGAAGAAAGGGCATACCGGTGATTGTAGATGAAGATGCCTTCAGGAAGCTCGAAGCAGAGGGTGAAGTAAAACTTGTGGGCACGCCATCGCCGATCTGGATGGGCGTTCCTCTCAAGGCTTCAGGGAAGATCATCGGCGTCGTCGCTTTACAGAGCTACACGAATAAGTCGGCATACGACCAGCAGGATTTGGATCTATTGACATTTGTTTCCGAGAACATTGCCCTGGCGATTCAGCGCAAACGTTCGGATGAAGCTCTAAGAATCGAGAAAGCTTATCTCGAACAGTTATTTGAATGTGCACCCGAAGCGGTGGTAATCGTTGACAATGACAACAAGATTCTGCGGATCAACAGCGAATTCACACGGTTGTTCGGGTACAATCCAGATGAGGCCATCGGACAGTCAATTGACCAACTCCTTGCGCCGAAAGGTTTAATCAAGGAAGCGCATGCACTGACAAAAAGTGTGGTGCACGGTGAAAGCGTTGCCCTCGAGAGTGTACGACAACGCAAAGATGGGACATTAGTAGATGTGTCCATTCTCGGAACGCCCATCAAGGTGGGCGATGGCCAGGTTGCGGTTTACGCTATTTACCGCGACATCACTGACCGCAAACGAGCCGAAGAGGAATTGCGCGCCAGTGAGGCGAAAAGCCAGGCAATCCTGAGTGCCATGCCGGATCTGATGTTTCAGATTGATCGCAAGGGCACGATGTTACAATGCCATGGGCCGATCAATGACCAGTGTGTTAAGCCCGATGAACTAATGGGCAAAAGCATCAAAGAGATCATGCCTCCAGATGTTGCCAGTAAGGCTCTGAATCTCATTGAATTAGCATTGGAAAGCGGAAAACTTCAGTTTTTCGAATACGAATTTCAAAAAGACGATGATCTTCGTTACTTCGAGTGCCGGATGGTGGCGGGCGGTGACGATAAAGTCCTGGCAATCGTTCGCAACATCACCAACCGGAAGCGCACCGAGGAAACGAGGGAAACCATTCTGAACATCAACAAGCATCTGTTGGGCGAGCTGGATTTGGAACGCGCCATGGAGGCTGTCAGCCCGGAACTTCAAAAATTAGCACCGCATGATCTACTGGCTTTCACAATAATTCATAAGGAATTAGATCAAGTTGAGGTACTCTTCATCTCGCCCGATGGCCGGATTCGATCTGACGGCGAAGGGCGCATACCCAACCCCTATCGGGAAACCTACCATGGATCGCTGATCCAGCAGATTCTGCACGAGCGGCGCGATCGAGTTACAACGAGAATTCCGACTGCGGGTACGAATCTTGATCAGAACTTCCGTAAAATGGGGATGAACTCGTTCATAGCCTTGCCCTTGATTAACGTCGGGGTGCCCCTGGGAATGCTATTCCTGGCCAGCGAAAAGGAAGACGGCTTCTCAAGCCAAGCGCAGGAAATGTTGGAACACATCCATCTGCAATTAGTTCTCTGGATTCAGCATCACAGATTGATCGAGCGGTTATCGGAATCGGAATCCAAATTCCGCACGCTTTTCGACAATTCAAACGATCCGATTTACATTCTCCAGGGAAATCGTTTCGTTTACGTGAACCGCAAATTCGAGGAATTGTTGGAATACAAGTTAGACGAGGTCAATAAACCTGATTTTGATTTCCAGCGATTGGTGGCTCCAGAATCCATTCCCATCATTGAAGAACGAACAAGACGCATGAAGGCCGGGGAGAAACTACCTTCGAACTATGAATTCAAAGGATTATCAAAGTCCGGCAAGGTCATTGACTTCGATGTAAACGTCAGCTACATCACGTTTGACGGCGAATCAGCCACACAGGGCATCCTGCGCGACATATCCGAAAGGAAGCGATTTGAAGAAAGGCAAAAAGATATGCAACTGGAACTGATGCAGAACTCCAAGCTGGCCTCAATCGGCATGCTGGCGGCGGGGATCGCTCATAATATAAACGTCCCGCTGCAGGGGATTTCGAATCACATCGAAATGCTGAAGATGACAAGGGATGACATTCCCTACCTGGATTCGATGCATAATCAGGTTCATCGCATCAGCGCCATCATCAATAATATGCTGTATAAAAGCAGGCAAGAACAGGATCAGAGCGTTCGAGAGATTGACTTGAATCAACTTTTGGTGGAAGAGTTGACATTTCTAAATGCAGACCTCGTTTTCAAGCACGACATAGAGAAGGAGTATCAATTCGATCCAGAACTTCCCAAGATCAAAGGAGTTTACAGCGATTTTTCACAGGCGCTGCTGAACATTATTAAAAATGCGCTGGACGCCATGCACAGTGTCAAAAAGAAGAAATTGAGCGTTAAAACTCAAGCTACGTCGGACGGTAACATTCTGGTTGAAATTAGAGATACAGGTAGAGGTATTTCTTCCGAACACTTGGATCATATCTTCGATCCCTTTTTCACGACTAAACCCCCTGCGGGTGACAACGGAGACGAACCCGCCGGGACAGGATTGGGTTTATCCACATCCTACCAGCTTTTGAGAAAATACAAGGCGCGTTTCGAGGTTGAATCCGAAGTGGGACACGGAACGAGTTTACGGATACACCTGCCTATGGACAAGACCATCACGATTGATGAACAATCCAAGGAGGTATTCGAACCCGATCTCGCATGTGAAGAAGTTTAGTTCAGAAACAGTTGATTATTAAGACGCTTCCGACTTAATGATATTTCTGCTCCGTTTCCAGGCGGGAGCTTCTCGAAAAAAAACTTGCCTGAAGGGCAAGTTCTTTATTATATTTTAACAAAACGTTATAGACGGCTTCAAGCTGATGATAAAATTTTCACCCGGTTGTCTTCCCGCTGCAGTGGGGAGTCTTCCACACCTGAATCCTCAGGACGGCGTGGATTTGATTCTCAAGCATCTACCGGAAATCCCGCTCTGGCCGCAATTTCCCAATTGCAGTTATTTGGAATCCATGTACATTCAGTTTTCAGAAGGGATCCCCTTTGTTCTGTTGGATCCTGTCAAGGAACGAATGCACATGGATCTGGCGGTTGACATCTACGGGGAATTAGAAAGATTTTACACGCGGGTTCTCGAAGATGACCTGGATTACTTCGCCATACATGCGGACTACGCTCGGGGATTGGAGGCGTTTATAGATCGTCTCTGGAGACGAAAGCCCGAATCGCTTAAATGGGTAAAAGGCCAGATTACCGGACCGATCAGCTTTGGCTTGATGATCACGGATCAGCAAAAACGTGCTATTCTTTACAACGAGGAGGTTTTTGATGCCGTATTAAAATCGCTGGTCATGAAAACGCGTTGGCAGATTCGGCAATTACAGCGCGTCTGGCCGAACGTCATCATCTTCGTGGATGAACCCTATCTCTCCAGCTTCGGTTCAGCTTTTATCAATCTAACACGAGAGCAGGTACTCCAGTATCTCGGAGAGGTATTCGAAGCGGTTCACCAGGAGGGGGCGCTTGCCGGGGTACACTGTTGTGGCAACACGGACTGGTCCATCTTAATGGAAACCGAGGTGGACATTATCAACTTTGACGCCTACGAGTACTTCCAGGGCATGACGCTCTACATTGATGAGCTCAAAAATTTCCTGAAGCGGGGCGGCGTTTTGGCCTGGGGTATCGTGCCGACTTCACAGCAGATAGAGAAAGAGAACAGTCAATCCCTGCATACGAACTTCACCTCCAAAGTTGACGACCTAATCAATCGGGGCATTGCACGAAAGTTATTGCTTGCTCAATGCTTGATCACACCTTCCTGCGGAATGGGAACGATGAAAATCCACCAGGCCGAGCGAGTACTCACGCTGCTTTCGGAAGTATCCGAGCTGGCACGCTCTCAAATGATCCGGCAGAAGCGCAAGAAAGCAGTCTGATTCTTAAGATACAAGATTACTTCGGCGGGGAGCCTTCCGGCTCACCGCTCTTTTACAATGTAAAGATCCTGCTGAAATGGCCAAATCACCCTGCATCGCAGTGGTCGGAAAGGGTGGCGTTGGGAAGACAACCCTGGCGGCATTCACCATTCGTCACCTGCTGGAAAATCGCATTACCCCTCTCTTAGCCGTTGATGCAGATCCCAGCGTATGCCTGGCAGACGTATTGGGGGTTGAAGTCACCGAGACGATCGGGGGCATACGGGAGGATACGCGCTCGGTCGCGGGGGGCCTTCCAGCGGGCATTCCCAAGCAACAGTATTTGGAACTAAAAGTCCAGGAAGCAATCGTTGAAGCGAAGGATTTCGACCTCTTGACGATGGGGCGCCCCGAGGGTCCGGGCTGTTACTGCTTCGTCAACAACGTGCTGCGCGATCATCTCGACCGATTGACCAAAAACTACCGCGCCACCGTGATTGACTGCGAGGCGGGGCTGGAACATGTCTCCCGTCGTACCAGCCGCGACGTTGACACCATGATTCTGGTGGCTGACCCGACGGTCAAAGCGCTGCGAACGCTACAGAACGTATTGAAAATTGCAGAGGATTTAAAAAATCAAGTTGAGCGAAAGATCCTAGTACTGAACCGAATCCCTTCTGGAAAAGAGGAAGGGGTTCATCGAACGGCCGCCGATTTATTGGATTTAGACACCTTCGAGGCTGTGGGTTTGATTCCCCAGGATGAGGCTATTTTCGACGCCGAATTGTGCGGAAAAAGTCTATTGGAGATTGACAGCCACACACTTTCATACCAGTCTTTTAATCACTTCATTCTATCGCTGGAGCGCCCGCTGGCGTAAGGCTCTTGGGAGCGAAAGGATAATTTCCGCCATCGCCATCGAGAAAGAATTACCACATCACTGATGATAACCGCGGGAGAGCACTTTGTCCAAGCAACCCATTTCTTCCGATCCGGCCACGGTTAAAGCCCACAATCATGCCCTAGAGCAAAACCTCACCACGGTTTGGGAACGTCACGAAGCAATGCAACCCCTCTGCGCTTTTGGGGAATTAGGACTGTGCTGCACGATTTGTTACATGGGACCCTGCCGAATAGATCCATTTTCCAAGGAGGACATTCGCGGGGCTTGCGGCGCCGGAAGGGATACCATCGCGGCTCGCAATTTTACCCGAGCTGTGGCTGCGGGAGCATCGGCGCATTCCGATCATGCGCGGGGCGTCTGCCAAGCACTGATTGATACGGCCAGAGGCGAGGCTCAGGGTTATCAGGTCATGGACGTTGACAAGTTGAAGAAGATCGCGGCGGAATTGGAATTGAAAGTCGAGGACGTTTCATATGCCGACCTGACCGTAAAGGTGGTCACTCGGCTACTGCAAAACTTCGGACAGCCTGAAGGATTTCTGGATTTCCTGAAAAGAGCCCCAAAAGGTCAGTGGGAACGCTGGGAAAAAGCAGGAGTTCTACCCCGTGCCATAGATCGAGAGGTAGTCGAATGCCTGCACCGCACGCACGAAGGCGTTGATGCTGATTACCGCAGTTTGATTTTGCAGGCGGTGCGGGGTGCGCTGGCGGACGGCTGGGGCGGTTCCATGATCGCGACCGAACTGCAGGACGTGCTCTTCGGATCGCCGAAGCCGATTCGGGCGCGGGTTAACCTCGGGGTGCTCAAAGAGGATCAGGTTAACGTGGTGGTTCACGGGCACGAGCCGGTCCTCTCGGAAATGCTGGCGGTGGCGGTGCGCGATCCCAAGATCATAGAATACGCGAAATCGAAAGGGGCTAAAGGCGTCAGCTTATCGGGCATCTGCTGCACGGCGAATGAAATTTTAATGCGCCAGGGATTGCCGGTGGCGGGCAATTTCTTGCAGCAGGAGCTGGCTATCTCCACCGGCGCGGTGGAAACAATGGTGGTGGACATACAGTGCGTCATGCCGGGATTGGCGGATATGGCTCGTCATTTCCACACGAGGATTATCACAACGTCGGAAAAGGCCCGCATTCCCGGAGCGGAGCACGTACCTTTCGACGAGCATCATGCTCTGGAGTGCGCTCGATCCATCCTGAAGGGCGCTATTGACAACTACGCTAACCGAAACTCATCTCGTGTGGATATTCCGAAGGAAACCATGGATCTGGTGGCCGGATTTACAGCCGAAAACACCTTTCATCACTTAGGCGGGCGCTTCCGCGCGAGTTACAGACCGTTGAATGACGGCATTATGGCGGGGAGGCTGCGCGGCGTTGTCGGCGTAGTGGGCTGTAATAACGTACGCATCCAGCATGACCATAATCACCGAATTCTGGTGGAAGAACTGCTTAAAAACGACGTCCTGGTCGTAGAAACCGGCTGTTCGGCCATCGCTTGCGCCAAGGCGGGCTGGTTGCGTCCAGAAGCGGCCAGAGAGATCGCCGGTAGGGGACTTCAGGAAATCTGCGAGGCGGTAGGCATACCGCCGGTTCTGCACATGGGTTCATGCGTGGATAATTCCCGCATTCTAATCGCCTGCACGGAAATGGTCAGGGAGGGCGGCATCGGCGAAGACATTTCGCAATTGCCCGTGGCGGCGGCGGCTCCCGAAGCCATGTCCGAGAAAGCCGTGGCCATCGGATTGTACGCGGTGGCATCGGGGATTACGACATTTTACACACCGGCTCCGCGAGTGTTAGGAAGCCCGGCTGTATTCGATTACCTGACCAAGGCTATCGAGAAGGACTTGGGTGCCCGCTGGGTTTTTGAAGCGGATCCGTTGAAAGCCGCTCGTGGAATCATCGAGCTCCTGGATCAAAAGCGGGCGGCACTGAAATTAGAACCCATGATGTACAGCCCCGAAATGGCGAGGTCGGCATGATCGGCAACACTCGTAAGGTCTTCGCCATCAGCAGTTTATGCACCGGCTGTCGAACTTGTGAAATCGCCTGCGCGGTGGCGCACTCAACCACGAAATCACTGGTGGGAGCCATCCTGGAGATTCCGCTGCCGCGATACGCCATTGAAGTGCAACCCGGCGAAAAAGTAACTCTGCCACTAAATTGCAGACACTGCGAAGAACCGGACTGCCTCTTCGCCTGCAAAGCCGGAGCGGTCAGCAAAGACGGGGACAGCGGTCAGGTCAAGGTTGATCTGGACAAGTGCGTCGGCTGCTGGATGTGCGTCATGGTGTGCCCCTTCGGAGCAGCGCGGTCTGATGCTGAGAGAGGTAAAGTGGTCAAGTGCGATCTATGTGTAGACCGCCCCGAAGGGCCGGCCTGCGTAGAAGCTTGTCCTACAAAGGCGCTCTTCTTTGGAACGGCTGAAGAATTCGAGGCGCATCGGAAGGAAATAAAGAAGCGGGTCGCTCTGGTCCGGTCGGCCTAACGATTCAATAACTGCAAATATCAGTATAGATCAATGCGCTACGTCATCATCGGAAATTCGGCGGCGGGGATCGGGGCCGCAGAGGCGATCCGGGAAGTGGATCAGAAAGCGCCGCTCACGATCATTGCAGACGAACCAGAAACAGCGTACAGCCGCGCCTTGATTTCCTACGAATTAGCCGGCTGGATCAATAAGGGGCGCTTGGAATTGCGGCCTCTGGAATTTTACCGCGAAAAGAAGATCGAAACCCGGCTGGGAAAGCGGGCCGTCAGGATTGATGCAAAGAATAAAGAGGTGCATTTGGAGGACGGTGAACTGATTCCTTACGATAAACTCCTCCTGGCCGTGGGCGGATCACCGCAGAAAACCGACGTTAAGGGCGAGGATAAAAAGGGCATCTACGGTTTTCGCACTTACGGCGATTTGGTGAAAATCTACGATGCGGTTAAGAACGCCAAAGAGGGCGTCGTTTTAGGAGGAGGCTGCATCGGCTTGCAGGCGGCGTCGGGGCTGCATCATCACAAGGTTAAAACGCACATCGTCATCGCTTCGCCGCACCTGCTCTCGCAGGTTGCCGACGCGGAATGCGGTGATTATTTTCAGGAACTATTCGAAAGAAACGGCATTCAGGTGAAAACCAAGGCCAGCCCGGTGGAATTCAAAGGCGGAGATCGAGTAGAAAGCGTTTTCTTCGATGATGGCAGTGAATTGCCTGCGCAGATCGTCATCACCGGCAAGGGTGTCAAGCCCAACACCGAGCTGGCTAAGGGTACGAAGATCAAGGTAGATTGGGGGATCATCACCGACGAGACCATGCAGACCACTGAAGCGGATATCTACGCTGCCGGTGATGTGGCGGTGACCTTTGATCGCTTAACCTGCCAGTCCACCGTAAATGCCGTTTGGCCCTGCGCCTACGAGCAAGGGCGCGTGGCCGGGTTCAATATGGCGGGCAGGAAAGCCAGATATGACGGTTCAATGCGCATGAACGCCGCCGATTTCTTCGGTGTCTCCTTCATCTCCATCGGCGTGGTTAAGCCAAAGGATGAGGGTTATGAAGTGCACAGCCAGTTCCGTAAAGATGCAGATATTTATCGGAAGCTGGTTTTCAAAGATAACCGACTTGTCGGAGCGGTGCTGGTAGGTAAGGTGGACGGCGCCGGCGTTCTGGCCAATTTGATGAGGAAACGCGTGGATATTTCCAGGATCAAAGCCGATTTAATCGCGGGGCATTACGATTATGCGCGGGTACTTCCGCTGGTGAAGGCGGAGCCCCAAGGATTTACTGAACCGGAGTATGGGGAGACGTTGTCGTAGACTTTGTGATCGGCGTCGGCAGATTCGAGGAGGCAAGATGAAAATGATGTTAAAGGTTAAGCAGATTGAAGGATTAGCGCTGGCGGCGTTCGCCGATTCAAAACACTGGGTGACGATGGGAGCGCCGGAGCATCTGGGCGGTTTCGGGGCGGGAACCCGTCCGATGGAATTGGTGCTCATCGGCATCGCGGGGTGCGCCACGATGGACATTTTAGCCATTTTAAAGAAGAAACGGGTCAACCTGCAGGGGTTTGACCTGGCGGTAGAGGCCGAGAGAGCCGACGAACACCCACAAGTCTTCAAGGAAATTCATTTTCATTACACGTTTATCGGCAAGGATATCAAGTCAGGCGACGTTGATCGCGCTATTCGGTTGACGGATGAGAAATATTGCGGAGCCACAGCGATGATCAAGCCGACGGTGAAGGTGAGTTATGATTATGTGATTAAGGAAGGGGCGGATTAGCGCGTGATTGTCTAGACCACTGATTACAGGGATTTCACGGATTGCGCGGATAATCAGGCGGTAGTGCGGCAGCTTGCTGCCGCTTGGTCGTGGATGACAAGCAGTTAGACTGCAAAGGCAAATAATATGAAAGATAGCGTTGAAATAACTAAAAAAAGAATCTGTATGTTTTTTGATTACTTCAAAAAAGTATTCGATGACTGTGGCAGCCTGCTAAATGATGAAAATTACGCTTCCAGAAAAGAGATCGTGCTTACAACTTTATTTTCAGTTTTGAGCCTATTTGCCACTGCATATTGCTGCGGTGGAAAACGGAACAATACTAAAATTCAAAATGAAGAAGAATTTATTAAATTTTTAGAAAAATTCTGGGATTCGGAAGAAAAGAATAGGGAATTCGAAATCATAGCAAATAATCGCCGTAAAATTAGATTGAACGGAAAACGACTTCTTTGGAAAATCAGGAATTTGCTGGCGCATGAGTTTCGCACGTCTGGAATGGGATTTCCAAGCCAAATGGACGAGGATGTAATAATCTCTTGTCCGGTTGAGAACCATTCCACTAAACAAACCAACACTGAATTTGAAATTCATCCCCATAATTTTCTGAGAGATATGATACAAATGAGCGAATCATATAGGTTGTATTGCTTAACGCAAGAGTTGGATCCAAGAATGAATTTACCATACAGAGAATTGTATCTTAATTAGGTCTGCGGCAGCAAGCTGCCGCACTACCCTGTTTTAATCCGTGGAATCCGTGTCATCCGTGCTAATCCGTGGTTCGGACAATTTTTTGTCGGGGTCGGGGGCGACCCCGACTACGAAATATGCGTGGTCCCGGAGCTGGAGCGACTCCGACTGCAAAATTAGCAGTGATTCCGACTACGGAAATAAAGCCAATGCCCACGCGACTGGATTCCGGATCGGGCTAAAGCCCGTCCGGAATGACAGAATAAGGGGTGTCGGGGGCGGGGGCGACCCCGACTACGAAATATGCGTGGTCTCGTAGCTCGGGCGACCCCGATGATGAAATTCTGATTTCTGGCTTCTGTATAATGGATTCTAAAGACTATGTCCAAAATTATCGCGACGGCGGCCGTACGGGGCGCACATAAGATCGTCAGCCGAGCTGAAAAGCAGTTGGCTCAAGCCCTGGATGAACTGGGGCAGGATAAGCCGGTGGAACTGCCGGATACGGCCTATTACCTGCCCGTTATCTACGCCATGCTGGGTCTTAAGGTCAAACGGGTGGGCGATATGCAGGAGGTACTGCAGGAGTGCCGTAGGCTGCTCCCCCCCATCCCCACCCAGGAGCTATGGCTGCCCTATCTGGGGGATGCTCTGGACGCCGGGATGGTTACTCTCTTCGCCGAAGAGGTCATCGAGGGATTGAAATACGCCCGTCATCCCAATCCTTACGACGACATATGGCTGGGAGCGACCTCGGATGCCATTCTGCGCGAGCAGGGCATTAAGTTAGTGGACGGCCGCATGCCGGGTTTCGCCGCCTGCGTGGGTGCACTGCCCAATACGGAAGCGGCGGTCAAGCTAGCGCGGGATCTGCAGGAGCGCAACATCCTGGTCTTTCTGTCATCCCACACCAATGGCATATCCATGGCCGAGCAGTTGGCGGAAGCGGATATCGAGATGAACTGGGACACCTTTCTGGTTCCCTACGGCAAGGACACTTCGGCGACGGTGTGGGCGTTGGGATTCGCGGCGCGGTCGGCGATGACTTTCGGGGGCATACATCCGGGGGGACTTAGAGAGGCGCGGGAGATTCTCCTTTACAATAAACAACGGGTACATGCCTTCGTGCTGGCTCTGGGGGAGGTTGACGATGAGAAGTACGCCACTGCCGCCGGTGCGATCAACTTCGGATTTCCCATTATCGCCGACACAGACATTCCGCAGATTCTGCCCACAGGCATTTGCACCTATGAGCACGTGGTTTCCAACATCACCCACGACGACATGCCCCAGCGCGCTATCGAGGTGCGCGGTTTGAAGATCAAGATTCAGAAGATTGATATCCCGGTGCGTTACGGGCCGGCCTTCGAGGGCGAGCGGGTGCGCAAGGACGACCTGGCCGTTGAATTCGGCGGCAAGTTCGCCACGGCTTACGAATACCTTTCCATGAAGAAGTTAGAGGAAGTCGAGGACGGCAAGATCGAGGTGATCGGGCCGGAGATCGAGGACGTGGAAGAAGCGGCCAAGCTGCCTCTGGCCATCTGGGTGGAGGTGGCCGGTCGTAAAATGCAGAAGGACTTCGAGAGTATTTTAGAGCGCTACATTCATACCCTTCTGTCCATGCCCATGGGAGTGATGCACTTAGGGCAGCGGGATACTATCTGGGTGCGGATTTCCAATACGGCGAAGAAATCAGGTTTTAGAATTCGGCATCTGGGCGTCGCTCTCCGTTCCATGCTTTTGAACGAATTCCCGGCCATTGTAGATAAAGTGCAGGTGAAGTTATACACCAACGCTGAAGACGTTGAAAAGTTGTATGAGATCGCCAAAGCGGCCTATGAAGAGCGTGATAAACGCATGGGCGAACTGGTGGATGAAGCGGTGGACATCTTCTATTCCTGCCAGCTCTGCCAGTCTTACGCTCCCAATCACGTCTGCATCATCACGCCGGAACGATTGGGATTATGCGGAGCGTACAACTGGCTGGACGGTAAGGCGGCTTACGAAATCAACCCCACGGGAGGCAATCAGCCGGTGGTTAAGGGGGAATGTTACGATCCGGAGAAGGGCAAGTGGAAAGGCGTGGACGATTTCGTGCGATCCAAGTCGAACCAGAGCGTGGAACACTTCAGCGCCTATTCCATGATGGAAGACCCCATGACTTCCTGCGGCTGTTTTGAAGCCATCGTCTGCGTGCTGCCGGGCACAGGGGGCGTCATGATCGTGGATCGCGAGTTCCAGGGGATGACTCCGGCCGGAATGACTTTCTCATCGCTGGCGGAAGTGGTCGGCGGGGGCCAGCAAACGCCGGGCTTCATCGGCATCGGGATCCTCTACATCCTATCCAAGAAGTTCATCTCAGCGGATGGAGGCTTAAAGCGCGTGGTGTGGATGACGACCAACATTAAGAACCGGTTGGGGGATAAACTGAGACAGCGTTATGAAGAGATCGGCTGCCCCGACCTGCTGGATAAAGTTGCGGATGAAACGGTTACGGACGACCTGGAGAAGCTGGCGGAATACCTGGTGGCGGTGGGGCATCCGGCGGTGGAGATGGGGGAAATGGTTTAG
>CAZHMN010000016.1:0-14034 GCA_964533705.1 uncultured bacterium
GGGATGTCGGGCCGATTCTGTGACGGCTTGGAAGGATGAAAGGATAGAACCTTGTTCAAGCTGTCCGAAAAGTGCTCTGCCCAAAAGATCTTCTTACCCGTCAAAAGCTGGTAAAAAGTCACCCCCAGCGAAAAGATATCGCTCCTGTACGTGATTCCGCCGCCGCTGATCGCTTCCGGGGATAAGTAAGCCGGCGTACCAACCACCGCGCCGGGCTGAGTAATCTGAGGAGCTCCTTCAAACTGGGCCAAACCGAAATCGGTGACTTTGACCCAGCCGTCTCGGGAAATTAAGATATTGCCTGGCTTCAGATCACGGTGGACGACGCCCTTGGAGTGTGCGTAGGCCAGTCCCTTCAGGGTCTGCAACATGATTGAATAAGCCAATTCCAGAGGAGGTTGAGGATTATCCCGAAGTAAATAATCCAGGGAGCAACCCTCAACGTATTCCATCACTAAATAAGCGCGATTGGCAGAAGCAGAAAAATCGTAAATATCCACAATATTTTCATTTTTGATATGAGCGCAGACCTGGGCTTCTCGCTCGAAGCGTTGGCGCAGATCCTCTTCCTGGAATAGCTCCGGGCGTAACTCCTTAATCAGCACTTCGCGCTTCAAGGAATACTGATAGGCGCGATACACCGTCGTGGTGCTGCTGCGGGAGAGCACTTCCTCGATGCGAAAACCTTCAAATTCAGCTTCTGGGGTCATTATCAAAAAGGCAAAATGAGGGTCAAAAGGGATGGTTTATTGACGCTCCATTCTCTTGGATTTATTTACCTTCCATTCGCTCAATTTATAGTGCAACCAGCGAAGTGAAACTCCCAATACTTCAGCCGTCCTGGTTTTGTTCCCCTCGCATTCCTCGAGAGTTTTCAACACGATCTCCTTCTCCTGCTCTTTCAAATTTTTGGGTTTCAGGCTGCTTCCATCGGCTTCTGGAATTAAGAGATCGTCCAATCTGATGACGTTATCCGTCGAGAGCACAACGGCGCGCTCGATGGTGTTTTCCAATTCTCGAACGTTTCCAGGCCAGTGATACTTGGTTAAAACCTTCACCACCTCCGACGTCATTCGTTTTGGTTTCTGGCCGGATTTCTCAGAGATTTTTTTCAGGAAATAGTCCACCAATAGCGGTATATCACTGCGTCGTTCCCGCAAGGGTGGCATTGTGATGGTGATGACGTTCAGTCGATAAAACAAATCTTCACGAAAATGACCGCTTTTGACTTCAGCATTCAAGTCTTTATTGGTCGCTGACATAATGCGTACGTCCACCTTGCGATCAACCGTATCCCCCACTCTGCGGAAAGAGCCTTCTTGCAGCACGCGTAAAAGCTTGGCCTGTATCGTGGGGCTGATGTCTGCGATTTCGTCGAGGAAAAAAGTGCCACCGTCAGCGATTTCGAAGAGGCCGCGCTTATCGGAAATCGCACCGGTGAACGATCCCTTCTTGTGACCGAAGAGTTCGCTTTCCAGTAGATTTTCGGATAGATTGCCGCAGAACTGAGCCACGAATGGTTTGTCCTTGCGGTGGCCGTTGTAATGAATCGCCCGCGCTACGAGCTCCTTGCCCGTTCCGGATTCCCCCTGCAGCAATACCGATATGTCTGACGTGAGGATCTTGCGCATGATATCGAATACCGCCTGCATTTTAGGGCTGGTTCCGATAATCTCCGGGAAGCCGAAGGTTCGCTGCAGCTCGTCCTGCAGGATCTTGTTTTCGAACTGAAGATTCTCGATCAAACGGGCGTTTTCTATGGCAATGGCAGCTTGATTGGCAAAAGCCTGGAGGAACGCCAGAGTTGTTTCAGTAAAAAGTTGACGATCTGTTGTGCTGTCCAGGTAGATTACACCGATCGGTTTACCCTTCAAGATCAGCGGAACACAGGCGATTGAGGTGATCTTCTGGATAATAATGGATTTAACTCCAGCGAAGCGAGGATCCGATTGAGCGTTCAGGAGCAGGAGCGGGGTGTTCTCCTGAAAAACCTTGTTGACAACGCTGCTGGAGGGTCGAGCGATCTGATCAGCCAAACCCTCACTTATATTTCGAGCAATTTCCACGCTCAACTGACCATCATTTTCATTCGCCAAAACGAGAAAACCCCTGTCCGCTCTGATGGTCTCAACGGCGATGTCCATCACTTTTTCCAACAAGGGCTGTTTTTGCAGAATGGAGTTTATCGCCTGCGCGATGTCCAGCAAGGCCTGCTGCTGTTTTCCATCTATGGCAATTGTCGCCTTATTCATGGGGATAACAGTCCTCGATAGAGGATATTTTTCTATTGAACTGTAAACGTGGCGGGTGCAGTGCGGGCGGTATTACCGTATTCGTCAATGACTTCGAGAGTCCAGTTGTAATCACCGTTTTCCAGAGTAACGCCTACTGTCGTGGTGGAATCCGTCGGCGAGATACCCGATCTTTCCCAGACCGGCGTGCTATAACCCTCTTTGAAAATGCGCACAGTATATGTAAAGAAGAATTGTTCATCGTATGGTTCCCACCATAGATACAACCCACTTGAAGATACGATATCGCTAAATGGGTAGATCTGAACGGGGTAGTCGTCGAAAAAGCGTTGAATGGATAACGGCTCGGATGAGGCAACGTTTCCAGAGGTATCTTCGGCGGTACAGGTAAATTTTTTCCACTTAACACTGTCTATAGAAGCGCCCGGGAAGAAATCCAGGGGAAGTTGAACAAAATAGAACAACGAAGATCCTGAACTGGAATCCGGGCTGTAGGCCATCAACGTATCCAGACCACCCTCGAATTCAAGGGTTACTTGCTCGATGTCACCAAAGCCGTCCGGGTCGGATATATGGGATCTAGCGTATATAATGTAAGTCTGCGGAGGAATCTGTGTTCCCAGATACAAATAGTGCGAGGTGACCTGGAAATTCGAAATGACCGGCAGCGCATCAAGTTGGAAATTGACCACACTCGTCAATCCATCCCTAACCGTGACAAATTGAGTATCGGGTTCAAATCCAGAAGGACCGCAGGAAACTTGATAATCTCCCGCCTCGACGTTCTCGATGAGAAAATAGCCCGAATTATCAGTCACGCCGCCGCGATAGCCAGGGATGGCCAATACCATAACATCCGATAGAGGAACGGATGCAAGGTTGGTCACTCTGCCGCTGATAATTCCCACGGGCCCGATGTAGTTATCCGCGTCCGGATCCAGAGGGTTATCTCGAGGGGCGTCGCAGGCATAGAGTAGAAATCCAACGGCAATTAGCGTCAAATAGTGAAATATCCGCACTATAACTGCGCGAGACACTCTATAGCCTCCCATTATTCCAAATGAAAAATTTAATTAAAATTTGCATACAAAACAAGAAAAAAAAGAAAAAATCGCTTAATGCTGAAAATTTTGCACAAAAAAAACCGGCTCCTGCCGGTTTAGTGCATTTCAGGATAGTCTACTTGATCAAGATCAGCGGATGGGTGAGGATGTGTTCGTCAGCTCGCATCACAACCCAATACGTTCCGGAACCATAAGAGGCCGCATCCCAGGTAAAGCGCTGCGGACCTGCGGGAAACACACCCGATTTGATCGTATGAACTAAACGACCTCTCTGATTGTAGATCGCCAGTCGCCCAACGACACTTTCCGGTAGAACGATTTGCAGTGTTGTGAAGGCGTTGAAGGGATTGGGAAATGCCTCAATCAGGCTAAAACTTGAAGGTTTGGAAAGATTTGATATCGGCTGGGCATTGATGTAATCATAATAGTAACAACCCATATCGGCGCGCGTCTGGTCGGGATCAGGTGGACTATTGGGGTTTCCTGCATCAATGCAGGGTGAATTCGGAGTCAGTTTGAAAATAGCATTGCCCGGATTTGCAAAGAGAGGATCTTCAAAGATGCACCCCACTCCTGCGTTGCAACCGATGAGAGCCTGATTGAGGTTGTGGTTATAGAAATCGTTGTAAATCACATTCGGGCGACAGTTTTCTTCCGCAACCAATCCCTGAGAAGATCCATCACCGTAGATGATGCAATTCTCGATCCATGGATTGGAATTATCGTAGAGATAGATGCAGCGATCAACTTCGCTACCAGACTTTACAACGATGGTGTTATTAATGGAATACGGGTAAGAACTGTGGTTCAGAAACATACCATATGAGCGGGTTTTTGAGACGACGTAGATTAGATTATACCTGAAATCTCCCTTGTCCACGTCCTGCAGCCACAATCCAAAACTCAATCCAGAATTATCAACATAGATTTCCGAATCATAAACATCCGGATCGGAATCGAACCCCTGGATACCTACTGCCGTGTAAGACGCCTCCAGATTCCCTGCAAATATTTCACATCCCATAATTTGAGCGTCCGAACTCTGCAGATAAATGCCAGCCATTTCGCCAGTATCTACCGTGATTTTGCTATCTTGGAGCAGGAAGTTCGAATAGTAACCCCAAACTCCATAGGATTGAGCGATGATGAAACAATTACTTATTTTGGGACTGCTGTGGTGAGCTCTTATTCCTCGAACCGGCTTTTCAATGTGGGCGAACTTGATGGTGGAGAGGGGACTGGATCCGGTGAAGAACCAAATCCCTCCCCAGACCGGAGTGCCATAACTTCTGAAAAACACGGAATCGCCATTGACGCCCTCAACCATCAGTTCGCCGTAAACCTCGATGTAATCGAGACCGGTGAAGAAGATTTCCACACCGTTCATGATGGTGAGTGAGTTCCCAGGTTCGACGACAACGGTGCTGTCAACCCAATATGGATTACCATCCGGCGTCCATACTCCGGACTCCGGCCCCCCGACGTGGGTTTCAGCTAAGGCGAGTAGTGGGATAAGCAGTAGGAAGCAGTGCGAGAACCAGATCCTGATTGAGAGCATTCTCATCTGGCCCTCTTTCATGAGATACAGGATGGTGTTCTTCTATAGCGTTAGTTTTCTACCCTCCAGCAAAATGAAAAGATACAAAAATACACTATCCAATGATTCTAATATACAAAAATATACATCAAAAGTCAAGAGGGAATTAATTATCTCGCTATTTTCCTCCATCTATTGAATTTCGAGTTGAGCATATCAGCTCGTCGTAACTTCTCCTGAAACCAGCACGATATTGGTTTAATGACAGCCACAGTTTTATAATCACATAATTTTCTTTATCTTATGGCTCAAAATGTGGATTGAACATTTGGAAAAAACGGAAGAATGCCATTAGAAGTTAACCAGACTTGAACTCCCAGATTTCTTCATCGCCTGAAAACTGCTGCGTCATAAAAAGATATAACCGGGGAGGTTCCGGAGATATTTGACCCAAAAGAAAAAAATCTCTTGACTCAGCAGACAAATTGCTATAAATTTAAAAATTTAAAGGAAATGCGTCTGATATGTCGGATAACCGCTTGATTTCTGCAAACCGCAAAGCCCGCCGCGATTATCACATCCTGGATCGCTACGAGGCGGGAATCTGCCTGCTGGGAACAGAAGTCAAAAGCCTGCGCATGGGTGCCGCCAACCTCAAGGACAGTTACGCAACCGTCAGCGGAGGGGAAGTATTTCTCCACCATCTGCACATCGGTCCTTATGACAAGGGAAATATCGCCAATCATGATCCCACCCGCACCCGAAAACTCCTCCTACAGAAGCGGGAAATTCGTAAACTGGAAACGGCCACCCAAGAAAAAGGGCTGACCATCGTGCCCCTTTCCCTCTACTGGAAGGGAAAGCTGGCCAAGGTCGAACTGGCCCTGGCACGTGGTAAGAGGCAATATGACAAAAGAGACGCCATCGCCCGACGAGAACAGGCGCGTGAATTGGATCGGGTCATCAAAAATCGCATCAGACACAACCGCTAATGAACGCTTCATCCAAAAAATTCCCTCCCGTAAAAGAGCAAATTGACCTGTTGCGGCGCGGGGCCTTGGAAATAATCTCTGAGGAGGATTTAGAGAAGAAACTCGAACAATCCTTAGCGAAAAGCGAGCCGCTGGTCGTTAAACAGGGATTCGACCCTTCGGCGCCCGATCTTCACATCGGCCACGCTGTTACCATCCGCAAGCTAAGACAATTTCAGCAGTTAGGGCACCGGGTGATTTTTCTCATCGGGGATTTCACGGGTATGGTCGGTGATCCATCGGGAAGATCAAAAACGAGACCGCGCCTGAGCAAAGAAGAAGTCATGCGGAATGCTGAGACATATAAGAGACAAGTCTTTAAGATTCTCGATCCCCAAAAGACTGAAATCCGCTTCAATTCCGAGTGGCATGCCCGGCAAAACATTTACCAGTTCTTAGATCTGGCCGGCAAATACACCGTGGCGAGAATGCTGGAACGCGACGACTTTTTAAATCGCTATAAAGCCGGTGAACCGATCTCCATGCTGGAATTCCTCTACCCCCTGCTTCAGGCCTACGATTCCGTGGCTTTGAAGGCAGACGTGGAGATGGGCGGGCTGGATCAAAAATTCAACCTGCTGCTGGGAAGAAAAATTCAGGGGGAATTCGGACAGGACCCTCAGGTGGCCTTTATGATGCCGCTGTTGGTGGGAACCGACGGGAAAGAGAAGATGTCCAAATCGCTGGGCAATACCGTCGGCATCTGTGATCCTCCCGAAGAGATATACGGCAGAGTGATGTCCATCCCGGACGAACTGATCGTTGATTATTTCACACTTACAACCGACGTTTCTGCCCAGGACATTTCAAATATAGAAAAGGAATTGAAGGGCGGACAGGCCAATCCCATGATCCACAAGCAGCGGCTCGCCCGGGAGATCGTTACGCTCTATCATTCTTCGCAGGAAGCCCGCAGAGCAGAGGAAGATTTCATCACCCGATTCAGGTATAACGAAGTTCCCGAAAATATACCCGAAGTAGCCCTGCCGTCGGAGGGTAAACCGGTTGCCGTCATTGACTTGATGCTGGGCGTCGGTGCTGTGGCCAGCAAAGGCGAGGGGCGCCGCCTGATTCAGGGAGGAGCCGTCTGGGTGGATAATGAAAGGATAGAGGACTTTCGATTTGAGATTCCTACCAGGGAAAGTCTGATCCTCAAGGTGGGAAAACGGAAGATATACCGCGTTGTTTTTACGCCTACCGATGAACACTGAGTTGGGATTAAACGATTTCAAAGCACAACTGTCCGGCGATCTGGATAAAGTAGACCACGAAATGCGGAACATCCTCTCCAGCGACGTCCGCATGGTGGATAAAGTCGTCCGCTATATCGTCAAGCACAAAGGGAAGAGCCTTCGGCCCATTCTGACGCTTCTGGCCGCCCGCCTTTTCGGGGAACCCAATGAAAAAACGATCAAGGCCGCCGTTATCACCGAATTACTCCATACCGCCACATTGGTGCATGATGACGTGGTGGACGAAGCCAGGGTGCGGCGCGGTTTTCTATCCATTAATGCCATCTGGAAAAACAAGGTTTCCGTACTGGTCGGCGATTATCTCCTGGCCAAATCACTGACCGAGATGCTCGATTTGAGGGATTTTACCGTCCTTGATATCCTTTCTCTCGCCGCGCGGCGTATGAGCCGGGGGGAGTTGCTGCAGATCGCCAAAGCGCGCAAGCTGGACATCACCGAAGAGGTCTATTTCGACATGATCGGCGATAAAACCGCCGCTCTCTTCGCGGCTTGCTGCGAACTCGCCGCGGTGACTTCCGGCTGTGACGGCGAGCTGCGAAATGACCTCCGCAATTTCGGTGAAAAGCTGGGACTGGCTTTCCAGGTTCGCGACGACATTCTGGATTTTGAAGGCCGCCGTTCTGTTATAGGCAAACCCACACTAGGGGACGTAAAGGAAAAGAAAATTACCCTGCCCTTGATCCACGCCATCGGCAACTGCCCGGACGGCGAGGGTAAGAGAATATTGAGGATGATTGACAAAGGCTTGAAGGCGGGGGAAGGGAAACGGATTCTCCAATTCGTTCATAAACACGGCGGGATCGCTTATGCACTGGAAGTTGCAGAGCGGATGAAATCGGAAGCACTCGGACATCTTCAGCGCTTCCCCGCAAGCGAACAGCTTGAAATGCTGAAACAATTCGCGAACCATTCGGTGAATCGTACGAAGTAGACAGATACGGACATAGACAAAAAAAACGGCGGATATTGATCCGTCGTTTTTTATTTAGATCCATCAGGGAAAACTATTCGCTGAATCCGATGCGATCAAAGGGATTGACGATACTCGAAGCGATGTTGGTGATATGCGAACTAACCCTCTTCAGGTAGCGCGTGTACAAAGCGATAGCCACGGAATCTGAACAAGTCATTTCCGGAATTTCCACATGCAATAACGACTTCAGCATACCGTCGCAATTCTGGGTAATAGCACGGTGGCCTCTCATCAGCTTGCGCGCGGCCTCCACATCGAAATTCTCAAACGCCTCCACCAGAATTTCAAAGCGCCGGGAAACGTCTTTCTCAACGTCAGCCACCCTCTCCTCAAATCCCACGCCGAAAAGCTTTCGGGGGTGTTCCTCCGCCAGTTCTACGATGTTTTTGATGTAATCCCCAATTCGTTCGATGTCGATGACGATACTGACCAGAATCAATCCGAAAACCAGATCCTTGGCCGGGCTGGCCACCAGGTGAGCTACGACCTTCCGCCTTATATCGCGCTGGTATTCATTGATTTGAGCATCCTTGGCATAGATGTCTATGGTCATCTCGCCTTTGTCGCTATTCCGCAGAGAACGATATGCGGCATCGAACATTTCCTTATCCACCTTCAACATTTCGATAGACGCATCATAAGCCTGTTGAAGTAGATCTTCTTTGCGGAATATTTCTTTCAAGGTTTTAAACACGTCACTCACCTCATGATTTGTATTAGCAGCAAGGGGATGCCGATAAACGTAACGAAGATAAACAGTAGTGGAAAGATGCGGTTCTTAACGGCCAGGAAAGCCAATCCTTTCGCAAAGGTAATGGGAATTGCCTTGAGCGGCAGAAAAACCACAATTCCGAAAATATTAAACAGCAAATGAGCGAGAGCCACGGCAACCGCGGTGGCATTTTGCGTGACCAGCGACGCCATCAGAGCAGTCACGGTCGTACCCACGTTGGCACCGAGAGTATAGGGAAAAACCTGCTCCAACGTGACCAATCCCGCCCCCGCCAGAGGAACGATCAGTGAGGTTGTAACCGAACTACTCTGCACGGTAGCTGTTACAATCATCCCAAAGAACAGACCCATGAACCAATTGCGGAATATAACTTTATTGAAAAAAATGGTTAATCTTTTGAGAACCAGCGACTTCATCACCTTGACAATATATCTCAGCGCGACGAAAAGCAGCACCAGAGCGAACACAACGATAATCCAACCATTATTCATCAGCATTGTCTCCAGGAGATGCACGGTTGGAGTCACGATGATTTTCAAGGGACTAACGAAATGTAGTCCACCGCTCTGTTCAAAAAGTCCTTCCATAAATGCCGCCGCGCCCCCCAATATATTGAACTTCAATTGAAGCGGAAAAATTAAAACAACGGTCATTATATTGAATATATCGTGCACAATCGCAGCTCCGAAAGCTCTCTGCAGCTCCGGTTTAACCCGCAAATGCCCCAGTGAAACCAGCGTGTTCGTAATGCTCGTGCCGATGTTAGCGCCCATGACAATAGGTATGGCCTGATCCAATGACATCAATCCACCCCCCACTAAACCGACCGTAATCGAAGTCGTCGTGGAGGAACTCTGCACGACACTGGTCACCAGTATTCCGATGAAAAGACCGACAAAGGCATTCGAGGTGCCGGCGATGATATTTCTTGTAAATTCCAGACCGAGAAATTTCAGCCCGGATCCCATCAGCGAAATACTCACCAAAAAAAGGTAAACCAAGGTTATCAGAAGGAGGATCTTGGCGATTACGACTAACTTATGCTTGGTCGGCTGAATTCTTTGAGGTATGCGAAACGGCAGTTTTGTTTTCTCCGGGTTTAGTATGATGGACTTTATGTAATAGATAACAGTTTGAAATAATTACAAATAAAGTCAATTGTGAACATCCCATTTAATGCATCTTGCCCTGAGAAATCCCAGATTGGCACTCTTGATAGGGCCCTCGAACATTTAAGAAAATAACAATCTTTGTGTGATCCAAGTTTAAGAAATTTCCATATCAAAATCAAGAGGTTTTTGGTGTTGGCTCGTTGGTGTTATGGCAAAATCAAGCATCTACTGGGTTTCGTTGTGAAATCGAGGCACGATCCTAATCAGTCGAACGCCTGGCATAGTGATGGAGCTGGACGGATGTCTTACCGCCGAGATTCTATGTCATCTGTTACGTACAAAGCGGGGATCAGGAAAAACTCTCTTCCCGATTCCCGCTTTAACATTCGCAGGCGCCGTTCCCCCTGGAGCGCCGGCGTTACACAGTCTTTTTGGTTACCTAACTCGATTAGCCCGTTCGCTGAGGCAGAGTAATCCTGACTCGCGCGCCCCCCTCTTCCCGGTTTCCCAACTCGATCCGGCCACCGTAAGGTTCAAGCCAGAGCCGGGCAAAATACAGACCCATACCTGGATGTACTTTTCCGTCCTCCAGGACGCGGATATCAGGCCAGAACGGCTCGAAGGCGTGCTTCAGCGCTTCATCCGTGAAACCCGGACCCTGGTCTTCAACTTCTATATAGATCGCTTCTTTATCGCTGCAGGTGGTCACGCGCATCCAGCCATCCTTTCGGTCGCGTTGGACATCAACTGCATTAATCAGAATCTCTTCGAATGCCAGGGCGAAATCGGCGTAAATACCTATAATATTTGGCAACGATTTTTGAAAATTACTCTCATGGTTAATGTAGTGTTTGTAGAAGAGATCCGAATTCAAGTAACTCATTTCAGCGCGCAAAATCTGATTTATGTTCTGAGGCTGGGCCTCACGAATCGTCTCGTTCTCATGTTTTACCTGCAGTTCGGCAATGAGATCACGCAGTTTTTTCGCCAGACTAATAATGATGTCGAGATCCGCGTCCAGTTCGGGGTGTTTCAGCTTCATGAGTTCGACATGACCCATCATCCCGGTCAACGGGCCATTTAAATTGTGTGTGATCCCCGTTCCCTGTCGGCCGACGCTGATATAGGGAGCCAGAAGCGTTTGCAGGAGCCTGATATTTTCCAATGAGATCTTCTCCTCCCGTTTACGATCGGCGGTCGAAGTCGTTTTCATGATCGTCTCCGCGTTTTTCCGGGATTTTCTAGCGGAATCCCGAGTATCAGTTGCCCCCGATGGATGGGCTTTTATATGTTTCCGCGTTAAATCTAAAATCTGTTGCGCGTCAAAGGGTTTTTGACAGAATTCAATTGCACCCAATTGCATGGCCTTTATCACGTCATCAACTTCGCCATATGCGGACAGAACAATAAAGGGAAGCGCATCATCCTTCTGCCGCATCCTGGAAATCATCTCGATGCCATCCATGCCGGGAAGTTTCAGGTCGGTCAGAACCAGGTCGAAGGGGGAACACTCGAATTTCTCCAATCCCTCTTCTCCAGTCAAGGCACTAACGATGTCACATTCGCTTCCTTGCAGTAACCTCTCAAGTGAATTTTTAACAATTCGATCATCTTCAACGATCAGCAGTCTCTTTCTCTTTTCCATGAAATCTCCGATCCGCAACGTTCATCCTGCGATCGAAGTTAAAGCAAACTATATGCCGTTTATCGTCTGTTTCCGCTGCTTGAGAGAGTATAAATAAATCTAAATAATTATTTTATAGCGAATAACACATAATGATCCCGGTTAAATGAATCCCTTAAAAATTTTTAAAGATGACTTTTACTTCGGCTGCATTTAAATTGGGGGTCAAGAATGGGTTGGTTACAGTAGAAGCCGGCGGATATTCGCCATATCCTGGTCAAGTAAAAAACGATGCAGGCGAGATTTCACGATTGGCTGTCCCTGGCCAGGTGATACCGGAGAGTTCCTCTGGGGATGCCTAAAAGGCGGGCGGCTTGTGCCTTGTTCCCTGATGTAATTTCCAGGATTTTTTGAATTAGCTGATAATTAGCTTCACGAATCGCGTTAGTTGTTTTATTCAGGTCAATATTGAGGTTTACGAACAGACCCTCGCCCTGCTGACCGTTTAGTTTGGCCAAAGCCAGGTCACCGGCATCAATGACGGGGTTACTGCTGAGAAGGGAGACTCTTTCTATGATGTTTCGCAGTTCGCGCACGTTACCCGGCCAGGTGTAAGACATCAAAGCTTCCTCGGCTGCTTTCGTAAACCCGCGGATCTGGCGCCCGAATTTGCGGTTGAATTCATCCATGAAAAATTTGGCCAATTGGATGATGTCTCCTCGCCGCTCCCGCAAAGGCGGGAGCTCGATGTGGGCGACGTTTAACCGGTAATATAGATCACTGCGGAAACGACCTTCTTCCACGGCGACGTCAAGGGGTGAATTCGAGGCTGCAATGACGCGCAGATTAACTCTGGAAAGCTTCGTCCCCCCCACCCTGTAAAACTCGCCGCGTTCCAGCACGCGCAGGAATTTCACCTGGGCTTCTTCCGACAATTCGGCCACTTCGTCCAAGAACAGAGTGCCGCCATCGGAGCGTTGGATGAAGCCGATGTGCCCGGTGCGGTCCGCGCCGGTGAAAGCGCCTTTCTCATAGCCGAAGAGCTCGCTTTCGATCAGGTTTTTGGCGACGGCGCCGCAGTTCAAGGCGATGAAGGGCTGGGCATAACGAGGCGAGAGGTAATGCAGATATTCGGCCACCAGCTCTTTGCCCGTACCGCTCTCCCCTTCAATCAGCACGGTGATATCGGTCTGGGCGAAGGTGCGAACCAGCGACAGCACCTTCTTAATCTCCTGGCTGCTGCCGATGATCTTGTCAAACTTGTTCTTCTCCATCTGGCGTTGGCGGAGTTCCTCGACCTCTTTTCTAAGTGCTACCGTCTCAACGGCCTTCTGCATGGCCAATTTCAATTCATCGGTGCTGAAGGGTTTTTGAATGTAATCGTAGGCGCCCCGTTTCATAGCTTCCACGGCGCTGGCTACATTGGCGAAACCCGTAATCATGATGACCAACTGGTCGGGATTTTTCTCCTTAACCTGTTTCAAGACTTCCAGGCCGTCAATCCCCCCGAGACGTAAATCCAAAAGAAGCAGATCGTAGCTGGATTGATCAACCATTTTCAGGCCCTTTTCGCCGGTCTCGGCAGTGGCCACTTTGTAACCATCCGCCTCCAGAATTCGCTTGATTGAGCGGCAAATGGCCACATCATCATCTATAACAAGAATCCGCCAAACCATTATTCACTTTCTCTGGAGCTTGACCTTACCCGCAGTGGAAATATTACAGTAAAGGTGCTGCCACGCCCATGTTCACTTTCGACTTCGAGGTGGCAGTTGTGCTCATCGAAAATCCGCTTGGCATACGCCAGACCCATTCCGGATTCGGCGCTTTTCAGCGAAGGTAGTGGCTGAAATAGTTGCTTCAGGCTTTGTGCGCTCAGAGGTTTTCCATCGTGTGAAATAGCCAGTGAAATAGCCTCCGGAGCTGCCTGGGTACTTAAGGTAATGCGCCCCTCCTCATTGGCTGCATTGGCGCAATGTTCAACCAGAAGAGATAGCGCACGATGAAAACGAGCGGCATCCACATCAACTTCGGGGAGTGCCGAATCCAGCTGTTTGACTACTTCGATTCTCTTACGGCCGCTGATCATTTCTTCGTGCTCTGCAAGCGCCTCATTCAGAAGCTGATTCAGGTCGCTCTGAGACGGTTTCAACTCCATGGGCCTAATGTAATCGGAAATTTCGCGAAACATCAGGTCCAGCCTTTTGACGGCCGCCATGATGTCCCGGTATATCTCTTTTTGCGTTTCCGTATCGGCGTAGGTCATCTCCATGTACTGCACGTTGGTACTGATTCCGGTCAATGGATTGCGTACCTCATGGCCTAACGCTGCTAGAAATTCTCCAACGTCGCCCAATGCATCTGCAAAAAAGTCGCCGCTCTGTGCTGTTCTTTTAGATAAATCCCGAAGAGCGACAATCACACCTTCCCGATCCTCAAATCGCTGAGGCAGCAG